>VGFU01000016.1 GCA_016868755.1 Bacteroidota bacterium | reverse complement strand
GAAGCGTGGCTCAGAAGGCCACCTTGCTCAATAACAAGCCCTTTGGATTGGGCAAGGAGCAGGCTCCATCCCGGGTCGGTGTGGCGGGCGACCAAAATGTCGAATTCCGGCCAGGGGCCGGGCTGAAATTCGGGCATTACGAGCACGCGCCCTTCCATTCGGCCAGGCACCACGCGGCGGCCGGTCATCGAGGCGGAACCTTGGCCAGCTTCTGTCTGGGGCGGTTCTTCGCCGGGCATCCAAGCAAAGGACCGCGGAAGGGGTTCGCCGCGGTAGCCGGCATAGGCCGCTTGCCGCCCTTCGGCGGCTGCGCGCCACGTGGCGGGGTCGGCTTCGAGCCATTCTTCGCGGGTGAGCCAAAAGATGTGGTCGCGGTGGTCGAGTAGGCCTTGGGCCGCAGCGAGGTCGCCGGCGCGCAGCAGGAGCCGACGAAGCCAGCCAAAGGCCGTGGAACGCAGCAAGCGCAGCTCTTCGCGCTGGCGGATGAACTGGCGCAGCTTGCGGATGCCCCACGGGAGCGAACGCTCGTCGGAGGGTTGGGGTTCGGGCAGCGCATGCGCGGCAGCCGACAAAAGAGTATGGGCCAGCAAACCAAACGAGTCGAGGGGGCTCGGCTGCTCGAGTTTGAGCTCGTTGGGAAAGCGTCCGCCAAATTCTGCCAAGTAGGATTTGAGCTCCGCGGCCGCGCGAGGATCGGACTGCAGCGCTGCATAAAATCGTGCTTCGTCGCCCCGCTCGAGGGCATCGGCGGCTCCGGCCGTCTGAAGGCAGGCTTTGGCCACTCGGTGCAGCGTGCGGAGCTGGGCCACGCTTGGCGTCTCCATGCGCAGGTAGGTTTCGAGCTGTTCAGAGCCGAATTTTTTTTCAGCCCAGCCGAGCAGGGTCATCAGGGCGGTGTCGTTTTCGACCGTGAGGTACCAGCGCCGCAGCCAGTCCGCTTCGAGTTCGCGCCAGATTTGCTGCACGTCCTGGGCGCTGAGCTGGGCCCAGTCGAGGGCGTCGAGGCGTTTAAATCCGCGGCGCACGTCGCGCGCAAAGCTGGTGCGCTTCGCCGTGAATGTGAGCAATTTGTGCACGACAATCGGGTAGTAGGTGGCGCGGAGCCACACGCCGGGGCGAATGGATTCGGGCAAAAAAGGTTGCGCCTTAGTCTGCGCCGAAATCATGCGCTCGAGGTTGACTTTGTTGCGGCCGTAGCCGGGCAAAAAGGCCATCATGGCGTACCAGTGGTTCATCACGTAGTACATGCGGCCGTGGACCGCGGTGACCAGGTGGTCAAAGATCTGCGCGTGGCGTTCGATGTTGGGGCGCGAAACCCCACTTGCCGCCAGCAAATCTTGGTAGACCGTGCGGTAGAGGTTGGCGGCGACCGAAACGGTCATGGGCTGCACCACCCCGGCGTAGGACTCGGCCAGGTTGGAGTTGTCGAGCAGCCAGGGTTCGTGGTGCCAGTCGGCGGTCACTGGGCGCGCTTGGAGCATGGTGAGTTCGCGACCGTCCCAGGTCCATTCGGCGTCCATTGGGCGCCCAAAGTGCTCGTTAAGTGCGCGGTAGGCCTTATGCAGCGCGCGGTTCAGTGCAGGGCTCCAGGGGCTTGGGCCGGCGGGTTCGGTGCGGAACGCTCCCGTGCCGGGGTTCATGCGCAAGCACTCGAGTCCTTCACGGTGGTCGGGTCGGACGTACCAGGGATGGCCCGAGGGATAAAAGCCGCGTTCTTCGACGGGGTGACCGTTGACCACGTGGGCGCAAAGTCCCGGCGCAAGGGCTACCGCGTAGCGATCAGGGTGGGTAAACAGCACGCCGGAGGCCACGGCCTCGGCGACCATGGGTTGGATAACCACGCCATGGGGCCCGCCTTCGTGGGGAAGGCTTTCAGCTACCCGAAGTATGGCGTCGGCCAAGCCCTCAAAGGCCACGCCCAACTCCGTGCGAAAGGCACCAGCTGCTGCGGAGGTTTCGGTGTCTTCGGTGGCCGAAGAGCTGCGCACGGCAAACCAAGCGGGGCCGCCCAGCTGCGCCCGAAGGGCGTCTAGGGGCAGGGGTTGGCCGGCCCGAACGGCGTCGGCGTCGACGGAACGCATGGGCAGCGTGCGAAATCCGCCCTGCGCCAGCCGCTGCAATCCCAGCGCTTTGTTGCCAAAGGTTCCGAGCACCGATTAAGGGATAAGGTTGGTGAGCAGGTAGGCGAGCACGGCGGTGCCTTGAAGCGCTTGGCTTCGGCCGTTATTGGGCTTGAGCGCGTAGGCTAGGGCGCCGCAGGCAACCGAAAACATCGCCAGCACGGCCGGAACGAGGCTTGGATCGGTCGCTGCCCTGCACATGGTTCCCACCGCGAGGGCCGTGACGGCCACGGTGAGAAGGGCACTTCCCCAGGTTCCGAGGCGCGACGAGTAGCTGTCGCGGTAGCTCGTTTCCTGTTCGGGGGCTAAGCATTTGCGCGCAATCTCGATTTGGGCGCTGAGGGCCCAGATGCTCATGCCGTGCCACCAAATGGCAGGGCTCCAGTCGAGGCTGTGGGTCAGTGCCGCGTAGGCGATCCATTGCAGCAAGAGCATTTGAGCCAGCATCACGACGTTGTAGAGGTAAAACCGGGGCTTGAGCCACTTGAGCGGACCGATTTCGTAGCGCGCAATGAGGCTGTAGGCGAGCAGTCCTGCCGATAAAAGCCCCGAGAGGGGGTCGAGAAGCGCGTGGAGGGTGATGAAAATTCCACCGTTGGCGAAGCCCACCCGAGTGAGTTCGGCCTCTGAAACGAGTCCGCGCTGCAGCGGTCGGTCGGGATGGTGCACGTCGTCGACGGCGCGGTCGCGCAGCTCGTCGGTGATGCGGGTGTGCAGCAAAAAGCTAAGCCCAGCCACGCCCAAGGCGGCGTACTTCACGAGCGGAGCCTCGATTCCCTGGTCGCTGAGTATCGCCCAGGTGGAGTAGAGCACGGCCAAGGTCGTGGGAACGAGGGCCACCAACGGAAAACGCTCGGTCTGGTAGCGCCACAGCCGAAGCGCCAGGGGTTTAGGATTTGGTGTAGGCATAAACACTATGGTAAAAAGGTACGCGGTCGGGCGGCAGGTCGCCAACGGGGGTCCAGGTTTGGAGCCACCATTCGGGGAATTCGGTGCGGAACCGGTGGTCCCAAAAGATTAGGGTCGATCCGGCAGTGCTGGCGCGGTCTACAAGTTCAAAAAATCGATGAACCTCGGCCGGGGTGCGGCCCTCGAGGATGTCTGACGCGTGGATTCCGCGCCGACCCGGGCCAGCTAGTGTCAGGGCGGCTTCGAGGCTCGTGGCGTGCAACTTGAGTTGCTGAAGGGCGCGGTCGCTAAGTCCCTCTTCGAGGTAGGGTATGCGCGAAACGCGGTAGCTTCCAAAAAGCGGGTATTCGGTAAAGGGGTTGTCGTCGAGGGCGTGGGTGCCCAAGGCCGTGCGAAATTGAGCGAGATAGTTAATGGGCTGCTTGACGCGTTCCGATTCGGTGGTGAGCCCGGGGTGGCGCGCCCCGTCTACGCGCTGGGGTTCAAAGTACCGATGGGCGGCCCAGCGCCAGCGGGCGGTTTGCCAGGGGCCGTCCCAAAGTGCGAGTTGGGCCTCGGGGGATTGGGCGGTGCGGAGCGCTTCGCGCGTTCGGTTCGAAACCAGCAGCGGCAGTACCCGCCGCGCAAACATGCTTAAAAAGCGCTCGAGGCGCCCGTCGTGCAGGAGTCCCTGGGTGGCGTTTCGGTAGCCAAAGCGGGCATTTCGTTCAGATTCAGGTCGGTGGAGGGCGTTCTGCTTCGCTTGCACGTGGGCGAGTTGCGCGGGTTCCACGTCGTACAGGTCGAGGTTTCGGTAGCCGCGAAGGGCCAAGTCCAGCGCGTGGTCGCCGCCTGAAGCGATGAGGTGGTAGTGGTCTGCGGGGAACCGAGCCCACAGGTTGTGGAGCAGGCGCGGGTCTTCCCAAGACTGGGCGTAGTGCGGTCGTGCGGGCATGTTCAAATATCTGCAATTGCCCGTTGGGATTGGTGGTAGTTTATGCGGAATCTTGCGTGTTCCGTAGGATTTTCTGCGGAATCGCGCCGTATTTTCGCGCTCCACTCGTCCAAGTGGTGAAATAGGTAGACACGAGGGACTTAAAATCCCTTGGCCAGTGATGGCCGTGCGGGTTCGATTCCCGCCTTGGGCACTACAGGACTCTGATTTTCAGATTCTTGGAACTTCGCTAATGAACGAGCGTGTTAATATTTTTGTGCTGTCGCGTAATCGTGTTTTAAGCGATCACTCGGGTTGCGCACAGTACTACAAGTACATCGCAAAGGTTATCGTTGGTAGGATGAACCGCCCCCAAGAACCTTTGGTTTTGATGGGGTTATTGTAATCATATATTGCCAAACCGCCCAAGTTTGGATCCTGGGTATCAACAAAACCGTCTCCGTTTATATCGTATCCTAAGATTGCGTACTCGTAGTCGTATTGCCTTTGTGCAAAATTTGCAAAGCCAAAGTTCCAATAGCGTCGGTCGCGGTTAGTGTAAATTCTAAAGTTTGGGGTGATGATTGCCGTCTCGGTTTCAGGCAAATACCATGCTTCGTACACGATGCCAATTCGACTTCCCATTTTATGGTATCCGCCAATGTTTAGGGCAGCGCCATTGATCTCAATATCGTCGTTATTAAAGCTTGTGTAGCCTACTCCAACGCTGAATTGGTTGTCGGGTGAACCATAGGTACCCACTGCAAATGGAAGGAGAAACGTACCTCGGCCGACGGTCGGAACCCCCGCAAGTAAGCCCGTTTTGAACGATATTTTATCACTAATTTGAGCATGATAGGAGGCAGTTCCATAAACACCTAAAAAAAGAGGTGTTCCGATTCCGACCGAGAGGTTGTCCGTGATGCCATATTGAAAGTCGATTAATGGACCAACTACGTTTAGGTAGGCGCTGTCTTTTTCAATTCCGAAGCCCGAAGGTGAAAAAACATAGCGGCTTGCGTGACCATTAGATGTCTGCCCAAACGATATTTGGCCTAAAGCGAGGACGAAGAATAGCGAAATCCACTTTTTCATTGCATTGTGTGTTTAATGTCTTCTAAGTTAATCAATTCCTAAACTTGTTCAATTTGCTAATTCCGTGTAAGAAAAGCCCTTTTATGGCGAAGGTTGCAAAAAGTTAAAGGCGCTTTTGGGTTTGCCAATGCCTGCGAATTGTACTCCAGGTAAGGGACTGTATTTTTGAATTATGAGTCAAGGTCGATTTTTATGCAGTTGGATGTTGATAATGTGCATTTTGAGTACAAACGCCCAAACGCAAATGGCGACCTTTTCATCGCGTGAGCTAGACACCGTTTGGAGGCCAGAAGTCCTAGCGTATTTTCGAAACACCGAGTTTTTTCATCCTGCCGAAGAAGGCCGAACGCGCTTTGGGGCATTAGTTGGTTTGCGTCGAACCTTTACCATGGGTACCTCCCGTACCGCTGAAGTTGGGGGCTTCGTCCATCAGTCGTTTGGTGCCATCCCGAAGTTTGCTCCTTGGGTAGCGCTTCGCTATCAAAATGATTGGAGTAAGGTGTCATTTGGCAGCATTTTAGAACGGAGCCACAGTCTTCCTCGACAATTGGTCAATCCTGATTTGCGCTATGCTGTTCCGATTGTGTATGGAATGAGCGGAACCGCCACAGGCGGCGGATTTAGGGCCCAATACTGGGTGGAGTGGCTGTCGGCCATTGACTACGGAAGTCCGGTTAAAGAACGCATTCACGGCGGAGCAATAGCCGGTTGGGTTGGCAAGCGGGCGCGACTCGAGGGAGTCCTGCAGTACCATCACGTCGGCGGGCAAATTGACACGTCGCCCGAGGTAGACGGAAACCGATTGAATTTCGGCCTAATGGGGCGTATCAACGCCGGACCATTGGAGGTGCGTGCGGCCCACCTGAGGTACGCGGATCCGCTTGCGCGTTTTGGGCCTGAAAAGTCAGGGCACGGCTCGTCGCTAGAGGCCCAGCTTCGCATGGGTAAGCGCGCATCGCTTGACGCGAGCTACTGGCAGGCAGAGAATTTTCGGGCTCCGTTGGGTCAGGGACTTTTTCAGAGCCGCAACCCAGAAGATCCTATGTCGTGGTACCGCAAAGATTCCCAGATTCTGGGCCTTGGTCTCGGATGGGAAGGGTCGTCGTCGTTGCGCATTCGCGCGTGGTACGACATAGCGGAGCGCAGCCTGCAGCCCTCGGTTACTTGGGTTCGGTACGTAGTGTTGGATCCGATGGTGGCGACCAAGCATAAAACAAGCCAAGGCCGATAATAGCATGATTACCTGCTAAACGCATTCGCCAATTTCGAGTAAGCTCGTAGTCTAAAGTTAAGTTCGCACCAGCAAATACCCCACCGTCGGGTCCGTCAATGGACATGAGTGATCCCCGTTCAAGTGTGTGTAAGAGATGGTAGCCCGACAAGGCTCCGATTTGAAGGGCTGCTCGCATTTTTGGATGGTATCGGTAACTCGCTTCCCCGCCAAACATAAACGAAAGTTGATGCCATGAATTCCACATGGCGCATTGCATCAAAAAGAATTGCCAACGTGCATCAGGATTGGATGTAAGTCGAATCCTACTTGTAAACATGGGGTGGTGGTGGTTGAATGCGTACTTCCATGAAGTGTCTCGAAACGTAAACGCGTACTGACTTGAACCTGGAAAGTTTCGGGGGTCTTGCCAAGTTTGCGGAACTTGAATCCAGTCCTTTCGGGTAATGAAGGGTTCCACATGCCAGGACCTGAGGTAGCCTAATTCCAACTGAATCAGGGGTGTTCGAACCGAAGTTTGGTTTTGTCCAAATAGTACGGGTCCGAGTGCCACGAGTATGAAAAACAGAAGAATAGAGCGGTGCATATGAAATAACTTTTTCAGTTCAATTAATAAAGTGTATCAATTACGCTTAGTACATTTACGAATATGAAAGTACACAGCTTTGTTCTTCTTTTGCTTTGCGTTAGCGCCAAGGCACAGATATTATCTGTCACACCGGCTTTTCCGACGCAAAACGACACGGTGACGATCGTGTACGATGCGACCCAAGGCAATGCGGCCTTGGTTGGGACCACGCCCGTGTATGCTCATGCTGGACTAATTACTTCGGCGTCCACTTCGCCTACCAACTGGCAGTTTGTGCAGGGCACGTGGGGGCAGCCTACTCCTAAGGTGCTGATGACCGATTTGGGCAGCAACAAGCACCGAATTAAGTACCACATTCCTACGTTTTATGGGTTTCCGACGGGCACTCAAGTGCAGCAGCTTGCGTTTGTGTTCCGCAATGCGGGAGGAACTGTGGTGGGCCGAAGTGCCGACGGCAGTGACATTTACTACCCGATTTATCCCGCCAACAGCGGGTTACTTGCCGCCTTTTTTGCGCCGAGCGGACCGCAGATTGCCAATCCGGGGGATACACTCAAGCTCGTGGCAGCCTCCAACCAGACCGCAACGCTCAAGATTTACGACAACGGGGTGCTTAAAACGACGGTGCCCAATGCTACAAGTCTGAATTATAATCTGGTGGTTACCTCTGCCGGGGCCCACACGGTAGTGCTCGAGGCGACCAGCGGTACGTCGACGGCCTACGACACGGTTCGGTACACCGGTAACCCGATTCAGTTGGTGGCGGCTGTTCCGCCGGGCTGGCTTGATGGCGCAAACTATTTGAACGACAGCACGGTGGGATTGGTACTGCGCGCACCGTTTAAGCAGTTTGCCTACGTGCTCGGTGATTTTAATAACTTTTTGCCGGAGACCAACTACTTCATGAACAAGTCACCCGACGGCGAGCGCTTTTGGTTGGCGGTTCCCGTGACGGCAGGACAGAAGTATGCGTACCAGTACTGGATTGACGGAACGCTCAAGGTTGCCGATCCCTTTGCGGAGCTGATTTTGGATCCCAATTCAGATGGCAGCATTCCTGCGGCTACATGGCCCGGCCTGCATCCGTATCCCACGGGTAAAACCACCGGATTTTGTGCGCTTTTGCGCCCTGGTGCCCCGGAGTATGCGTGGAAAAATTCCGCGTTTACCCCGCCCGGAAAGGCCGATTTGATCATTTATGAGTTGCTGATTCGCGATTTCACAACGGCGCGGAACTACCAGTCGCTCATTGATACGTTGGGCTACCTGCAGCGCCTGGGTATTAATGCGATCGAGCTGATGCCCAACAGCGAGTTCGAGAACAACGAAAGCTGGGGGTACAATCCGAGCTTCCACATGGCGCTCGATAAGTACTACGGCACCCCCGAAAAGTTCAAGGAGTTTGTGGATTCGTGCCACAGCAAGGGCATCGCGGTACTCGCTGACATGGTGTTCAATCATGCGTTTGGGCAGAGTCCGCTCGTGAATATGTACTGGGACGCGGCGAACAGCCGGCCGGCCGCGAACAGCCCGTGGTTTAATGCGGTGTGTCCGCACCCGCCGTACTGCTGGGGGTTTGATTTTAACCACGAGAAGCAGGCCACGAAGGATTTTGTGGACCGAATCACGACGTTTTGGCTTCAGGAGTACCGCATCGACGGAATTCGCTTTGACTACACCAAAGGGTTTTTGAACGGCAACGCCGGGAGTTCCGCGGTCCGCCAAGCCATTATTAAGCGCATCGGCGACACGATTTGGTCGGTGAATCCCAACGCGCACGTGATTTTGGAGCACTGGGCCGATAACAGTGAAGAAAAGGCCCTGGCGGACTATGGCTTCATGCTTTGGGGCAATTCGACCTACAATTTTCACCAGGCAGGGCAGGGTAACGCGCAGAGCAATTTTTCGTGGGCCTACCACGGGGCGCGCGGATGGTCGCAACCCGCCTTGGTTTCGTACCCCGAAAGCCACGACGAGGAGCGTCTGATGTACGAGGTGCTTACGTACGGGAATACGTCAAACGCCAACCACAATCCGAAGCAGTTGGCCACGGGGCTTCGCCGCGCTGAGGCCGTGAACCTGTTTGCGTACCTGATTCCGGGGCCTCGAATGATTTGGATGTTTGGCGAGCTGGGCTACGACGTGTCGATAAATGTTCCGTGCCGGGTCTGCAACAAGCCGTTGCGCTGGAACTACTACCAGGTTCCGGAGCGCCGCCGCCTGTACGACGTGACGTCGGCGGTGTTTCACCTTCGGCGCGCGCATCCGGCGACGTTCCGCGACGGACAGTTTGCCTACAGTTTGTCGGGCACCACCAAGCGCATGGTGTTCAACAGCAGCGGAATGGACGCAGTGGTCTTGGGCAACTTTGGCGTGACGACCCAGACGATTATTCCGGCTTTTCCGGGGGCGGGAACGTGGTACGAGTACTTCAGCGGCGATACCCTTACCGTGACCGACGTTAATGCGAGCCTATCGCTGGCTCCCGGCGCGTACCGGGTGTACACCAGCGCCAAGCTGGCCCAGCCGCAGATCACGCTCGATGTCGAAGAGCTTCCGGGTGCGCCCCTGACCCGCGTGTACCCGAATCCCGCTTCAAACGGATTTTGGCTGGAGCGTCCGGCGGCTGAAGGGCACGTGGAGTTGGTGGACGCGCAAGGCCGCGTACTTCGCCACTGGGAGCGTTCAGCTGCGGAGCTCGAGTACCTAGACCTCGGCGGACTTCCGGCGGGGTGGTACGTGGTTCAGGTGCACGATGCCTTGGGCAGCGAGCGCCAGACCTTGCAGGTCCAGTACTAGTGCTCATGATACGCGTTTTTTGCCTGCTTGCGTTGCTGTCAGCGCAGGGCCTTTGGGCCCAACTTCCCTACCGTCTGAGCTTGCGGACCGACGGCTTGGTGTATGGCGCCAGCGCTGCCCTAGCCGGTTGGAACGGGTATGCCGCTGGCCAGCATCGCGGATTCAGCGAGTTTGAGCTTGCAATGCTCGGCGCGCCACGTGCGGTGGGCTTCGATCGGGTTGCCCTGAATCGCTGGAACGAGGCCGCCGGACAACGGTCGGATTATGCCCTGTTCGCCGCTTTTGGCGCCGCGGGCATCACAGCGCTTGCCCACACCCGAGCCGACCACCGCATCGCCGATGCTGCCGTGCTTGGAAGCATGTGGTTCCAGGCCAACCTCAGCACCTTGATGCTCACAGACGCCGTCAAAAATGTGGTACGTCGCAACCGCCCCTTCGTGTACTTTGACGGGGCACCCCTAGCGGAACGTATGGAGGCAGATGCCCGCAAGTCCTTTTTTTCGGGCCACGCGAGCCTCACGGCCTGCAACACGTTTTATGCGGCCAAAGTGTGGAGCGACCTGCACCCGAATTCCCGGTGGAAGCCCGCAGTGTGGTCGGCCGCAGCGGCGGTTCCCGCTTATGTGGCTTGGCAGCGGGTTCAGGCAGGAAAACACTACCCCTCAGATGTGCTGGTAGGGTTCGCAGTGGGAGCCGCGGTCGGATACCTCATTCCGCAGCTGCACTTGACGCGCTGATCCACCGAATGGGTGCTGCGTTGGGCACAAGGGATATCCAAATCGGACACGTTGCATTGGGTTTTAGCTCCAAACTGTCGCCTGGTAGCTCGAGCCTCCAGCCCTTTGGAGCTGCACCGGTAACTAGATAACGGCCCGGAGGAATATGGTCTTTCCATTGCCGTTCCTGAGCAATCAGGATCACGCGCTGGCAGCTTGTTCCGCGAAGTTCGAGCTCAACATTTGGAGGTTGACCGTAGTATGAATACGTCACGTCGAGCCAGCAGACAGGGGGTTCTAGGAGTTTTTTGGGTTCCAATCGTGCTTTTGGCACAAATTCATGCCGCGCAAAAATTTGAACACTGAGGTTTTGCTGATAGGGATTCCAAATTGCCGTTATTCCCCGCCCGCGGTGCGTGAGATTAAGTGTTGCCGCTGAACCCCATTCGACGAAGCTCCCTCGCAAAGGGCTTTGGTCTGGAACTTGGAATCGTACTTGAGCCTGACGTGGGGAAAACCCCAGCATGAACTCGCCCCATTCAGGTTGGCTGAAGCTTAGACGAGCTAGAGTCTGGGCATGCTGCCCGTGGACCAAAAGTTGGACCCAAAGGCGGCTTGGTCCCCAACCGGTGCGAAGTCCAAACTGGTGTTGGGAGCCATTCTGGAGTTCTGAACTCCGCCATTCAAGGAGGTTTGAGCCATGCCGCAGTCGAAGTAGATCCGTTGTGCCCATTGAGGTTCTACTCCGGCGCCATTCTAGATCCCCATGGCGAATGCCCAAACTGCGTCCAATCGGGCCCCACTGCACTTCGAATCTGGATGCATCCCACGACCACCCTAATCCGTATTGGCCCTGGTAGCTGCGGACCAAGCTTAGACCCTTAGTTTGAGCCCGTGCGGTCCAACCCAATGGAGACCAAGCGGCCGAGGCATCCCAAGCGCAATCCCGCCAGGTTCCGCGAGTTTGAGCTGAAACCCCAAGCGTACGGTTTGGCGACCACCAGATGCCTAGGTTTTTGGACTGAAGGTGCCAAGCCCAACCCTGAGGATGGGCCCCATAGCGAAGCGAGTTTTGCTGGTGCTGCAGCGTGAATTGCGGCCGACCTCCAGGTAATTGAGGCGTTTGCAGCCACCAGTGCGTTGCACCAATAGCCCCTGAGGTGCCAAGGCTGGGCCATAGTCCGCTCGGCAGGGCAAAAAGCGCCCACCAAAGGGCAAAGCTCATGGCCTCAAGCTGGCAACGACAGCGCCATCCACGCGCTCGAGCCATATTCCTTGAGCCTCATGAGGCACCGTCCAGACTCGAAGCTCACCCGGGCGAAGCACGCCTCCCGCAATTCGGCGTGTGCCCCGCGTTGATCCCGACAGGGGATAGCAGACGCCCGCCCAAAAGTCGCTACCGCTGTTTTCAACATGAACCGCCCCATCGTGCCAAATCACCTTGAGGTCGTCGGTAATTCGACCGCGGTACAGGTCCACGGCATAGCGCGTGGAGAGCTTTACCCGGAACATTCCGTCGAGGGATTCGGTCGCTGGGTGCTCCGCTATACTGGAAAGAAAGACCCGCAGTCCTTGGCTCGTGGAATCGGTTCCAAACCACTCGTAGGGTACGGATGTGCGCTCTTTTGGCGCCATTCGGACTTCGCTGGGGATTCTCAACGGGTGCTGGACGCCCCACAAGCTGTCCGTGTGTACGAGTACCCGTTGGCTGTCGTCGCTAGAATTCAAGAGCACAATGTGGCCCACTGCGGGCTCGTTCCATGGGTGAAAATGCCCAAGCCCATTAACCACGACCACTTGCGCGGAAAGCAAGTGCGACGACGTACCGAAAAGTATGGCCCAACCCATGCGGATTGGGCCATCTAGGTTGACCACCATCAAATATTGCTTATCGTGAACTGTAATGAAACCACCCCGTCTGTCGCCGCGTCGAGGTTCTCGGTGGCGTAGTTTAGTACGTAGGTCACGGGAATTCCTTGGCCGGCATGCGTTCCGCTGTATGCGGAACCGAGCCCACTTAGAAGCACGGCGGATGTCTGGGAGTTGGTCAGCGTAACTTCTTGACCTACACCGGTAGTTCCGGTACCCGCAGCCGCAGCGGCAAGTGAAAGACTCACCCCAGCTGGAAAATCGCCACCAATTACATCAACGGATATCTGGCGTTGGTCGTCAGGCGCGGCACCCTTCACCGTGGTATACTGTAAGTACATTGTTTGACTGGCTACTTGGGCAAATGGAGCACCTACGGTTCCTGGCGCCACAATGTTGAAGGTTAAGTCAGTTAGGCTAGAACCTTGGGCGTTCACCGCCCGGATCATTGCTGCTTCGTCTACATTGATAATGGCATCTACGTAGTCCGCATTTTGAGCAGAGACTGAGAACGCAACCAGAACCGAACTGGCAAAAATTAACGTACGCATAAATTAGAGTTTTAAGGTTAGCGCTCCCCACCGCGGGGAACAACCCAAAACTCCAACCGCCCTCGGGTCCGAGTCGGTTCCAACGGCTACGCTAGCCGAGGTTAAACGTTAAAAGATAGCTAGTACGGTGCCAGCACCGGTTTGTTGCCCACGATTCCTTCGATGCGTTCCATCACCTCGGGGGTTAGGAGCGCGACGGCCTCGGCCGACTTGAGGTTTTCATGCAGTTGCTCGACCCGGGTAGCGCCGAGCATTACCGTCGACACGTGCGGATTTTTTAGGCACCACGCAATGCCCAATTGGGCTGGCGTGATGCTGAGTTCCGCGGCGAGGTCGGCCAAGCGGCCGGCAATGGCAAGTTTTTCTTCGACCACGTTTCGGTCCTTGAGCCACGAAAGCTCGTCGCGGTTCAGGCGAAAATCTTCGCGCAGTCCGTCGCGGTACTTGTTGGTCAAAATGCCCGACGCAAGGGGCGACCAAATCGTGGTTCCGAGGCCAATTCGCTCAAAAAGGCGCAGAAACTCGGACTCCATTTTTTCGCGGTGCAGCAGGTTGTACTGCGGCTGCTCCATCGTCGGGCCGATGAGGTGGTGCTGGTCGGCAACGCGCTGGGCGTCCATGATTTCTTCAGCACTCCATTCTGAGGTGCCCCAGTACAGGATTTTGCCCTGCATGATCAGCTGGTGCATCGTCCAGACCGTCTCATCAATCGGTGTCGCTTTGTCGGGGCGGTGGCAGAAGTACAGGTCGAGGTAGTCAACGCGAAGTCGTTCGAGGGCTTGGTGGCAGGCTTCGACGACGTGCTTGCGGTGCAGTCCGCGCTGGGTCGGAAGCTTGCCTCCGGCGCCAAAAAAGACCTTGGACGACACGGTGTAGCTGTCGCGGGACCAACCTACCTCGCTGAGGATGCGGCCCATCACGCGCTCGGACTCGCCGTGGGCGTAGACTTCGGCGTTGTCAAAAAAATTGACGCCGGCATCGTAGGCCGCCACAAACAAGTTTTTGGCGGTCGCGTAGGGGATTTGGTTGCCGAAGGTGATCCAGGTTCCGAACGAAAGCTCGCTTAGCTGCAAGCCAGAGCGACCTAAACGACGGTATTCCATGGCTTTAGGCCTGGTTGAAGAGTTCGAACTCGAAGCTCTCCATAATCGGGTTGGCGAGCAGTTTTTGGCAGGCCACCGTCACTTTTTCGTGCGCCTCGTCTTTGCTGGCGGCCTCCACCTCCAGGGTGATGTGCTTGCCGATGCGCACTCCGCCAACTTCGGGCAGTCCGAGGGACGGCATGCTTTGGCTCACGGCCTTGCCTTGGGGGTCCAAAAGTGCCTTGTGGGGCATTACGTTGATTTCAGCGCGGAATTTCATAAAAAGCGTTTTTCGAGGGCAGAAACTACAGGCAGCAAAGGTACGGCAACCGCCATCGCGGCCAAGCCCCAAAACGCAAATGCCGTGAGCGATACCGCAAGCCAGGCCAGCCTAAATCCGCGCGACCACCAACCCGACGGTAGGTCCTTGAACGAAGCCACAGTAAACGAGGCATTCAGGCTGTAGACCGACCACGCCAGCGCTACCAAAAAGAAGGCTGGGTGCATTGGAATCAGCTCGGCGTCAGCCGCATACAGGAGCCCAAGTGCAAATGCGGTATTGGCCGGGGTAGGCATACCCAAAAAACCGGGATGGTCCTTCATGTCTGAGTTGAAACGTGCCAAACGGTATACCGACGCCAAAGTGACCGCCCAGCCGAGCACCGGCAGCGCAGGCCAACTGTAGGTCGTGTTCATCCACATCGCGAGCTGCATCCACATGAATCCCGGAACCACCCCAAACGTGATGGCGTCGGCCAGGCTGTCAAGCTGCACGCCGAACTCCCCGCTCACGCCGACCTTGCGGGCGGCCCAGCCGTCCAGGCCGTCAAAGACAAAGGCCAGCACTACGGCGGCCGTGGCGTACTCGAAATTCTGGAACATCAAGTACCAAATGGCGGCCATTCCGCAGGCCACGTTGCCCAAGGTGAGGGCGTTCGGAATCCATCGCATTCCACAAAAGTACGGCGCTACCTTTGGGGTCATGGCGACGTTAAACCGACTTCCGAACGGGGCGCTGGCCCTGCTAACTCCGCTGCTGCTGTGCCTCGCATGGCCCGGAACCTTGGGCTACCATGAATTCCCGGTGCTGGCGCCGCTTTTGTGGGTGTCAATGGTGCCCATGCTGGTGCTCGAATCGCGGATGCGCGAAGGCAAACTCCGCCATTTTGCCGGGTGGGCTTTGGGCAGCATGGCCCTGTTTACCTTGGCCACAACCTGGTGGGTCGCCGGTGCCCACTGGTCTGGTGTGCTTGGCGCAGTGCTCATCAACGGAACCCTCATGGCCGGCGTCTGGACGCTGTACAGCTACGCGGCACGTCAGGTCGGCGTCCGCACCGCGCTTTGGATTTGGGTCACGGGCTGGTTGGCTATCGAAATCCTGCACGACGACTGGGCCTTTAGCTTTCCGTGGCTGAATTTGGGCAATGCTTTTGCGGAGGTTCCGCACTGGGTGCGCTGGTACGCCTGGACCGGGCCGCGGGGTGGAAGCCTTTGGCTGCTCATCGCCAACGTGGTGGTGTGGCAGTTGGCCGATGGCGGAACCCGGCGCCTGCGCCGCGTGCTCCTGGCCACCGTGCTTGGTCCCATCGCCCTGAGCTATGCCGTTGGTGCGTGGCTTGACGCCCAAAAGCCCAGCGGAAGCCTGCGTGCGCTTGTCGTGCAGCCCAACGTCGATCCCTACACCGAGAAGTTCCAAACGCCTGATTTGCAGCAGGCCCGCTACTGGGCGGCACAGGCTGCATCCGTGGCGGATTCCGCCCCGGGCCTCCTGGTGCTACCCGAAACCTTTTTGCACGAGGGACTTGACGAGAACTACGCGTCGAATTGGCCTTCGCTGCTGGCGTTTGAGCCGCTGCTGCGCAAAAATTGGGCGGTGGTACTCGGTGCGACCACCTACCGACTTCACGGCGAAGAGCCCAGCAACCCCGCGGCTCGGCGCATCGATGACCGCCGCTACGTGAGCTACGCCAACGCCGCAGTTTTTGCCCGAGCGGGCCTCCCGCTGCAGATCTACCGCAAGTCCAAGCTCGTGGTAGGCGTCGAAACCATGCCCATGGCGTCGACCCTGAGTGCGGTGCTGGGCGACCTGACGCTTTCGCTGGGGGGCACCAGCGGCACCCTCGCCACCCAAACCGAGCGCAGCGTGTTCGAGGCCGGTCCCGACCTGCCCCGCATCGGTGCACCCATTTGCTGGGAACAAGATTTTGGTCCCTACGCCGCCGAGTTTTCGAATGCCGGAGCCGAAGTGCTGACGATCATCACGAACGACGGCTGGTGGGGCAACACCCCCGGCCATGTCGCCCACCTGCACTACGCTCGGCTGCGGGCTGTTGAGCAGAATCGAGCCGTGCTGCGCAGCGCCAATACGGGAATTTCAGCGGTCATCGGCCCAGACGGGCAGGTGCAGCAGTCGCTGGGTTGGGACCAGCAAGGCATGCTGCGCGCCACGGTGCCCACATTCAGCGAATCGACGTTTTTTGTGCGCCACGGCGACATTATCGGTCAATGGGGGCTTTTTGTCTTTGGATTCTTGGTGCTGAGTTTGGTGGTGCGCCGGTTGCGGGGGCTTAAAGCCGTTTAGCGCTAGGGTACAGGGCGGAATTCCTCACCGTGCGCCCTCGCGCACGCCCGTGAGGCCTACCTTTGCCGCATGGAATTCGATGTACTCGTTATCGGCGCCGGCCCCGGAGGCTACGTGAGCGCCATTCGCTGCGCCCAGCTCGGTTTTTCAACGGCTTTGGTTGAAAAAGACCCCACCCTCGGAGGCACCTGCCTCAACGTCGGATGCATTCCGTCCAAAGCCCTCCTGGATTCTTCTGAGCACTACTACAACGCCACCCACGCGTTCGCCGAGCACGGTATCGAGGTCGAGGCACCCAAGATCAACTGGGCCCAAATGATGGCCCGCAAAAAGCAGGTGGTCGACACGACCTGCTCGGGCATCGACTTTTTGATGAACAAAAACAAGGTTACGGTCCTCAAGGGCCTCGGGTCGTTTGTCGACGCCCACACCGTCAAGGTTTCGGGTGCCGAAGAGCACACAGTGAAGGCCAAGCACATCGTCGTCGCTACAGGATCAACCCCCATCGAACTGCCGTTTGCCAAGTTTGACGGCGAGCGCATCATCAGTTCGACCGAAGCCCTCAGCCTTCCCGAGGTGCCCAAGCGACTGATCGTGATCGGCGGCGGCGTGATCGGCCTCGAACTCGGCAGCGTGTACACGCGCCTTGGCGCTGAGGTAACCGTCGTCGAGTTTGCCGATTCCATCCTCGCTACGATGGACGGGTCGATCGGTAAGGAGATGCAGCGCGTGCTGCGCAAGACCGGCATGTCGTTTCACCTCGGAACCAAGGTCGAGGGTGTCAAGCGCCACGGCGACGTGGTGAAGGTAAAGGCTACCGACAAGAAGGGCAATGCCGTTGAGATCGAAGGCGACTACTGCCTCGTGGCCGTGGGCCGCAAGGCTAATACCGCCGGGCTTAACTACGAAGCTGCCGGCATTACGGCCGACGAGCGCGGACGCCTCAACGTGAACGACCACCTGCAGACGAGCCAGCCGCACATTTATGCGATTGGCGACGTGGTGCGCGGGGCGATGCTGGCGCACAAAGCCGAAGAGGAGGGCGTAGATGTTGCCGAGCAGATTGCCGGCCAGAAGCCGCACATGGACTACAATTTGATTCCGGGCATCGTGTACACGTGGCCGGAGGCCGCGAGCGTCGGCCAGACCGAGGAGCAGCTGAAGGCCAGCGGCCGCGGGTATAAGGTGGGCAATTTTCCGATGCGGGCTCTGGGCCGCAGCCGCGCTTCAGGCGACACCGACGGGTTTGTGAAGGTTTTGGCCGACGCCAGCACCGACGAGGTGCTTGGCGCCCACATTGTGGGTGCCCGTGCGGCCGACTTGATCATGGAACTCGCGGTGGCCATGGAGTACCGCGCCTCAGCTGAAGACGTAGCGCGCATCTGCCACGGACACCCGACCTACACGGAGGCCATCAAAGAGGCGGCCCTCGACGCGACGGCGAAACGAGCCATACACATGTAGTCTCATGGGCTGGAGTCAACGCGTTTGGTCCAACCCTCCGGCGGACCTCGCGGACGAACTTCAGCGCCGCGGGTCCGGTGAGGACTTCTTTGCTTTTTTTGAAACCCACCCGGCTGCCCCGGCGGAGGAACTGAATTCCCTGCGCTGGATTGCCGCGGGCGGCTGCCGCCGCGTTCACCGAGTCGACCGCGCGACCCCCGAGTCCTGGGGAAAAGTGGCCGCTGCGTGGCGTGATCAGCCCACGTGGTGGTTTGGTGTGCTGGGCTACGACCACAAGAATGCGTTTGAACCCTCGTTGCTTCCGCGCGGTGAAGCCTGGCACGGTATGCCCGACGTGGCGATGTGGGAACCCGAGTGGGTTCTCGAGTGCCATTCCGACGGAACGGTCGTGGAGCACGGCGACGCGCAAGCCTGGCTCAAGCAGTCCGGTCGCCAAAAAGAAATTAGGAGCCAGCAACCGACTCATTGGTCGATGAGCTGGTCGGCACCGGACTACCTTGAGCGTGCGGAATCGCTCCGCTTTCACTTACATCGGGGCGACATTTACGAGGTTAACCTTTGCGTGGACTCCGAAGCTAAAGGCGAACGGGACCTCGGTCGCCTCTTTACTAAGCTGCGGGAACAGACCGAAGCGGGCATGGGGGGCATGATTCGTTGGGGTGATTTCTCAGTAGCGAGTGCATCGCCTGAGCGTTATTTAAAGGTTACGCCTGATGGCAAAATTTGCAGTCAACCCATTAAGGGCACGGCTTCACGAGGTTTGAATGTTGAGGCGGATGCGGCCGCCGCGGCAGAGTTAAGGTTCGCCGAAAAGGAGCAGGCAGAGAACATCATGATTGTGGATCTGGTGCGCCATGACTTCAGCCGGGTGGCATCAAAAGGGACGGTGGCGGTTCCGCGCCTTCTCGAACTCCAGAGCTTTAAAACGGTACACCACTTGGTGAGCACCGTTGAAGCTCAGCTCAAGCCGGGCCTTGACTGGCTCGACGCGGTGGCCGCGAGTTTCCCGATGGGCAGCATGACCGGAGCGCCCAAGCTGCGCGCCATGGAACTGATCGACGCCCACGAGCCGCGCCCGCGCGGCTGGTACAGCGGGGCCATGGGCTACGTGCGGCCCGACGGAAGCGCTGACTTTAACGTGCTGATTCGCACGCTGTTTGGCCATGTTCCGTCGCAGTCGTGGCAGGTCTGGGCAGGAAGTGCGTTAACGCTTGCCGCCGATCCCGCGGCCGAATGGGACGAATGCCTCCTCAAGGCGGCGACCCCTCAAAACGTGTGGAATGGGTGCCTGGACTAAGGCGTCGCCCGCGTTTCAAGCCGCCGTCCGGGCGGAATTGAGCAAGCTGTTGGGCCAGCCGGCCAAGCCCGTGGTGGTGCTTGTTTCGGGCGGACTGGACTCCATGGTGCTTGCCGAGGCCTTGAGCGCCCACGGGTACTCGATGCAGGTGGTCCACGTGAACTATGGCCTTCGCGGCGAAGCGTCGGTTGCCGACGAAGACTTGGTGCGCACCTGGTCAGAGCAGGCAGGCTGTGCGTTTCGTGCGGTTCACGCTCCGACCGACTTTGGTGCGGCCCCCGACCTACAGGCACGAGCCCGCAGCCTGCGCTACGGGGCGGCCCAGCATGAGGCCGAACAGGTTGGCGCCGAGTTTATCGTCACGGCCCACCACGCCGACGACGCAATCGAAACCTTTTTGCTTTTTGCGGCCCGCGGAACGGGCATCGACGGCCTGGTCTCCTTGGCGCCCCAAAACGGCATGCTCCGGCGGCCGCTCTTGGGTTTTCACAAATCGGAACTCCGCACCGAAGCCGAGCGCATGGGGCTGAATTGGCGCGAAGACGCCTCCAACGAAGGCGACAAGTACACCCGCAACCACCTGCGCCACCACGCGGTGCCCGCCTTGGAGCAGGCGATTCCGCAGGCCCGCGACGGAATTCGCACCACCATGCGCCACCTGCGCAACCTTCAGAAATTTGCGGAGGTCGCCATTCAGCGCGAGTCAAGCGTGTACACCGCAATGAGCCGCCGCCTGCCGGGTGCCCGCGTGCTGTACCGAGATGCGCTGGCCCATCCGCATTCAGAAGTTATTGTGCACCAGCTCCTGAAACCCTATGCGCCCTTTGACCTAGAGGCGCTTCGGCAGCTGACCGAGGCCCAAGTGGGGGCCTACCTCGAGCGCGACGGCTGGCAAATTTGGGCCGACCGCGAAGGTCTGCTGCTGCTGCCCTCGAGCGAAGCGGACTTTGCGCCCCGCCCCGCCGAAGGCCGTGTGGAGCTGCCGCTGTGGTCGGGTGAAGTCTGGCACGCGCGGGTGCAAATTTTGGCCATCGAAGGCACGCAGCGGCCCAAAAACCTTGGCAACGCGACCGAGCCGGTCACGCAGCAGCTACCCCGGGGCGCCTGCTGGCGCACGTGGTTGGAGGGCGACGTTATCCATCCGCTCGGACTCAAAGGCCGCAAGAAGGTTAGCGACGCGCTGACCGAAGCCAAAGTTCCGGCTCCCGTTCGCCGCCATGTAGTGGTACTCGCGCGCAGCGAACAGCCCGGTGAAGTACTTTGGATTCCGGGAATCCGACTGAGCGAAGCCCTCGCGTTGGATTCAGAACCGGGCGCTGTGGTCCGTTGGACTGTGAACTACCTTTGAAACTTATGAACCGATTTCTTCTCGCGGCGCTCGCCCTTGCTTTTTCGTGCACGATGGCCGTGGCGCAAATTCTGCAGCCGGTGACGTGGAGCACTTCAGTGCGGACCGCTTCTGACGGCACGCTGAATCTGGTGGCGTCCGCCAAAATTGACGCCGGCTGGCACGTGTACTCGCAGTTTATTGGCAGCGATGGACCGATTCCAACCGCATTCACGCTACCCGCGTCTAAGGACCTCAAAACCGAGGGTCCCGTGCGCGAGCCCAAGCCCATCAAGGAATTTGACAAAAATTTTGGCATGGAGCTGGCCTACTTCGCTAAAAAGGCCGACTTCGTGATTTCCGCCAAGCGCAGCAACCCCAAGGCCTTTACGTACACGGCCGAGGTCGAGTTCATGGTGTGCGATGACGAGCGCTGCCTTCCTCCTGACTACGTGAGTTTGGTGTTTAAGGTTCCGGCCGCAGCAGCGCCCGAGTTGGGCGGTGAAGAAATGCCGCGCAAGACGGCCGAGCTCAACGAGCAGCAGCCCCAGGCCGACGAAGCCCCTTCAGCTTCAGTTGAGGGTCCAGATGGAGCGAATCAAGAAGGCGAGGCCCCTGCGGCCGAAGAGGGGCAAGAGCAGGTTGGTTCCCCCAGCCAGGAGCCAGAAACCGCCGATGCCGTCAACCTCTGGGCCCTGTTCGGCGCCGGAATGCTCGGCGGTTTTTTTGCGCTGATCATGCCCTGCATTTTTCCGATGATTCCGCTGACCGTCAGCTTCTTTCTCAAGCAAAGCAAGTCGAAGGCCGACGGAGTGCGCAAGGCCATCCTCTACGGGGTAAGCATCAACGTGATCTACGTGGTTTTGGGGCTTCTCGTCACGGTGGTTTTTGGTTCAGATGCGCTCAATGCCATGGCGACCAATCCGTGGTACAACTTGGCGTTTTTTGCCCTGTTTGTGGTGTTTGCCATCAGCTTTTTTGGGGCGTTTGAAATCACGCTTCCGTCGTCGTGGGTCAACAAGGCTGACGACCAGTCGCAGCGCGGCGGACTCCTCGGAATCTTCTTCATGGCCTTTACCCTGGCGCTGGTGAGCTTCAGCTGCACCGGTCCGCTGATCGGACAGCTGCTCGTGGCCACGGCCGTGAGCGGCGAGCTGCTCGGTCCCGCTGTCGGAATGTTCGGGTTCAGTTTCGCCCTCTCGCTTCCGTTTGTGCTGTTTGCGGCCTTCCCCGGGTGGCTGAAGGGCTTGCCCAAGTCGGGCGGATGGCTCAACACCGTCAAGGTCACTTTAGGCTTCCTCGAGCTGGCCTTCGCGCTGAAGTTCTTGAGCACGGCCGACATGGTATGGCAAAAGCACTGGCTTGAGCGCGAGCTCTTTTTGGCCCTTTGGGTGGCCATCGCGTTTGCAACGGCGCTGTACCTCTTTGGCGTGTTTCGCATGCCCCACGACGACGAGCCCAAGGGCGGACTCGGAGTGGGCCGCATGCTCACGGGCCTCCTCTTTTTGGTAACGGGCTTTTACCTACTTCCCGGAATCTGGGGGGCGCCGGTAAAGCTGGTAGCCGGATTTCCTCCGCCCACCTTTTATGCCGAAAACCCCAACGGATTGGGGTCAAGTTCCGCAGCTTCAAGCGAAACGAAGCTGAGCGAAGACGCCCACTGTCCGCTGAACCTGCCCTGCTTTAACGACCTGGAAGAGGCTCGTGCTTACGCCCTTGAGGCCGGCAAGCCCTTGTTGCTCGACTTCACGGGGTGGGGCTGCGTCAACTGCCGCAAAATGGAAGAAGAGGTCTGGTCGCGCCCCGAGGTGCGCCAACGCCTTGCCGAGGACGTGGTGCTGGTGTCGCTGTACGTCGACGAACGCTCGACCTTGCCCGCAGATGAGGTCCGCGTCAGCGCAACGACTGGCAAAAAAATAAAGACGGTGGGCCAAAAGTGGGGCGACCTTCAGGCTCAGTACTTTAACGCCAACGCCCAGCCCTACTACGTGCTGATGGATCCGGCGGTCGAGGCACCGGCAGCGATCAATGGGCACACGGCCTACGACCCGGACCCCTCGATTTTTTTAAATTGGCTGGATGCCGGACTCAAAACGTTTAACGCGGGGAAGTGACGCTCGAACGCATCCTTGCGCTGCTCGAGGCAGCCATCGAAGACTACCACGTGCTCGACCGCTGGGACGCTCCGTGCCCGACGGCCTACAAAGCCGGCAGCCTGGATCAAGCTTGGTACGCCAAGGCATGGATCGACACGGTGCAGTGGCACCTCGAAGACGAAGTGCGGCGCACCGACCTGCCGTCTGATCAGTTGATGGCCATAAAACGCCGAATTGACGCCCTCAACCAAGAACGCACCAACGCCGTCGAGGCTCTTGATGTGTGCCTTGCGGCCCTGCTTCAGCCTAAGGTTGCTGTTGGCGGCGCGTTGCGGACCGAGTCGCTTGCCTGGGCCCTTGATCGTTTGTGCATTTTGCAGCTCAAGCGCTACCACCTTCGCGCAGAAGTTGACCGAAGCGACGCCCCTGACGCGCATCGGACCGCGTGCGGCCTGCGCCTTGATGCGGCGGACGCCCAGCACGTTGACCTCATGACCGCCTGCGCCGGACTGTGGGCTGAGGTGGTTTCGGGTTCGGTGCGCTACACGCCCTACCGCCAGTTTAAGCTGTACAACGATCCGGCAACGAATCCGGCACTTTATGGGGCTCAAGGCTAAACGTCACCTCGGCGTCGTGCGGTTTTCGGCCTTAGGCGACGTCGTTTTGCTTCATTCGGTGCTGTCGCAGACGGTAACGGATGGCGACCGCATCACCCTATTTACCCGACCGCGTTGGGCGGAGCGCCTGCCGGCGCACCCCGGTATCGAAGTGCACGGGCTGGATGTGGACCGCGGGCCCTACCGCCGCTTTTTTGCGCTGATGTGGTTTTGGTGGGGGTGGATGCGCTCGGCGGACCTCACCGCGTGGTACGATGCCCACAGCCACGTGCGCACCCGAAGCAGCCGCTGGATCGCAGCCCTGCTTCAAATCCCTTGCGGACATGCGACCAAACCGCGGGCCGCGCGAAGAGCGCTGCTTGCCGGAAGAACGAAGTTGGTTCCCAACGCGTACGATCTTCACAAGGTGGCGTTGGAGAAGTTAGGGTGGCCGAGTGTCCGCCCTTTGGAAGCCCCTGCGCCGCGCGAAAATCTGATTCTCGTGTCGCCCTACGCGAGCCGCGAATCCAAGCGATGGCCGTTGGACGAGGCATCCCGGCTAGGGCGGCAACTCCAAAATGAGGGCTACGAGGTGGTGTTTCTCGGAGGTCCAAACGAACGTATCCCCGAAGGTTTTGCGTCGGCTTTCGGGTGTTCCGCCCACGAGGAGGATGCGTTGTGGCGCCGGGCTCGGGCCGCGGTTGTGTGTGATTCGGCGGCGCAGCATTTGGCTTATCGGTACCAGGTTCCGGCCGTGGCCCTTTGGGCAGGCACGCATCCGGCGGGAGGGTTCGCTGCGCCCGGTCCGGTGGAGCACCTGGCATCTGAGCCACGTTTGGACTGCCAGCCCTGCAGCATTTTAGGGTCCGATGGGTGCCGTCGCGGCGACTGGGCCTGCCGTGCGGAACTAAGCGCCGACGCCGTTCGGTTGGGGTTGAAGCGATTGGGGGTTTAGCACGCAACAATTTAGGCGCTTGGGGGTTACCTAAGTAATGATTGAGCTTCGCTACCGACTGCGCGTCGGAGAACGCATCGTGGGGTACCTGCGAAGGATTGAAGGCACGGATTTTTATTCACCCGACGGTTTTTGGTGGACCGGTAAGCCGTTGGAGTACGAGCACGTCGACGAGGCGGTGGGTTTGCGGGACCGCCACCGCACGCATTTGTATGAATGGGATATTGTGAAGTTCAAGCCAGTGCCCGATTCGGCCGAGGAGCTGGGCGTTTTTCTTTGGAATAAGGGCCAAAAGCGCTGGGTGCTCCGTAGTGTGGAGTCTGAGGTGGACTACCATTTAGAGCTCAATGGCTACGCGCTGTTTCAGTCTGCGGACCTGCTCGTGTACAGCCACGTGTTTCTAAATCCAGAACTTCAGCGTTCGTGGGGCTTAGAGGAGTGAAGGCGCACGAGCGATCCGAACTAAACGACTAAATCCATTTGCTACCGACTGCCCCAGTGATGGGGTCGTTGGTTTGCGCCATGGTAGTTTCATTATTGACTTGGGTATGGGCCGAGGCCCGCTGGCACGAGCTGCGCATTGACGTCGCGGCTACGCCGGGATTTTCGTTTCACATGGTCGGAACCCGCGATCCAACGGTTCGCGAGGCGCCTAACCGAATCCATGCGGCCCTCCTTGAGGTGGGCGCCAAGTGGCCCGGAAAGCGCATCACCGTCTCCTTTCACCCGTCACGCCCGTGGCAGTTGGGCAGCTCCATGGACTTGCCCATTGCGCTGGGGGTTCTAATGGCTTCGGCGCAAATTCCCTTTCGAGACGGCCTTTGTGCTGTCGGAACCTTAGACCTCAAGTCCCGCGTGAGCTGGGTTGACCAGGATCGCCCCGCTCCGCCCGGGGATGCGGGACTGTTTATTTATCCGAGCTCCGCCTCGTGGAAGCAACAAGGTACTTTGTGGTCGCCGGTGCGGACGTTGGCCGAAGTGCTCGCCGTGGTGCGTACGGGCCGACCGATCGAGGGCGCTGAAGTACCGGCGCGAATTCGCACGATTCCGACGTGGCCTAGCTTGGAGCTTAGCCCCAAGGCCTTAACGGCTCTTGGACTTGTCGCGGCCGGTCGCCACCCCGCGTTTCTGCACGGTGCCCCGGGTGTCGGTAAAACGGAGTTTGCACGGGCCGTGCACCTGCTTCGAAGCGCGGTAGAGCCCAATACGCCGTACGTGGAACCTCCATCAAGCCTCACGCCGGTGCAACTCGTCGGGGCCAACGGCGCATTTTGGGCGGCGGGCTCAGGTGTTCTTTTTCTTGACGAACTGGGCGAAATGCCCGTTCGCACGCTTGAGGGTCTGCGCAAACCCATGGAGGCATTGTGGGCGCGCAACGCGCCGCCAAGTCCGTTGGTTATTGGGGCAACTAATCCCTGTCCGTGCGGGTTCACGGGGCACCAGCACGTCAAATGCACCTGCTCCCCCAACCGAATCTCTCGCTACCAAGAACGGTTTTCGGCGCCGTTTCTTGACCGGTTCCACGTTGCCCTGGCCCTTTCGATGCGCGACGAACGAATTTCAGTCCCTTGGGATGAGTTGGTTTTTAAACTGCGCCATGCTGTGGATATTCAGCGCAGTCGTGGCCCTTGGATGGGCAACGGCGCAATGCCCATAGAGTCCTTTGCGCTGGATGGTGGATTTTCGCGAGACGCCCTTGAAACCATGCATAGCTGGCACAAAAAGAGCGGTTTAGGCTTGCGCGCTCTTCATCATGCAATGCGGGTGGCCCGAACCTCGGCCGATTGGAGCCAGCGCAGCCGCGTGACCGCGCACGACGCGTGGCTCGCGATCTCGTTCCATTCGAGTCAGTTTCGAACTACTTCCACGTCCGATCCTTGGGGTCCGGAGCATTCTTGGTCCAAAGCAATGGGCCTTCGCAACCCTGAACCTCAATAACGACCGATGAAGCCCCGCCGAAGTAGGTAAGCAGGTGCTTACGCCAAGTTCGAAAACGGTCTAAGTCAAACTGACTGCAAGGGAGGGTGAGCACCGTGATTACGGTCCCCTCAACGATGACAATCGAGGGGTCGGCATGCGGTAAGGTTTTGGAGTCTCGCCCGGGCCTAACGACATTGTGGTCGATGAAGTCAGGCATCCACCGTTTCATGGCCCAGTTTAAGTCGTCCATTGCGTCGAACTCAAATATCCGCACATGAACGTTGAGCTTTGTACTGCGGCCGAGGTTGTCTTCGCTTTTTTCTTTGGCCTCCAGCTTGAAGTGAGTTTGGAAGGCAGGCTCCTCTTTTTCGAGGGCTCCCAGAGATTCGCCTTGAAGGTTAAGCGTTTTTACCGAATAGGTTGTAGCTAGTTCCGATTGAAAGCCCTTGATTCGCTGCTGGAGGTCATCAGATTGACCATAGGCCGGGGCGCTCAGCGCCAGGAAAGCGGTAAAAATTCGGGTTGCAAGCATAATGCAAACATACGCGCGGTATGATTTAGGTACTTTTGACGCATGAAACTCTGGATGCTTGCCGCAATCGGACTTTGGTCGACGGTGCTCCGTGCTCAAATCGTTAATGTCGAAGCCATGCGAGGTCCCGCGGAGCAGGATACGACCGAAGATGTTCACGGCCGGGTAGACGGAGGTTTTTACCTCGGGGGCACGCAAGCTCTTCTCCTCAAACTCAACGGCTCAGTCAATGCGACGCGTCGGGTTGACGACCACGTTTGGTACGGAATCGCCAGCGCCAACTGGGCAACGCGGCTGGGCGATAGCAAATTTGACTTTGAGCGTAACGGTATGCTTCACGTGCGGTACAACCGTATTTACAACGATAAACTCACGGCAGAGTATTTTGTGGAGTGGCAGAGCAACTTGCCGATGCGCATCGCGCGGCGCTTTAACCTTGGGGGTGGCCCGCGCTATACCGCGATTTCGGCGCCGGGGGTCAAGCTGTACATTAATCCGTTGCTGATGTATGAGTACGACGTCGAGTCGTTTTCGGCCAAAACGGACCACGCCCTTCGGTTGAACACCTACGTTAGTTTGGATCGGCAATGGGACCAATGGCGTTGGACTACGGTGGCATACTACCAGCCTAGATTTGGGCGATTTGAGGACATTCGGGCCATGATTAATTCGAGGCTCTCCGCACCACTTAGGCCGGACCTTAGCCTCGTGGTTATTGGGCAATTGAACTACGACGCTTATCCGGCTGGAACAGACGTTCCTCAATTCACCTTGTACAGCACGACGGGCCTCAGCTGGAAGTTCTAGCTGACACGGCACGTTGTTTGGTATAAGCGGCGCTATGGCAAAAACTAAATCATCGGAGGCGTTGGAGCGCCTATTTTCCTTGCTTCGGTGGGATCGC
>VGFU01000015.1 GCA_016868755.1 Bacteroidota bacterium | reverse complement strand
GAGTTGGAATCCGGCATACACGGGAGCCCCGTGAGCGGCCCAACCTTCGCAAAGGGATTGCAGGCCGTTACGGAGCTGCTGCTCTTCTACTTCCGTCCACGGGCGGTCGGCCACAAAGCACCAAAATCGCGACGCCGAGGGGAGGTCGTTCCAATCAACGAAGGGCATGGATCAAAGGTCGTTGGCGGTGGCTATGGCCTCGGCAATGTCGAGCACCTGAACGTGTCCTTCTTTGCCGTGGTGCGTAACGCCGTCAGTGAGCATCAGCTTGCAGAAGGGGCATCCGACCGCGATGACGTCAGCGCCGGTGGCGAGGGCCTCCTCGGCGCGCACGTGGTGCACCTCGGCATTCCCTGCTTCGGGTTCCTTGAAAATTTGGGCGCCGCCAGCTCCGCAGCAAAAACCGTTTTTCTTGCTGCGCTTCATCTCGTGGATTTCGGCGTCGAGCTTCTCGAGCAGGGCGCGGGGCGCTTCGTACTCACCGTTCACGCGGCCGAGGTAGCAGGGGTCGTGAAAAACGATGCGCTTGCCCTTGAAGCTTCCGCCCTCAACGCGCAGGCGGCCGTCGCGCAGCAGCTGCTCGATGAACTGGCTGTGGTGATGCACCTCGAAAGTTCCGCCCAGCTGTGGGTATTCGTTTTTAAGCGTGTTGAAGCAGTGGGGGCAGGCCGCCACGATCTTTTGCACTCCGTAACCGTTCAGGACTTCAATGTTGGTCAGGGCCTGCATCTGAAAGAGAAACTCGTTGCCAGCGCGGCGTGCGGGGTCGCCCGTGCAGCTCTCTTCGGCACCAAGAACAGCAAAGGAAACTCCGGCCTGATTCAGGAGCTTGGCCACGGCCTTGGTGACCTTTTTGGCGCGCTCGTCAAAGCTGCCGGCACAGCCGACCCAAAAAAGGACTTCGGCGGTCTCGCCGCGAGCGGCCAGTTCGGCCATCGTGGGAACGTTTAGGCTCATAACTCGTCGTTAAACACTTCAATCGTCGCGGCGCGCTTGACCAACGGGCTGAACGTGCCCGTGTATCGCGTGGCGCGCACAATGTGGTTGTCGATCCAGTGGTAGTTGCCACCGCGGGGTTTGCCCATCAATAGTCCGTGGTACGGGAACCCGTGGCGCGCCAGCCATTCCTCGGTCACGGCGCGGTGCTCCTCGGTACGACTCGTGAAAAAAGTGATAATGTGCCCTTCTGCGTGCCACGTTTTAATCGTTTCTAGCGCGTCAGGGTAGACGTTTGCGGTTGCCATGCGCTCGGGCTCCTCGTTCGGAATGTCGTCGCAGACGGTTCCGTCAATGTCAATCAGGTAGTTTTTGATGTGTTCGGGCAGCACGGGGCTGACGACCTCGCCGTTAACGACGGCCTGCTGAAGCTGGTTCATGAATTAATCCAATTGCCGCGGTCCGCCTGCGGGTAAGCCCACGGAGCCGCATTGTTTTCAATATTTCCCATCGCTACGTTGACCGTAGACGGGGCGGCGGACTCTTCCATTACCAGATACTGGCGCATCTGCAGGATGACATCAAGGGGGTCGATGTTGACGGGGCAGGCTTCCACGCAGGCGTTGCAGGTGGTGCAGGCCCACAGCTCTTCGCGGGTAATCCAGTCGTCGAGCAGGGTTTTTTGGGTGGCGGAATCGCCTCCGGCCAGTACTTCTTCAACGCGGTCGCGGGTCGCCATCATGATGCGGCGCGGCGACAGCTTCTTGCCGGTCTGGTTGGCGGGGCATTCGCTGGTGCAGCGTCCGCACTCCGTGCAGCTGTAGGCGTTGAGCAGGTTGGCGAAGTGCAGGTCGTGCACGTCTTTGGCTCCAAAGCGCGCGGGCGGAACCGCGTTGGGGTCGGGCACAAAG
Source organism: Bacteroidota bacterium (assembly GCA_016868755.1). Taxonomy (GTDB): domain Bacteria; phylum Bacteroidota; class Bacteroidia; order Flavobacteriales; family Schleiferiaceae; genus TMED14. Next base: position 26,042 of record VGFU01000015.1, on the reverse strand, counting down.
CTTGGGTCCATCATTGCCTTGATTTCGGTCGTCACCGAGGTCATTGCCGGAATTTGACCGCGCGGAGCCAGCTTGCTGTACCACACGTTGGGGAACGCCAAAATGATGTGGAAGTGCTTGCTTTTGGGCAGGTAGTTCAAAAACGCCAGAATGCCCACGAAGTGCAGCCACCACATGCTTGCAGCGAAAGCGTCCAGCGCCGAATCGCTCCAGCCGCCGAAAAGAGGAAGCAAGAGGCCGCTGACTAGCCAGGGGCTAGTAACTAGCTGCTGGCTGCTGGTTGCGAGCTGCTGGCTGCTGGCTGCGAGCTGCTGGTATTCGGCGGCGTTCATCAAGAGCAGTGCCGACATGAGCACGATTTCGATGACGAGGATGTTCACGGCGTCGCGCTGGGGCCAGCCGGCGAGGTCTGGGTGCTTGAGGCGGTCGGGGCCTGAACCGAGCCGGCGGGCCAAGAACACCACGCACGCCAGGATGACCAAGAAGCCAAGGACTTCAAAAAAGTTCATGAGGCCGTCGTAAAGGCCGCCCAGCGGCTCGCGAAGCAGCCGGTGGGTGCCCAAAATGCCGTCGAGCACGATTTCGAGAACTTCAATATTGATCAATACGAAGCCAACGTACACGATGAGGTGCATGGCAGCAGCGAGTGGGCGAGGGCCCATCTTGCCTTGGCCGAGGGCGACTCGGGCCATGGTGGACCAGCGTTCCGCAGGTCGATCGTGGCGGCCGGAAGGACGGGCGAGGGCCAAGCCGCGGCGGAGGCGGCGAACTTGGTAGGTAAAGCCGGCGACGCCCGCGGCGAGTACGGCGGTGAACAGAATACTTGAGATCATTCTTCTTCGATGCGGCTAGGTCGGCGACCAAACACCGACAGTCGTACATAGCGCTCTGGATGGTAGCGCAAGTCAAGAAGCAGTCGGTCGAGCGACTGCACCGTCTTTTCGATTTGGGTGTAGAGGGAATCTTGGGCGCTCAGCTTGCCCAGGGTTCCCTCGCCGTTGGCCATGCGGCCAGTTACCACATCGAGGTTGTGCGACGTCCGCTCCAGGGCAAGCATGGTTTGGCCGACGTTGGACTTGCCGAGCGAGTCCGAAATGTTGGCTACGTTGGCAAACACCCGTTCGAGCTCGTCTCGGTTGTCTGAGAGCGATTTAGACAGGCGCTCAAAATTCTGGGTGGCCCGACCGAGGGATTCGCGGTTCTGGGTCATGTAGGTCGAGAGCTCCGTGGTGATTTCGTTGAGGTGAATCAGCGACTGGTTCACGTTGCTGAACGACGAGCGGAAGTCGCGTTCAACTCCGCCTTGAAGAAGGCCCGTGAGAATTTGCACGGCCGTATCGAGCGAAGCGATCAGTTTTTCGGTTTTCACCTTGACGGGCAGAACCTCCTTGTTGATGGCGTCGCCGAGCGACTCCTCGATGGCGCTCCGCAGCGTGTCGCCGTCCTCAACCAATACGACGCCTTCTCCGACCTGAAGCGAAATCTCTTTAGCGCCCAGCAGGTCGCTTGACTTGATCAGCGCTAAGCTGGTCACGGGGATGGGGTAATCCGTGTCTAGGCGCATGGCCACGACGAGGCGGCCCGACTGGTCGGGGTGAAATCCAATGGACTCAATTCGGCCCACGGCAAAACCGTTGATGGTGACGGGCTGAGATCCCATTAGTCCATCAACGCGCTCGTACACGGAATATACCGTGATTCCCTTGTCAAACAGGCGGCTGTTCTTGAGGTAGGAGATGCCAAAATACAGTACGACTCCGGCGAGGAGCACGACGATTCCGGCTTTGAGTTCGCGGCTGAGCATGGTCTACAAGTTACGGTTTTAGCGCTTGATCGGCTTCATCAAGGGTGATGCGCGCGGAACCTCGGTAGGCCACCACGAAGGCATCAGCAAATCCCGCTTGGCGCACGGCGTTCAGGCCCTCGACGGCTGAGGCGCGGCTGCCAAAATGTCCTTGCAAGTAGCGGAACAGCCGGCCGTCTTTTACCACAAACACGTCGCGAAGGCTCGAAAAGGGGGCTTCGGTGGTGCTTTTTTCGAGGGCGCTCACGCTGAGCTGAATGCTAAAGAACACGGCTGAAGCAGGAGCTGAAGCCGGGACAGAAGCCGGAGCAGGAGAACTCACCGGGGGCGCAAGCGTCGGCGTGGCGGACCCTGGTTCGGTCGTGCGTGCTACCGAGGCTACCGCTGCGGGCACCTCCACGGCCGCTGGCTCGGTCTGCTTCACCAACTCGGTCAACGGCAAGGTTTCGGGGGCGTTGGCGCGCACGGCCTCCGCAGCTGGGGTGCTCGCAGGGGCACTCGCGGGGGGTGTTTTTGCCGCCGCCGCAGCAGTGGATCCGCCCTCGCGCTTGACTTTGTACTGGGCAAACGAGCGCGAAATGGCGCGGGCCATCTGGTCTTGGCCCTCTTCGGTCATCAAAAAATCTTCTTCGGTGCTGTTCGTCAAAAATCCGAGCTCGATCAAAATCGACGGCATCGCGGTGCGGCTCGTTACATACAAAGGTTGTTGGCGCACCCCGCGGTCTTTGCGGCCCACGTCGTCGCGAAACGCGTTTTGCACGTTTTGGGCGAGTTCGACGCTTTGCTGAATGAAGGCGTACTGGAACATGGTCAGCATAATGTAGGATTCCGGCTTGCTCGGGTCAAAGCCTTCGTACACGTCTTGGTTGTCCTCCTGCAGAATCACGGAGTTTTCGCGCATCGCTACGCGGTTTTCGTCGTCGTGGTCCTTACCCATTACGTAGGTCGACGACCCGTAGGCGGAGCGGTTTTCGGCCGCGTCGCAGTGGATCGAAATGAACACGTCGCCTTGGGCGCGGTTCGCAATCACGGTGCGCTCGTGCAGCGTTGGATAAATATCGGTACGGCGCGTCATCACGACCTTGATGTCGGGAAAGCGCTCTTTGATGTACTGCTCCACCTTAAGGGCAACGGCGAGCGAGACGTCTTTCTCGGCTTTTTTGTACCTGCGGGTGCCGAGGTTGCCGGGGTCGGTGCCCCCGTGGCCCGCGTCGATTACCACGGTGCGGACTTCGTCACTCATGCGGGCAGCCGGCTGAAAGCCCGACTGCGGAATTGCCAAGAGGGCAATCAAAACCAACGCTAGGCGTTGGTAGGTACTACTTTTGGTCACTGATTTCATGAACGTCACTTCAAAGGTACACGCTTGGACCGCAATACTCGCGGGGATTTTGTCGTTTTCGGCCTCGGCGCAGGGCGTGCTCGACGGCGACGGAATTCGCTTCTCCTCAGAAAAGCAAGGCGTCACCCGCCCCGGCGCGAGTACCTCGATGCTTCAGGGCAAGGCCCGTGCCGAATCCGCCGACTTTACCCTCGAGGCCGAATACATCCAAATCGACTGGAAGCTGCGCGAACTCAAAGCCTACGGGGCGCGGCAGCCTGACGGGTCCTACCTGGGTCGCCCGATTTTCACGCAGGGCGACCGAAAAATTGGCGCGGACACGCTCCGCTACAACTACGCGACCCAAAAGGGATGGGTGTTTCAGTCCACGAGCCAAGAGGGCGGAGGCTACCTGTCGGGCAAGCGCGTGAAGATGATCACGGACTCGAGCTACTACATTGGTTCAACGCGGTTTACCACCTGCAACCACGTCGAGCCGCACTTTGCCATTGTGGCTCCGCAGGCGCGCTTCGACGTGGGAAAACGCATTGTTACCGGGCCCGCCTACCTTGAGTTGGCCCACCTTCCAACGCCGTTGGCCTTGCCGTTCGGGTTTTTTCCTATGATTGACAAGCGGGCGTCGGGCTTCATTTTGCCCAATTTTGCCGACCGCCGCGAGTGGGGCCTGGGCCTCACCGGATTTGGGCACTACTGGGCGCTCAACGACCACCTCGACCTTAAGCTTACGGGGGATCTTTATTCGCGCGGATCCTGGGGCGTTCAAGCCCAGTCGAACTACCGCTACCGCTACCGTTTTTCGGGCGGACTCAGCGTGCAGGCCAACCGCACCCGGTACGGAGACCCGCGCTACGCCGACTACGGGCAGTTTTACGACGCCCGCGACTACCGCATCTCGTGGACCCACACCCAAGACCCCAAGGCGCACCCTACCCGCAGCTTTTCGGCGCGGGTCGAACTGGCCACCGGTAGTTTTTTTAAAAATACCACCACCAACGCCGAGGATTTTTTGAAAAACGATCTATCGTCTTCGGTCAGCTTGGTCCAGCGCTTTCCGGGCACCCCGTTCACGTTCAGCGGAGCCCTTCGCCACCGCCAAAACAACCAAAAGGGGACCTTGGCCCTTTCGCTTCCCGAGTTCACCCTGGGCATGGCTCGGGTGCAGCCTTTTGCCCGCAAGCAGCGCAGCGGGTCCGCCAAATGGTACGAAGGCATCGGCCTGACCTACAGCATGAACGGTCGGAACGAAACCCAAGGCCTCATCGAAGAACTCCAGGACCCCTCGAGCCTTTTTGACCCCGCGCGGCTGCGAAGCGGCGTGCAGCAGTCCGCCTCGCTCAACACCAACCTTAAGCTGCTGAAGTTCATTACCGTCAATCCCAGCGCTGATTGGTCCGAGAAATGGTACCCCACCGCCCAGAACTACCGCTGGGATGCGGATTCGCAGGCTGTGCGCAGCGATACGGCCAACGGATTTTTTGCCGCGCGGGAATTTCGCGCGTCGGCCTCGGCCAACACCACGCTTTATGGGTTGTTTCGCTTTAAACGCGGACCCCTTTCGGCCCTGCGCCACGTGATGTATCCCTCGGTGAGCGCGGTGCTTCGGCCCGACTTTTCTGATCCGCGCTGGAACATTTATCAAGAAGTTCAGTTCGACTCGACGGGCGCCCTTAAGCGATTTAACCGGTTTGAGGGCTACACCTACGGCGCCCCGAGCGGGGGGCAGTTGGGCGCGGTGCGGTTCCGGCTGCGCAATACCCTCGATGCCAAGCTTCGGGGCCGGGGCGATTCGGCGGCCGAAACCAAAGTCAACCTCATCGACGACTTCAGCCTCGAAACGGGCTACAACGCGGCGGCGGCCACCCATCCATGGGAAAATGTGGCCGTACGCGCCTCTTCGTCGTGGGGCAAGGGCGCCTACCGGGTCAACTACCAAGGCCTGTACGATTGGTACGGACTGGATTCTACGGGCGCCAGAACCGAGCAATTTGCCGCGGCGATGGGTCAAGGGTTGCTGCGTCCGACCATGCACCAGTTTAGCTTAGATCTTCGGCTAAGGGGTGGGTCGGCCGAAGGCCGCCGCGCCCCCAAGATCAACGATTTGGGCCTCGAAGAAACCTATTTTTCGGATTACTACGCCCCGATCGATCAAGCCGCGTGGGCTGCGCCGTGGACCCTAAATGCGGGCTACTCCCTGCGTACCACCGCCCAAAAGACGGGCTACGAAACCACGCATTCGGTGCGGGTCGACGGAACCTTCGACGCAACCCAAAATTGGAAGCTGCGTTTTGCAAGCGGGTACGACTTAGGTCGCGGGGATTTCACGTTCACGTCGCTGGATGTGGTGCGCACCATTCACTGCTGGCAGATGAACCTGCGCTGGGTGCCGTTTGGGTATGCCCGGAGCTACACGATTGGTATGGGCGTAACGGCGCCGCTGCTCAACGCGCTGAAGGTGCAGCGCCGCCGCGGGCTTGGCGACTACTAGCCGCCCACGCAGCCAAAAGGCTTGGACCCGAGGGGCTGAGCACGCTTTCTGGATGAAACTGCACCGCCCAAACGGCCGCTGTTGCGTGGCGTAGGGCTGCGGGCAAGCCGTCGTGGTCCGTGGCGGTTACGGTCCAATCGGGGCCCAAGCTTTGGGCGTCCACGGCCCAGGAATGGTACCATCCCACCTTCATGGGGTTTGGCAGTTCCGTCCCGAAGGCAAAGGGCTCAGACCAGGTTATGGGTCGGGCGATTCCGTGCCGCGGCGTCCCCGTGTGCACAAGGCGTCCCCCGGTAAATTCTGCCAGCGCTTGCATTCCTAGGCACACCCCAAGGATCGGCGTTCGCCCAAAGTGGTCCGCGATGACGTCCATTAGCGCGCCCGATTCGCGAGGCAGGCCGGGACCGGGCGACAAAACCAGCGCGTCGACGTCGCGCAAGTCAGCCAACGCCCGAGGATCGTCGCAGCGGCGCACCCGAACCTCGCTGACGTAGGGTTCGAGCAGGTGCACCAGGTTGAAGGTGAAGGAATCGCGGTTATCGAGTACGCCGAGCAGCATGGATTCAAAGGTAGTCCGCCGGCGGAACCTAACTTTAGCCCATGCTCCGACACGTAACCACGCCGAATGCTCCGGCACCCATCGGACCCTACAGCCAAGCAGTATGGGCCGGCCCCAATTTGTTCATTTCGGGAATGATTGCGCTCACGCCCGAGGGCGAATTCCGCAACGAAAGCCTTGAAAGCGAGGTTCGCACGGCCCTGACCAATTTGGTGGCGGTGCTCGAAAGCCAGGGGATGGGCACCCAACACCTCGCGAAGTGCAGCCTTTTTTTGCGCGACATGGCGGATTTTGCTGCCGTTAATGCGATTTACACGGAATTTATGGGCGACGCCAAGCCGGCGCGCGAAACCGTGGCGGTTTTGGGTCTTCCGAAGGACGCGCGGTTCGAGATTTCGGCGGTGGCCTACCTACCTTTGTAGCTATGGAATACGACGTACTGGTATTGGGCTCCGGCCCCGGCGGTTATGTAGCCGCGATCCGCGCAAGCCAATTGGGTTTGAAAACTGCGGTAGTTGAAAAAGAAAGCCTCGGGGGCGTGTGCCTCAACTGGGGATGCATTCCGACCAAGGCCCTGATCAAGAGCGCCCAGGTGTTTGAATACATTCAGCACGCGGAGGAGTACGGAATAACCGTGAAGGATGCCAAGCACGACTTCGGAAAAGTGGTGGCGCGCAGCCGCGAGGTGGCGGGCGGAATGTCGAAGGGCATTCAGTTCTTGATGAAGAAGAACAAAATCGACGTACACATGGGCTACGGAACCCTGATGCCAGGCCGCAAGGTCGAGGTGAAGGGCGAGTCGGGCACGCAGGTAATCAGCGCCAAGCACATCATCATCGCCACGGGCGGACGCAGTCGCGTGCTGCCGAACCTTCCGCAGGACGGCAAGAAGATCATCGGGTACCGCGAGGCCATGGTGCTTCCCGAGCAGCCGAAGAGCATGGTCATCGTGGGTTCTGGCGCCATTGGCGTCGAGTTCGCCTACGTCTACCACGCCATGGGCACCAAGGTGACGATCGTGGAGTACTTGCCGCGCATTGTTCCGAACGAGGACGAGGAGGTCAGCAAGGCGCTCGAGCAAACGTTTAAAAAGAAGGGCATCGAGATCCTCACCGGGACCGAAGTGAAGTCCGTCGATACGAAGGGCAAGGGCTGCAAGGTCACCTACGCCGACGCCAAAGGCGAGCACACGATGGACTGCGACGTGGTCCTGAGCGCCGTAGGTGTGATGCCCAACCTCGAAAACATTGGTCTTGAGGGGGTTGGGATCACCGTCGACAAGGGCCGCGTGGTAGTCGACGACTTTTACCGCACCAACATTCCGGGCTACTACGCGATCGGCGACATCGTCAAGGGCCAAGCCCTGGCGCACGTGGCTTCGGCTGAAGGAATTATCTGCGTGGAGGCGATTGCCGGACACCATCCGCAGCCGATGGACTACAACAACATCCCGGGCTGTACGTACTGTTCGCCCGAGATTGCCAGCGTGGGCTACACCGAAAAAGCGGCGAAGGATGCCGGTTTTGAGGTGAAGGTCGGTAAGTTTCCGTTCAGTGCTTCGGGCAAGGCTTCGGCCGCCGGCGCCAAAGACGGTTTTGTCAAGGTGATCTACGACGCGAAGTACGGCGAGCTCCTCGGGGCCCACATGATCGGCGCGAACGTCACCGAGATGATTGCCGAAATCGTGACCGCCCGCAAGCTCGAGACCACCGGAATGGAGCTGCTCAAAGCCGTTCATCCGCACCCAACCATGTCTGAAGCCGTGATGGAGGCCACTGCCGCCGCCTACGGCGAGGTAATTCACCTCTAGTCGTGGCCAATCCCTATGCGCTCCGTGCCGACGGCCTCAGCCTGGCACGGGGCGCTTTTTTGTTGTCGGTGCCCGAATGGTCGGTGGCGCCAGGCCAGGTGGTGGCGCTCTACGGCCCTTCGGGTTCGGGCAAGTCCACGCTGCTTTCGCTCCTTGCGGGGCAGGTGTTTGCCGACTCCGGCGACGTTTGGGTAGGGCGGAACCCGCACTCGCGCGACCGCCTGATCGCCGGTCACCCCGGAGTGGTGTGGGTCAAGCAAGATTTTGGGCTGTCGCCCTACCGCAGCGTGCGCGACAACCTGCTCGATTTGGTGCTGGGCAAACTTGACGACGAAGAAGACCGCCTCGTTCGCCGCATGATGCGCACCTTGGGCCTCGGAATGGATTCCTCACGGCCCGCCCACAGCTTATCGGGCGGAGAGCAGCAGCGCCTCTCCATCGGTCGGGCCCTGCTCGGACGGCCGCGCGTGCTGCTGCTCGATGAACCCTTTAGCCACGTCGACGGCTACCACAAGGAACGCCTGCTGCAGTTGCTTGGGGCCTGGCAGCGAAAAACCCGGTGTACGGTAGTTATGGTTGCCCACGACGTGCGCGACGCCGCCCGATGGGCCCACCGCATAGATGTGCTTAACGACGGACGCATCGTCGAATCAGGCTCGGGCGCCCAGTTGTTCGCGGCCCCCCAGACCAAACCCATGGCCTACGCGTGGGGTCCGGTCAATGAATTGCCCTGGGCTCGAGTGCCCGAAAGCCTGCGCGCGCACCCGCACGCCTTTCGCCAGGGCCGGCGCTGGTTTCTGCGTCCGGAATTTCTTAACTCAGACGTGCTGCGTGAAGCCTGCGGTCCAGTTAGTGAGCTGGAGCGCTGGAACGAGGGCGGAACTACCTACGTGCGCGCCGCGGCGGGCGGACTTCACTGGCTGCTTCGCGGTGCGGACGTTCGTTAGACCGCGGAAAACGTTTACGCCAAAAGAAAACCGCCTGCTCCTCGCGGAACCGGCGGCTTCGTAGTAGTAGCTCTATTCGATTTATTTTACCTTCTCCACAACGGCTTTGAACGCTTCCGGGTGGTTCATGGCCAGGTCAGCCAGGACTTTGCGGTTGAGTTCAACATTGTTGGCGTGGAGCTTGCCCATCAGCTGGCTGTAGGACAATCCGTGCAGGCGAGCACCCGCATTGATACGGGCGATCCACAGGGCGCGGAAGTTGCGCTTTTTGGCGCGGCGGTCACGGTAGGCGTAACCCAGGGCTTTTTCGACGGCGTTTTTGGCGACCGTCCAAACATTTTTGCGGCGACCAAAGTAGCCTTTGGCCATTTCAAGCACGCGCTTGCGGCGCGCACGAGAAGCAACATTATTTACAGAACGTGGCATAGAAAATTGATTTTTGGTAACGCGGACCGTTTCAGTAGAAAACTACGGGGCGGACTCTTAGGGGCGTTTACGCAGGGTGAATTAAACCAGAGAACAATACAAAAGGATTACAGAACGAGCTGCTCCTTCACAGATTTCACGTCGGAGGGGTGCACCAACGTAGCGTGGGTCAAACGGCGCTTGCGGTCGGTGGCCTTCTTCGTGAGAATGTGGCTTTTGAACGCGTGCTTGCGCTTGATTTGGCCAGTGCCGGTCAGCTTGAATCGCTTCTTGGCGCTGGATTTGGTCTTCATCTTAGGCATGGTACAGATCTATTATTTGAGCTACTATTTCTTTTTGGTCGGAGCAATCAAGATAAACATGCGCTTTCCTTCGAGGTGGGGCAGGGCCTCCACTTTGCCGAGGTCGGCGACGTCCTGAGCCAGTCGAAGCAGGAGGAGTTCTCCTTGCTCCTTGTAGATGATGGAACGTCCGCGAAAGAACACGAAGCTCTTCAACTTGGCTCCTTCTTCGAGAAACTTTCGGGCGTGCTTGAGCTTGAACTCGTAGTCGTGGTCGTCCGTTTGGGGTCCAAAGCGGATTTCTTTGATGACTACCTTTTGGGCTTTGGCGGCGATTTCCTTCTGCTTTTTCTTTTGGTCGTACAAGAATTTCTTGTAGTCGATGATTTTGCAGACGGGCGGATCGGCGTTTTCAGCGATCATCACTAAGTCCAGCTCTTCTGCCTCGGCCATGGCCTGGGCTTCGCGCGAACTAAGGACGATGGGTTCTTGCCCTTCCCGAACAAGGCGAACACGCGGCACACGAATGTGCTCGTTAATCTTGTGGGCGGCTTCCGGCTCGCGGTAGCCACGTCCTTGACGGGGTCCCGAAGGTCTATTGTTCCTCAGAGGGTTCAGGTTTTAAATTTATCTCGCAACTCACAGTGCAGCAAGCCGTTGGGCAACTTCAGTGCGTACGCGTTCCGCAAACTGGGCGGGCGTTTCGGCGCCGAGGTCTCCTTCGCCATGGCGGCGGACCGACACGGTTTGGGATTCCTGCTCTTTCTCGCCGACCACCAACATGAAGGGGACCTTTCGCACTTCCGCGTCGCGGATCTTGCGTCCGACCTTTTCATTCCGGTCGTCAACGAGGGCGCGAATATCGGACATTTCGAGCAGATTCACAACCTGTTGCGCGTAGTCGTTGAAGCGTTCCGATACCGGCAGAACCACGGCCTGCTCGGGGGTCAACCACAGCGGGAAGTTTCCGCCGCAGTGCTCCAAGAGTACCGCGACAAAACGCTCCATCGAGCCAAACGGAGCACGGTGAATCATGACAGGGCGGTGCATCTCGTTGTCGGCGCCCTTGTACTCGAGCTCGAAGCGCTCGGGTAGGTTGTAGTCGACTTGAATGGTGCCCAGCTGCCATTCGCGGCCGAGGGCGTCGCGCACCATGAAGTCGAGCTTGGGCCCGTAGAATGCGGCCTCGCCGTACTCGATCACGTAGGGAAGGCCTTTGTCGTGCGCGGCTTTGATGATGGCTTGCTCCGCCTTCTCCCAGTTTTCGGGCGAACCAATGTACTTGCCCGGATTTTCGGGGTCGCGCAAGCTCACTTGGGCTTTAAACGACGGAAAATCAAGGGTCTTGAAAATGTACAGGACCAAGTCGATCACCTTTTCGAATTCTTCGAGCAGCTGGTCGGGCGTACAGAACAGGTGGGCGTCGTCTTGCGTGAATCCGCGCACCCGGGTCAAGCCGTGCAGCTCGCCGCTCTGTTCGTAGCGGTACACCGTTCCGAATTCGGCAAAGCGAAGCGGAAGGTCGCGGTAGGACCGCGGCGACGACTTGTAAATCTCGCAGTGGTGCGGACAGTTCATCGGCTTGAGCAGGTACTCTTCGCCCTCTTCTGGGGTGTGAATGGGCTGAAACGAGTCCTTGCCGTACTTCTCGTAGTGGCCTGAGCAAACGTAGAGTTCTTTGTTGCCGATGTGCGGCGTGATGACCGGCAAGTAGCCTGCCTTCTTTTGGGCCGTTTTCAGAAAGTTCTCCAGGCGTTCGCGCAGCGCGGCGCCCTTGGGCAGCCACAAAGGCAAGCCTTGGCCTACGCGCTGGCTGAAGGTGAAAAGTTCAAGTTCTCGGCCCAACTTGCGGTGGTCGCGCTTTTTGGCTTCTTCGAGCAGTACCAAGTGCTCTTCGAGCATACTCGCCTTGGGAAACGACACGCCGTACACCCGCGTCAGCTGCGGGTTCTTTTCATTACCGCGCCAGTACGCGCCGGCCACGTTCATGATTTTGGCGGCTTTGATGTAGCTGGTGTTCGGAATGTGTCCGCCACGGCACAAATCGGTAAAGTTGGCGTGGTCGCAAAAGGTAATTGTGCCGTCTTCGAGGTTCTCGATGAGCTCGGTTTTGAACGGATTCCCCGCGTAGGTAGCCAGCGCTTCGGCCTTAGTCACGGAACGCATGCGGAATTCCGCCTTTTCGCGGGCAAACTCAAGCATCTGCTTTTCAATTTTGGCAAAGTCGCCTTCGCCGAAGGCTTCGCCGCGAAAGTCCACGTCGTAGTAAAACCCCGATTCAATTGACGGACCAATGGTCAAATGCGCGTTGGGGTAGAAGTGAAGCAGGGCCTGGGCGAGCACGTGCGCCGAAGAGTGCCAAAACGCAGCCTTGCCTTCGGGCTGGTCCCAGGTGAAAAAGACCAAGGATCCGCTGCCGGCAAGCGGCTCGTTCAGTTCAACGGTTTGCCCGTTCCACTTCGCAGTGAGGGCGTTTTGGGCGAGTCCGCGGCTAATGGATTCGGCGACCTGCATTGCCGTCGCGCCGTCGGAATAGGTGCGGACGGAGCCGTCGGGGAGGGTAATGTCAATCATGGCTTCGCTACAAGTGAAGGAGGGCCAAAGGTAGGGCGGGTCCGTATCTTTGCGGGCTATGACGCACGACGAAATTTTGGCGATTTTGAACAGCCGCTGCGCGGGAACCTTGATGGAAACGCTCGGCATCGAATACACGTCGATGACCGACGACAGCTTGACCGCGCGAATGCCCGTCACGCCAGGTCACTTGCAGCCGTTGGGCCTGCTGCACGGCGGAGCCACGGTCGCCTTGGCCGAGACCGTCGGCAGCGCGGCGTCGCAAATTTTTTTGGCGGATCCGCAGAATTTTGTCGCCGTGGGCCTCGAAATCGCCGCCAACCACGTGCGGAGCGCCCGAAACGGGTACGTCTACGGCACCGCGACCTTTTTGCACCGGGGACGCACGACCCACGTTCTGGAGATTCGCGTCGTGGACGAGTCCAACAAGCTGGTGTCTTTTGTCAAAATGACGAACGCGATTGTGCCGCGCGAGCACAAAGAACGCTCGTGAACGGACTGGCCTGGATTCGCGAGGCGGGCCAACCGGCCCAGGCTTGGGAACTCGTTCCGTCGGCATCGGGAAATTTTGGCGTGGCGCCTTTTCGCGGACTCGTTCAGCGATTTGACGCCGTGGACCGCGGCGAAGGAGCCAAAGGGCGCACGTGGATGGCTGCCGCACTCGGTGCATTGGAATTGCCCGAGCTCAAGCCCAAAGACTCGCACGCAGCCAGCGACTACGTGCAGCTCGTGGATCAGGCCCGCCAAGCCTGCGCCGACGGAGTGCTCGAAAAGGTGGTTCTGTCGCGGCGCAAAGCCTACCACCGCAGCAGGGTGCAGCCTTGGGAAGCCTTTGAGCGGCTGTCAGACGCCTACCCGCACGCCACGGTTTTTTTAATCCACACCCCGGGTGGAGCGCTGTGGATGGGGGCCACCCCCGAATGCCTCACCGAGGTGGTGGGTTCAACTGTCCGCACAATGTCGCTTGCAGGAACGCGTTTGAGCGGAAGCCAGGGTGCCTGGGGTCTCAAGGAACGCGAGGAGCAGCACGTGGTGACGAAAGATATCGTGCAAATGCTTCAAGCGCTTGGCGTTAAGGCCGTTCAGGTCGAAGGGCCGACCGTGCTCGAGGCGGGCCCCGTGGAGCACTTGTGCAGCCACATCGAGGGCAACTCCGCCGGACTCAGCGCGTGGGACATTGCCGGTGCCCTGCACCCAACTCCAGCCGTGGGCGGATTGCCGCGAGCTCAGGCCCAGGCGTTCATCCGCCGGCATGAGGGCTACGACCGACGCAACTACGCCGGGTATTTTGGCTGGACGGCCGCCGATCGGTCCATTTTTTATGTCACGCTGCGATGCGTGGAATGGGGCGCTGACGGCTTCTTAGGCTATGCGGGTGGTGGAATAACCGCCAAATCAAACCCGGTCGGCGAATGGGCCGAAACGGAGCAAAAACTTCAGACGCTCGAAAACGTTCTACTCGGGTGAACGCACCATCAGCATCCCTTTTGGCGGCAGCGCTGCGCGACCGCCTCGCTGCCCGGTCCTGGTCGGGGTGGGTGGCGTCGCCTGGGAGCCGCTGTGCCCCGCTGGTGCGTGCGTTTCAGGAGCTGAACGTACCCAGTCAGGTGCTGCTCGACGAGCGTTCCGCGGCGCATTGGGCCCTGGGGGCGGCGGTGGCCACGGGCGTTCCAGCTTTTGCGGTCTGCACGAGCGGTACGGCCGCCCTAAACTTCGGACCTGCGGTGGCCGAGGCTTTTTACCAGCAGGTTCCGCTGCTCGTAATCACCGCCGATCGCCCAGCGGACGTTATCGACAACGGCCACGGGCAGAGCATTCGGCAAACCCGAATTTTTGACGACCACGTGGTTGCCAAAGCGCTCCTAGACGACCGCCAGACACTTGAGTGGAACCTCGAGGTTCTCGACCGCGCGCTCGAGGGACTGGCCTTCGGGCCGGTTCACCTGAATGTTCCGTTGGCTGAACCGCTCTACGAAGCCGTCGCGCCGCGAGCTTCTGGCTCTGTGGGAGTTCAGTCGACGACGGTTGAGACATTGCCGCTCGAGGTCCCTGATTTTGTGCTCCAGGCGAAGCGCCCGCTTTTGGTGCTTGGCCAATGGAATCCGGCCTGGGGCGACCCCGAGCCGGCGGTGTGCACGCTCGCCGCTAAAGGTTGGACGGTCGCAGCCGACCCCCTCAGCCAGCTGCCGTCTGATGCCGCCGAGCAGCTCGAAGATACCTGGACCCTTGGAGCCTTGAAGCCCGACGCGGTTGTCACGATGGGTGGCGCGTGGGTGGCCAAACAGGCTAAGATGGGGCTTCGCAGCACGCCACACTGGGCGGTCGGCCCGCGCGACCCCCTGCCCGACATGTTTGGCAACCTCCAGGCCCGCGGCTATGCGGCTCCGCTGGAAGGCCTTGACGCTCTGGCTAATCAGGCGCAGGATTTGGGTTGCCGGTGGGTGCCCCAGACCCGCAGGGCGGTTCCCACCTCGGGTTGGCACGATCTGACGCTGCACCGCCTGTTGGCGCAGGAGGTTCCGGCGGGCTTTGACGTGCACTGGGCCAACTCGACGCCAGTGCGCTACGCCAACTTTTGGTGGGGTCAAGGGCAGTACGTGCGCGGAATTCGCCACTTCAGCAACCGCGGCGCCAGCGGCATTGACGGTATGACGTCAACTGCGCTCGGCGCGATGTGGTCGACCAACCGACCGACACTTTTGGTGACGGGCGAACTCGGATTCCTCTACGACGGCGGTGCGGGAATCGCCTACGAGGCCCTGCCCGCGCTCAAGGTCGTGGTGATTAACAACCAAGGTGGGCAAATTTTTCAGTGGCTCAACGGCCCGCGAGAAAGCGGCCAGTTTGAGCGGAATTTCGCCTTTCGCCACGCGCGAAGCGTCCGCTCGTGTGCCGAAAACCAAGGATTTGCGTACCGTGCGGCCAGGAACGAAGAGGAATTCCGCAGCCAGATTCATGCGCTGCTAAACGATTCCGTTGCAACCGTGTTAGAAGTTTATACCGACCCCGATGCGTCAGAAAAGGCCTGGAAGGGCCGTTTTGGCGCCTAATTTTGACCCCATTATGGCACAACGTACCTGGACCCCGATTACGGAATATTCCGACATCCGCTTTGAGTTCTTTGAGGGCATCGCGAAGATTACCATCAACCGCCCGCAGGTGTACAACGCCTTTCGGCCGGAGACCAACATTCAAATGATTGAAGCATTTGACGTGTGCCGCGAGCGCAGCGACATCCGCGTGGTCGTGCTCACGGGCGAAGGCGACAAGGCATTTTGCAGCGGCGGCGACCAAAACGTGAAAGGGGGAGGGGGGTACGTCGGCGAAGACGGCGTTCCGCGCCTCAACGTGCTCGATCTGCACAAGCGGATTCGTGAAATTCCCAAGCCCGTTGTGGCCATGGTCAACGGGTACGCGATTGGCGGCGGACATGTGCTCCACGTCGTCTGCGACCTGACGGTGGCTTCCGACAACGCTAAGTTTGGCCAAACGGGTCCCAAAGTGGGCAGTTTTGACGCCGGCTTTGGTTCGAGCTACCTCGCCCGCCACGTGGGCCAAAAGAAGGCGCGCGAAATTTGGTTTTTGTGCCAGCAGTATTCCGCCCAAGAAGCGTTTGATATGGGCATGGTGAATAAGGTGGTTCCGCTCGCGGAGCTCGAAGACACCGTGGTCGAGTGGTGCCAAATCATGATGATGCGGTCGCCGATGGCCCTGCGCATGATCAAGCGCGGCCTCAACGCCGAACTCGACGGCCAGCGCGGACTCATGGAGTTTGCTGGCGACGCTACGCTGATGTACTACCTGATGGAGGAGGCGCAAGAGGGCAAGAAGGCCTTTTTGGAAAAGCGCAAACCAGACTTCGGCAAATTCCCGATTTTCCCCTGATGAAGGCTTGGTTGGGTGCGCTGCGCCCCCGTACGCTACCGTTGGCGCTGGCTACCATCGCCTTGGGTACCCTGTTGGCCGCGGACCGCGGATTCTTCGACGGGGTGCTTTTAGCCTTAACTGCGGTCACCGCGACCGCCTACCAAATCCTATCGAACCTCGCCAACGACTTGGGCGACAGCCTCAAAGGGGCGGACCAGCACCGTGCGGCAGATGCTGAGCAGCGCGCGGTGGCGAGCGGAGCAATCTCCGCCGAAGCCATGCGCCGCGCGGTGCAGTGGGTGACCGTGCTGGCCGTCGTGCTTACCGTGGCCACCTCGTGGTGGGGCACGCGCGGAATGCCCTTCGGCTACTTGATTACCTACGTGGGGTTGGGTGCCGCGGCGGTGTGGAGTGCTCGGGGCTACACGTTGGGACGTGCTTCCTACGGGTACCGCGGCCTCGGCGATCTTTTTGTCGTGGTGTTTTTTGGTCCCGTGGGGGTAGCGGGATCCTACTTTTTGCAGACCCAGACGTGGGACAGCCTGATGCTGCTGCCCGGGCTCGCGGTAGGCTTGTTTGCGGCCGGAGTGCTGAATTTGAACAACCTGCGCGACCTCGAGACCGACCGCGCCGCCGGCAAGCGCACTGTGGCGGGACGCATGGGCTTGAATATGGCCAAGCTGTACCAACTCATCTTGCTGTTTCAGGGTTGGCTTGCGGCCATACTATTTGTGCTGCTACAGGCCCCTGTGACCTGCAGCCGAAGCTTTCTGTTTGCCGCGACGCTTCCGCTCATGATAGAAACGGCGGTCAAGTCGTGGAACGCGGTCACCCCAGCCCAATTTGATAAGCTTTTGAAGCCGTTGGCGCTCCAAACGGTACTCTTCGCGCTGCTTTTAGGCTTCGGACTGCTGATCGACGCCAACGCCTGCAGTAAACCCCTGTTTTAGCAACGTGAGTCGGTGAAGGCGAGCCATTGGTCCTACAGCTACACATTAAAAACGCCGGCCGGCACCTCACGTGGCGTACTGACGGCAAAGCCGGCGCACTTTATCGACGTTGAATCTCAAGGTGTTCGCGGACACGGCGAATGCGGGCTGCTTCCTGGGCTCTCGGTGGACGATCGCCCAGACTACTCCGAAAAACTCGACCAAATCTGCGGCGAGCTCCGCTCGCTCAGCGACGCGACCTGGGCCGACTGGGCCCGCCAGCGTCGGCTTGACCCCGAGTGGGCTGCGACTTGGGTGGAATGGCCTTCATTGGTGTTTGCGGTTGAGCAAGCGCTCCTCACCTGGGCCGATCGGGTCCGGGGCGGTGACGGAAATCGCCTTGCCGACACCGCCTTTGCCCGGGGTGAAGCCGGAATTCCCATCAATGGACTGCTGTGGATGGGCTCGAGCTGCTACCTGCACGATCAGTCGGAGGCGCGGCTTACCGAGGGCTTCCGCTGCCTCAAAATGAAGGTGGGCGCCTTAGATTTTGCTGCCGAGTGCGACGTGCTTCGCCACAACCGCAGCCTAGATTCTGGCCTCGAACTGCGCGTCGACGCCAACGGTGCTTGGTCGGGCGCCATAGCCCTTGAGCGCATGGAGGTCCTTCGCGCGTTCGCCCTTCACAGCATCGAGCAGCCTTGCTTGCCCTCAGATCGCGCGGGTTTGCGTGCGGCGGCCGCGAGCGGAACCCTGCCGGTGGCCCTCGACGAAAGCCTAATCGGGGTGCACCGCGAGGCCGACCGAGACTCCCTGCTCGACGAAATTCAACCCCAGTTTATTGTGCTGAAGCCGAGTTTGTTGGGCGGAATAGCTTCAAGTGAAGATTGGATTTCGCGAGCCCGCCGCCGCGGCATCAGCTACTGGATCACTTCGGCGCTTGAAGGCAGCGTAGGGCTCAGTGCCATCGCGCAGTGGGCTTCGACCTTGCCCGACCTCGAAGGATACCAGGGCTTTGGCACCGGGTCGCTGTACACCAACAACCTGCCGGCCCGCACCGAAGTGCGGCAGGGTCAACTTTGGATGAAGTGAGCCGAGGACGTCCGCCCAAACCCCGTGCGCCCCGCGCCGAGCTGGACTTCAGCGCGAACTGTTCCCCGGCGCGCCTCCGCGAGGTCGAAGCGGTCGTGGAATGGTGGAATTCCGGTTCTGCCACCTATTCCTTGCCCACCAGCGGCAGCACGGGGACGCCCAAGGAGCTTGTATTTGAGCGCCGCCACATCGAGGCCAGCGCCCGGGCCACCCTGGACTTTTTTGGCCTCAAGGAGGACATGCGCAGCCCCCTCCTGCTGTCGGCCCAAACGGCGGGCGGATTCATGATGGTCGTTCGCGCCCTCATGGCGGGATTGAAGCTCGACGTACTCCCGGTCGAACGCCGTCCTGCGACGCGTCCCGGGCTTCGCTACGATTTTGTGGCCCTGGTTCCCGAGCAGGCGGCAGCGCTGGCGGCCGACCCTCAATTTAATCCCAAGGACTACCGGTGCACCCTTTTGGGCGGAGCCGACGTGCGGCCCGAACTCGAGGCGACCCTGGCCGGTTGGCCCCGCCCGGTGTTCCACGGCTACGGAATGACCGAGACCCTCAGCCATGTCGCGCTGCGCCAACTCGGCGGCGGTCGCCGCTACACCGGGCTTCCGGGCGTGATTTTTGCGCAAAAGGGCGAGGCGCTCGTGGTCGACGATCCGGAGCGTGGGGTGCGCGGCTTGGTGACGACCGATGCGGCCAAGGTGATCTCCTACCGGGAATTTGAATGGCTCGGGCGCCTCGACGGTGCCGTGGTCAGTGCCGGCAAAAAGATCTTTCCCGAGGTGGTTGAAGCGGCGAGCGGTAGCGAAGGCGTTGCGGTGGGCGTTCCCGATCCCCAATGGGGCCAAATGCTCGTTTGGGTCGGTGCCCCAGGTTTTGACCCCAACAGAATCGTCCTAAAATGGGAAGCGCTGCCCAGCTGGCAGCGCCCCAAACACGTGCTTGAGCACGCGATTCCTTACCTAGCGAGCGGAAAGCCCGACCGTCAGGCCGTCGCCCGTTGGGCGGCTCACGAATTAGCCTTGCGGTGATCTTCTAAGAACTTCTCGAGGCCGATGTCGGTCAGTGGGTGCTTGAGCAGCGCGGTAATGGCGCTGAGCGGACCCGTCATGACGTCTGCGCCAATGGTGGCACACTCGATCACGTGCATCGGGTGGCGCACGCTGGCCGCCAGGATTTGGGTTTCGTACCCGTAGTTGTCGTAAATCACGCGAATCGTCTCAATGAGGCCGAGTCCGTCGGTTGAAATGTCGTCGAGGCGTCCGATGAACGGCGACACGTAGGTCGCGCCGGCCTTGGCCGCAAGCAGGGCTTGACCCGCGCTGAACACGAGGGTGCAGTTCGTCTTGATTCCGCGATCGCTGAAGTAGCGAATCGCCTTGACGCCGTCTTTAATCATCGGAATCTTCACCACAATCTTCGGGTCGATTTCGGCCAGCAACTCGCCTTCGCGCACCATGCCGTCGAAGTCGGTCGAGATGACTTCGGCGCTGACGTCGCCGTCGACAATACCGCATATCGCCTTGTAGTGCTTGAGAATATTGTCGGTTCCAGAGATGCCTTCTTTGGCCATCAAAGAAGGGTTCGTGGTAACGCCATCAAGGATTCCCATGTTGTGGGCTTCGTTGATTTCGGCCAGGTTTGCGGTGTCGATGAAAAATTTCATGGCAATAATTCGGGGTAACGGTTTTAGTCCGCCCAAAGGTCGGGTTATTTTTGCGGAATGCAACCCCGATCCGCTTCTGATTTTTCCACTGAACTCCTGCGCGACTACCGCCTCGGAATACTGAGCCGCGAATGCTCCCTTTTGGGCCGCAAGGAGGTGCTCACCGGCAAGGCCAAGTTTGGCATTTTTGGCGACGGCAAAGAGCTCGCCCAGCTCGCCTGGGCCCGGGTCTTTCGCGACGGTGATTTTCGAAGCGGGTACTACCGCGACCAAACGTTTATGATGGCCATTGGGGCCCTCAGTCCGCAGCAGTTTTTTGCTTCGCTGTACGCCGACACCGACGTCGATCGCGAGCCGAGCAGCGCCGGGCGCCAAATGAACGGCCACTTTGCCACGCGCACCCTCAACGCCGACGGCAGTTGGAAGCGCCTCGTCGACCACAAAAACGTTTCAGCAGACATTTCGCCTACGGGCGGACAAATGCCGCGCCTCCTTGGCTTAGCCCAGGCTTCCAAGGTGTACCGCGCCCAAGGCATCGACAACGGATTCAGCCGCAAGGGTGCCGAGGTCGCATGGGGGACCATTGGAAACGCGTCGGCCTCCGAAGGGCTTTTTTGGGAAACCATTAACGCCGCGGGCGTGCTTCAGGTTCCCATGGTCGCGATGGTTTGGGACGACGAGTACGGAATTTCGGTGCACGCTCAGCACCAGACGACCAAGCAGAATATTTCAAAAATTCTTGCGGGTTTTCAGCGCCAAGCCGCTGTCAAGGGTCAAGCTGAAGAACAAGGATACGAGATTATTGTGGCCCGTGGCTGGAACTACGCCGAGCTGGTGGCCGCCTTTGAACAGGCTGAAAAAGTAGCCCGCGAGGAGCACGTCCCCGTGCTGCTCCACGTTCGCGAAATGACTCAACCACAAGGACATAGCACATCAGGGTCGCACGAACGCTACAAGTCCAAAGAGCGGCTCGAGTGGGAACAGGAATATGACTGCCTTCGCCAGTACCGCCTCTTTTTGGAGTCCAACAAGATCGCCAAGGCCAAAGACCTCGATGCCCTTGAAGAGGCTGCGCGAGCTGAGGCCCGCGACGCCATGAAGGCCGCGTTTGAGAACTACCTGCAGCCCCTGAAGCGCACCCGCGACCAAGCGGTGGCTTGGCTTGATGAGCTCGGAGCCGAAGACCTCGCGGCCCCGCTGCGGGCCGACAAGGCTCCGCTTCGCCGCGACTCGGTGGCTGCCGTGCGCAAGGCCATTCAGCGCCGTAAGGCCGGCGGACTTGACGCCTTAGGAGCTCCGCTTTGGGTCGAAACCCAGCTCAAGCAGGCTGAACAAGATTACTCGAGCCAGCTTTACAGCGGCACGGCACTCAGCGTGCCCGTGGTCGCCCCTGAATTTGCGCCCGATGCCCCTCAGGTCGACGGACGCGTTGTGCTCCGCGACAACTTCAAGGCCCTTTTTGCCCGCTACCCCGAAGCCATGATTTTTGGTGAAGACGTGGGCCACATCGGCGACGTCAACCAGGGCCTCGAGGGCATGCAGGCTGAATTCGGAACCGTCCGCGTCAGCGACACCGGAATCCGCGAGGCCACCATCGCCGGCCAGGGCATTGGATTGGCCATGCGCGGACTGCGTCCGATCGCCGAGATTCAGTACCTCGACTACCTGCTCTACGCCGTGCAGATCCTTTCTGACGATTGTGCGACCGTTCGCTGGCGTTCGGCGGGCGGACAAAAGGCTCCGCTCATTGTGCGTACCCGCGGACACCGCCTCGAGGGCGTGTGGCACAGCGGCTCCCCCATGCAGCTTCTGCTCGGATCGCTTCGCGGAATGTACCTCTGTACTCCGCGCAACATGGTTCAGGCCGCCGGCATGTACCACACCCTGCTGCAGGCTGACGAGCCCGCCGTGGTCATCGAATGCCTCAACGGATACCGCCTAAAAGAACCGCTGCCCACCAACTTGGGCAGCTTCACCGTCCCCTTGGGGCGTCCTGAAATCCTTCGTGCCGGAACCGACGCCACCGTGGTATCCTACGGTTCCACCCTGCGCATCGTCACCGACGCGGCTGTGGAGCTCGAGCGCTTTGGTATCTCTATCGAAGTCATCGACGTGCAAACCCTCCTGCCGTTTGACCTGGACGGAGCCTGCGTCGCCTCACTGAAGCGCACCAACCGCCTGCTGGTGGTCGACGAAGACGTTCCGGGCGGAGCCGCCGCCTACCTCATGCAGCAAATCCTCGAGGAGCAGGGCGGGTACCCGCACCTCGACGCCGCACCCCGTACCCTCACCGCCAAGGCCCACCGACCTGCCTACGGTTCTGACGGCGACTACTTCTCCAAGCCCAGCGCTGAAGACGTGGTCGAGGCGGTGCTGGAGTTGGTGGCTGAGTAGTTGGATAATCAAACACATGAAAGCCACGCATTTTAGGCAAATGGTCTAATTTTGCGGCATTACCACCCCTTAAGTCAGCAACGACTTCTGGGTCGACGCGCACTCCAAAGGTGCGCGTTACTTTTTTGCTCAATCGCAAAAAATAAATCACCGCGTGTTTTTGGCATTCAAAAAACCTCTTTATCTTTGTGCCATTACCACCCCTTAAGTCAGCAACGACTTCTGGCCGACGCGCACTCAAAAGGTGCGCGTCTATTTTTTAAAGTCGAATTGAAATCGTTCGAGGTCTTTCTGGTCAATAAAAAAGTACGCTTGAGAAAAGCGCTTAAGGTCTTTAGACGTTCGGTTAGGAGGAAAGTAAGCCACAACTCTTTTATCCTTCGCGCAACGCGCCAATTTTCGAATTGGCGGCACCAAGTCACTGTCGGCGGTGACGAGAATGGCCACGTCGTAGCGGTCCAGGAGTCCGTCGGCAAGCACATCAACGGCAATGTTCACGTCGGTCATTTTCTCTTCAAACGACGGAATCGATTGGCCGCAGTGCGCGCAGTGCATGGTCTTTTGCTGGAACCGCCCGAGGATGACCTCGACGTTCGATGCGCGGAGCGCCGCGAAGTAGCGCTTCTGGGCGCGTTCAGCTTCGGGGCTACCGATAAGGGGCGCAGAATAGTAGCGCACCGAAGAAAGCACTTGGTTGGAGCCTAAGCGGCTTTGGACGTACGAAGTGACGTCAAAATTGACGGCCTTAGGATTCCGGGATCGAATTCCGAAAAAGAGGTTAAAGCCATCGACGTACACTGCGACTCGTTCCACATTTGGGTGTGCACGCGGGACATTAACGCCGTGCCTGTCAAAAGTCCGTTACGGCAAGGTGATTAGCCGTATGTACTTAATAATTAAGTGTTTAAATTGCATTAAGCGCTTCGCACTGTTCCTTGCTACTCGTTGCGCTTTGCGATGTACCTAGTTGCTCGTTACTCGTTGCGCTTCTCGGAAGGAAGAAACCAGCTACACGAAACCAAAAAAGTTAAAAGAAAAAGGGCAAGGACACTTATCGCACCGCTACAACCGACTACCCTTGCTGCATTTCTACCCTGGGGGATTCGTCAGGAGCTGGTCGTAAGGCCTTACCCCAGTGCAAAGATACGCAGTGATTGTGCGACCTTTGCGTATGATGCGTTTAATACGACTTATCGCCGGGTGCGCGCTTTTCGCCGTGGCGGCAACGCCCCTTGCGGCCCAAGATTTCACGCAAACGCTGGTTGCTCGCGGTCCAGTAACTGAAGTGCAGCGTGACTCGGTCTCTGTTTGGCTCCGCAACGGAGGCATTCGCGCGCTAAACCTTACTGGCGCGTGGAGCTGCCCGCAGTGGGGCGACACGCTGCTGAGCATCCGCCCGGAACAAACCCAGCTGGCGGTGAACGACTCCACACGGGTGTGGCTGCGCTTCACACCCGAGCACAACCTGTACTACCGACTCCCTGTGGTGCTGTCTACCGACGGTCCCGACGGCTTTGTCGCCCTTCAGTTTGAGGCCCAGGGGCGCTGGAGCATGCCCTACTACAGCAGCACCGAAAACAAGGTTGGTACCGACCTAAAGTCTGCGCTCACGGCCCGATTGAACCAAAACACCACCAATCTGGGCTACAACGGCGCCCGCGACCAGATGTACGCCAACCTCGACAACGTGGCCGGACAGGTCACGTGCATCTACACCGGTAGGGTGGCGACCTTCAACACCCGTGCTGGGGCGACCTCCAACAACTTTAACTGCGAACACACGTTTCCGCAGAGCTTCTTCAGTTCGCTGGAGCCCATGAAGTCCGACATTCACCACCTTTTTCCGACCGACGAAACTGCCAATACCCAGCGCAGCAACAACCCCTTTGGTGTCGTTACGGGCACGCCGGCGTGGTCGGTGGGCGGAAGCAAACGCCTCAACGGCGTCTTTGAGCCCCGCGACGTCCACAAGGGCGACGCCGCCCGGGCGATGATGTACTTCGTCACCCGCTACGGCGACTACAGCAGCTTTTATGCGCAGCAAGCGACCGTCCTCGAAGGCTGGCACCAGCAGTTTCCGCCCGACAGCGCCGACCGCGACCGCAACCAGGGCATTGCAGCCCTTCAAAACACGCGCAACCCCTACGTGGATTACCCCCAGATCATGGAGCGTTTGATTAGCCTGGCGGGCAGCCCAAGCCTCCCCGCGGTTGCGGAACACTGGGCGAGCGAAGACACCATCGAACTCGAACTATGGTCCTGGGCGGTGGGTCCGTGGCTGCGCCGACGCCTCGTCGTGACTAATCCGGGCAGCGGCGACTTGATTTTGAGCCCTGCGACCCTCAATGCGCCGATTGCCGTTACCCTTATTTCGGGCGGAGGAGCGGACACCCTCAAACCCGGCGAGCTTCACGTGTACGAACTAGAGTACCCCGCCTCGGTAATTCACGACGGCGGAACCCTAACCTACAGCACCAACGTCACCGGAACCGTGACGCACTACCTGCGGAGCACGACCTACATCGGCCTCGAAGAGCCGGCCCAAGCGGCGAGCGTCAAGGCCTACCGCAGCGGACGCAACCTCGTGATCGAAGGGCTGCCCCAGGGAACGCGAGCGGAATGGACCGACGCAGACGGCAAAATTCGCTGGGCCACCGACCGGTCGACGCCGCGCGAAGAACTCCGCGCTAACGGCCACGGAACCGGTATTTTGCGCTGGGCCCTCGAAGGGCAGCGCGGCATCCTTAAGTTTGTGTACTAAACTCCCTAACTCAGAACCACTATGGACACGACCACCAAACGCATCGCAATCAACTACGGTCTCATCGTGAGCTCCGTCGCTGTGGGCTACACCTTGGTTACCTACATCATCAACGAAGAATGGATGTCGAGCCAGCTGGGCGGAATCTTAATGCTCGTAGCCATTTTGGTCATTCCCTACTTCGGCGTGCGCGAATTCAAAAAAGCCAACGAGGGCTACGCGACCTTTCGTGAGGCGTTTTCGGCCTACCTGCTCCCGTTGATTGTGTCGGCGGTGGTCGGACTTGGATTCAACTGGGTGCTTCACAACCTCATCGATACCGAGCTCGCCGTGCGCACCGGCGAACGCATCTACGAGCGCTTCGCTGAAATGCCCGAGGACCAGCGCAAGGGCGTGATGGCCTTCATGGGCGCCGGCAACGAGGCAGAACTCAAAGCAAAATCCATCGAAATGGCCACCGAGCAGGCCTCGATCATGGGCATTCTTAAATCGACCGGAGTCGGAATCGTCATGTACGCTGTTATTGGCCTCATCGTGGCCGCCGTTACCAAGAAAAACCGCCCTGAGTTCCAGTGAGCCACCTCGACCTGAGCCTCGTTATTCCGCTGTTCAACGAAGAAGAATCGCTGGCAGAGCTGCACGCGTGGATCGACCGCGTGTGCACGGCCCAGGGGCTGCGCTACGAAGTGCTCTTCATCAACGATGGCTCGACCGACAGCTCGTGGAAGGTCATTCAGGGCTTAGCCGCCCAGCATCGTGAAGTGCGCGGAATTCGCTTCCGCCGCAACCACGGCAAGTCCGCCGCCCTCTACGTCGGGTTTCAGGCCGCCCAGGGCGACGTCGTCATCACCATGGACGCCGACCTGCAGGACAGCCCCGACGAAATTCCTGATCTGGTGCGCATGATCCGCGAAGAAGGCTACGACCTGGTCAGCGGCTGGAAGAAGAAGCGCTACGACCCACTGTCTAAAACCTTGCCCACAAAGCTCTTCAACTGGGCTGCGCGCAAAATGAGCGGAATTTACCTGCACGACTTCAACTGCGGCCTCAAGGCCTACCGCCTCGAGGTGGCGCAGGCGGTCGAGGTTCAGGGCGAAATGCACCGCTACGT
>VGFU01000014.1 GCA_016868755.1 Bacteroidota bacterium | reverse complement strand
CGGGGACCGACGCCACGCCAAGCTGGTGTGGAAGCTCTGCGCGCTGAATTACTGGATTAAGACCGATTTCTAAACGAGCTTCCCTCGGCGGGCCATAAAAAAAGCCGCGCAGGGTACTGCGCGGCTTGGGTCCCTTGTTGCCCCACTAGGACTCGAACCTAGACATACGGAACCAAAATCCGCTGTCCTGCCAATTAGACGATGGGGCATCTTTATTGGGACGGCAAATGTAGCGCGAGATGGGCAATTGCCCAAACGGCTATTAAAGCGGAATATTCCCGTGCTTGCGCTTCGGACGCGCCACCGATTTGTTCTCAAGCATAGCAAATGCGCGAATTAATTTCGCCCGCGTTTCGTGCGGAAAAATCACTTCGTCCACATAGCCTCGTGCCGCCGCCTGGTAGGGGTTGGCAAAAGCCTCGGCGTACTCGGCCTCCTTTTGGGCCCAAACCGCTGCAGGATCTGAAGCCTTGCTGATTTCATTCTTGAAAATAATTTCGGCAGCGCCTTTTGCACCCATCACTGCGATTTCGGCCGAAGGCCATGCAAAATTGAGGTCGGCCCCAATGTGCTTGGAATTCATCACGTCGTAGGCCCCGCCGTAGGCTTTGCGCGTGATGACCGTGATGCGCGGAACGGTCGCCTCACTGAACGCATAGAGCAGCTTGGCGCCATGCATGATGATGCCGTTCCACTCCTGGTCCGTTCCGGGCAAAAATCCGGGTACGTCCTCGAGCACCAAAAGCGGAATATTGAAGGCGTCGCAAAAGCGCACGAAGCGCGCCGCCTTGGTCGATGCATGAATGTCTAATACCCCCGCGAGGTAGGCGGGCTGGTTGGCAACGATTCCGATTGAGCGTCCAGCGAGGCGCGCAAACCCCACCACAATGTTGGGCGCGTAGTCCTTGTGCACTTCAAAAAAGCTCCCCGAATCCACCACTTCATCAATCACTTCGTGCATGCCGTAGGGATACTGGGCGCTCTCGGGGATCACCGCGTCGAGCTTGGGCCGCCGCTCATCGGCTCTGCCCGCATAGGGAAGCTTTGGAACCCCGTCCATGTTGTTTTGCGGCAAATAGCTCAAGAGTGTTTTAAAGCCTTCGATTGCCGCCACCCCGTTGGGGTAGGTAAAGTGCGTAACGCCACTTTTGGTAGCATGGGTGATGGCGCCACCGAGCTCCTCTGAGGTCACCTCTTCGTGGGTCACCGTCTTGACCACATTGGGTCCCGTTACAAACATGTAGGAACTGCCTTCGGCCATTCCGATGAAGTCCGTGAGGGCCGGTGAATAAACGGCTCCGCCCGCGCACGGGCCCAAAATCAAACTCAGCTGCGGAATAACGCCCGACGCCAAAGTATTCCGGTAAAACAAGTCGGCGTACCCGCCAAGACTTACCACCCCCTCTTGAATGCGGGCTCCACCCGAATCGTTAAGGCCCACGATCGGAGCGCCGTTGTCGAGCGCCAAATCCATGACGCGGCAAATTTTCTCGGCATGCGCCTCGGCCAACGAGCCCCCCAGCACCGTAAAGTCTTGGGCGTAGGCGTAGGTAAGTCGGCCATTGACCGTTCCGTAGCCCGTAACGACACCGTCGCCCAAAAACTGCTGCTTGTCGAGGCCAAACAGGGTGCTCCGGTGGGTTACCAACGCTCCCAATTCCTCAAAACTGCCCTCGTCAAATAGCAGTTCAAGGCGTTCGCGGGCCGTCAGCTTCTTTTTGGCGTGCTGGGCGTCAATGCGGGCCTGCCCTCCGCCGAGTTGGGCTTCGGCGCGCTTCGCGGCAAGTGTTTCAAATGCTTTGGATGAGGGTTGTGCCATAACGCGAAGTTAACGACCGGCGCGAAGCCCCAAACCAGTAGCTAGTAACGAGCAGCTTGCGCAACGCGCATTAGTCGTTCAGCTTCAGCACCGCCAAGAAGGCCTGCTGCGGAATCTCTACGTTCCCCAACTGGCGCATGCGCTTCTTGCCCTCCTTTTGCTTTTCGAGCAACTTGCGCTTGCGGCTAATGTCGCCACCATAACACTTAGCGGTCACGTCTTTGCGCAGGGCCGAAAGGGTTTCGCGGGCGATGATCTTGGCCCCAATGGCGGCTTGGATCGCGATCACAAACTGCTGGCGCGGAATCAGTTCCTTCAGCTTTTCGCACAGGCGGCGCCCGATGTCGTAGGACTTGTCCTTGTGGATCAGGGCCGAAAGCGCATCGATCGGGTCGCCGTTGAGCATGATGTCCACCTTGACCAGGTGCGAAGCCCGGTACCCAATAGGATGGTAGTCAAACGAAGCGTATCCGCGCGAAATCGTTTTGAGGCGGTCGTAAAAGTCAAATACGATTTCGGCCAGCGGCATGTCGAAGTTGAGCTCGACACGGTCAGCCGTGAGGTAGTTTTGGCCGGTGATGACTCCGCGCTTATCAATGCATAGCGACATCACGGCGCCCACGTAGTCCGATTTGGTGATGACTTGGGCCTTGATAAACGGCTCCTCGATGCGGTCGAGCCCCGAAGGGTCGGGGTAGTCTGACGGGTTGGTCACGAGCAGTGCCTTGTCGACGTCGGCCTTGGTGTAGGCGAAGTACGATACGTTGGGAACCGTCGTGATTACCGTCATGTTGAACTCGCGCTCCAAGCGTTCCTGAACAATTTCCATGTGCAGCATCCCGAGGAAGCCGCAGCGAAAACCAAATCCAAGCGCCGCAGAGGTCTCGGCTTCAAAGGTGAGCGACGCGTCGTTGAGGCGCAATTTTTCAAGGGCGGAACGTAGCTCTTCAAAGTCTTCGGTCTCGACCGGATAAATACCGGCAAAAACCATAGGTTTAACGTCTTCAAAGCCCGCCACCGCGGCTTCGGCTGGGTTGGCAACGGTCGTGATCGTGTCGCCGACTTTTACCTCTTTGGCTTCCTTGATTCCGCTAATGATGTAGCCGACGTCACCGGCAGCAACGTAGTCGCGCGGCTCCTTGTTGAGGCGCAGGATGCCGATTTCGTCGGCAAAATACGTCTTGCCGGTCGCCATAAACTTGACAGCCTCACCCTTGCGGATCACGCCGTTTTTCACGCGAAAGATGGCCTCGATTCCGCGAAACGAGTTGTACATACTGTCAAAAATGACCGCTTGAAGGGGCGCGTCGGCATTGCCTTTGGGGGCCGGAACTCGATCCACCAACGCATCCAGCAGCTCGGGCACGCCGAGGCCGGTCTTGGCCGACACGCGCAAAATGTCTTCACGCTTGCAGCCGATGAGGTCGATGATTTGGTCTTCTACTTCTTCGGGATTGGCGCTCGGAAGGTCCACTTTGTTGAGCACCGGAATGATTTCGAGGTCGTTCTCAATGGCCAAGTACAAGTTGCTAATCGTCTGTGCCTGAATGCCTTGTGCAGCATCTACGACGAGCAGGGCCCCTTCGCAGGCGGCGATGCTCCGGCTCACCTCGTAGCTAAAGTCCACGTGGCCCGGGGTGTCGATTAGGTTGATGCGAAACTTCTCGGTTCCGCGCTGGTAGTCCATTTGGATCGCGTGGCTCTTAATGGTGATGCCGCGCTCGCGCTCCAGATCCATGTTGTCGAGGAGCTGGTCCATCTTCTCGCGCGACGTCACGCTTTGGGTTACGTCAAGCAGGCGGTCGGCCAAGGTGCTCTTACCGTGGTCGATGTGGGCGATGATGCAGAAATTCCGAATGTCGTTCATGAAGGCTGCAAAGGTAACCTCAGGCGTAGCCTCTTGTTCTTCGGAACTTCCGATATTTGCGCATGGCCACACCGAAACGCCCCGCCTTGGGCCGCGGACTCTCCGCGCTTCTCAACGACCACACCGCCGTATCGGCGCAAGACCCGGGCGCTCGCGACGTGGTCTCGAGCATTTTTGAGGTGGCGCTGAGCCAAATCCAAGCCAACCCCAAGCAACCGCGCACCCAGTTTGAGCCGGGTCCGCTCGAAGAACTCGCCGAGTCCATTCGCCAACTGGGCATCATTCAGCCCATTACGGTGCGGCGCCTCGAGTCTGACCGCTTCGAGATCATTTCTGGCGAGCGCCGTTTTCGCGCCGCCCAATTGGCGGGCCTCGAGCGCGTGCCGGTGTACGTCCGCCTCGCTGACGACCAGCAGATGCTTGAAATGGCCCTGGTCGAAAACATTCAGCGCCGCGATTTGGACCCGATGGAGGTTGCTTTTTCGTACCAGCGCCTCATGGACGAGTGCAACCTCACCCAGCAGCAAGTGGCGGAGCGCGTAGGCAAGCAGCGCTCAACCGTCGCCAACTTTGTGGGCCTGCTAAAGCTTACGCCCTTGATTCAGGCCGGACTCCGCGACCGCACCATTAGTGCGGGCCACGCCAAAGCCCTCGTCGGCCTCGACGACCCCAACGCGCAAGACGAGCTGTATATGGACTGCGTCGCGCAGCAGTGGTCCGTGCGCCAGCTCGAAGAAGCCGTGCGCCTGGTGCAAAACCCCGACGGTATTCCCGGCGCCGAAGCCCCGGTTGCGGGCAGCACGGCGGTGCGCGGTCGGAACATCAACGACCTCGCAACCGCCCAAGCGTTTAAAAACATCCTCGGGTTGCCGGCTAAAGTCCGCAAAACCGCAAACGGCTCGGGCACAGTGACCTTGACGTTTCGAAGCGAAGAAGAGCTGCAAAAAGCGCTAAAAAACCTAGGGTTTTAGTACGCCACTGGCGCTCGAATCCCAACAAAAAAGCCCGCCGTCACCGGCGGGCTTTTGCATTCTAGCACGTCAACGACTAGCGCAGCGTCATCTCCTTGACCAAGTGTCCGGCGCCTGCGTACTTGTCGATGATGAAGAGCACGTAGCGGATGTCGCACGAAATCGTGCGCTGCAGCTTGGTTTCGTAGAAAATGTCGCCCGACATCGCCTCCCAGTTGCCGTCGAACGCCACCCCGATCAGCTCGCCCTTGGCGTTGATCAGCGGCGACCCGGAGTTGCCCCCGGTGATGTCGTTGCCCGAAATAATGCCCACCGGCAGTCGGCCCGTTTGGTCGGCGTAGGGGCCAAAATCCTTGGCCTTGTACAGCTCCTTCAGCTTGGCCGGAACCACAAACTCGGGGTTGCTCGGGTCTTCCTTCTGCATGACGCCGTCGAGGTAGGTCACGTAGTCGTACTTCACGCCGTCGCGAGGCTCGTAGCTGCCCACGTGGCCGTAGGTCATGCGCATCGTTGAGTTGGCATCGGGCGACCACACGCGGTTGGGGTCCATCTCGCGAACTCCGGCCGTCAGCAGGCGGTAGGCCTTCGACTTCTTGGCGGCGAGCGACGCATCTTGACCGCCGAAGTAGGTGGTGCGGAAGTCGTTGGCCACTTTGGTCAACGGGTCGTTGGCCAGCGTAGCCGAATCGGGGTTGTCCAAAAACGCCGCAAAGCGCTTGGCGTCCATAAACAGCGACGTAGCCAAAGCATTTTGCGCCCAAGCTTCAAGGGCCGCCTTGCTTCCGCCAAAGGCCTGAAGGAACTTCGGCTGCTGGGCCGTCGGAATGTCGACCATGTACATCGACCACAGGGCCACCATCATGTCGCGGTCGGCGCCGGCGTGGAACTCGGCAAAGTTCTCCTTAGCCATTTCTTCAATCATCGGACGCGCCTTCGCAAACCCTGCTTTGTCTTTGTAGGCGCGCTCCAGGCTGCGAACGTTCCGGTAGGCAAACAGCGCCGACGAGGGTCCGCGCAGCACTGCCTCCATCAAAAACACGTTGTTTTTCACCGTGGGGTTGGTCGCGTCGTAGTACTCCGCCATCAGCTTCAAGGCCTCGCCGTACTTTGCTTGGCGCTCGGGCGACGCCGCCACCCACGCCGAGAACTGCTTCTCGAGGTCGCGCTTTTTGTCGTTCACCTTGTTGTTTTTGAGCTGCTCGGTCTGGCCTATGTAGTACTTCCAGTAGTTGGCCGTCGACGCGTAGTTTGACGCCATCAAAATGTTGAGGGCGGGGTCTGCCTGCATGTACTTGCGCAACACGGCGAGTTTTTGGTCGCGGATTTTCACCACCGTCGGGTTGTACAGGTCGATCGCCTGCTGAACGCCCCAGCTGCTCAGGTAGCGGTCGGTGCGGCCCGGGTAGCCAAAAATCATGGTGAAGTCTCCGTCCTTTACCCCCTTAGTGCTCACGGGCAGGTGGTGCTTGGGGGTCAACGGCACGTTTTCGGCACTGTACTCGGCGGGCTTGCCGTCTTTGCCGGCATAGACGCGGAACATCGAAAAGTCTCCGGTGTGGCGCGGCCACATCCAGTTGTCGGTGTCGCCACCATATTTGCCTACACTGCTCGGCGGAGTTCCCACGAGGCGCACGTCGTTAAACTTCTCGTAGACAAAAAGGTAGAATTCGTTGCCGTGGTAAAACGTCTCGACGGAGGCCTCGTAGTGCGTTCCGGCGGTGGCCGCATTGGCCAATTCGGCCCCCTTGGCTTGAATGGCTTTCGCGCGTTCCGCCTCGGTCATTTGGTCGTTCAGCGACCCGTTAACGGCGGCCGTTACGTCTTCGATCCGCACTAAAAAGTTGGCAAAAAGCCCCGGATTCGGAAGCTCTTGGCTGCGGTCCATTGCCCAAAACCCGTCTTCGAGGTAGTTGTGCTCCACCGTCGAGTGCTTTTGAATCGCGTCGTACCCGCAGTGGTGGTTGGTCAGCAGCAAGCCTTGCGACGAAATGATTTCGCCGGTGCAAAATCCGCCAAACGAGACAATGGCGTCCTTGAGCGAACCGTGGTTGATGTCGTAGAGGTCCTTAGCCGAAAGCTTAAGGCCCTCCTTTTTCATCTGGGCGTAGTTCAACTTTTGGATCAGCAAGGGGATCCACATTCCTTCGCCAGCGCGAAGTTGAGCCGGCAGCGCAACGGCCACCGCTAAGAGAAGGGCAAATAGCTTTTTCATAGGGCGTTAAAGGTACACCCCAGCCTCCAATCAGCTAACGAGTTCCCCGGCTCGAACCTTGGCCGCAATGGCGTCCCATAGCTTGAGGCGGGCCTCCAGCGCTTCGACGCAGGCGTCTTCGGCCTCCAGCCAGAGTTCGTCGTCTTCTTTGCACAGGTTGTTCATCATTTGAATCGCCATGGGGCCGTGTTCGTCGCCGTCGAGTTCAATGTGACGGTCGAGGTAGTACACAAAGGCGCTCAATTCGCTCGGATGCTCCGCATAGAGCTTCTTAATCAGCGCCGTAAACATGTCGGGAATCAAATCTTCGCGCCCAAAGGTGAAGGCCGCCGCCGTCTGGTGCAGCTTACCGCGCTTGAGGATGCGGTCGGTCGCTTTCAAAAAGTCCATGGTGGCCTCGTCGATCTCGGCGAGGTTAAAGCGCAGCATGTCTTTGGCCTTAAACCCGGACTGCAGCTTGCTCACGAAGCGCACGATTCCGCGGGTATCGGCACCAGCCTGTCGCATGGCGTCGAGGTAGAGCTCGTAGTGGCTCGCCGGGCGGCCGTTCAGGTCGACGTCGGACTCCTCTGCCACCACAATTTCGTTGATGAGGCGGCGCGACGCGCGGTCTTCAGTCGGAACCCAGGCCTCGTCCACGCAGGTAAGTTCCCGCTGAAGCGCTTTGAGCAACCGCATGAAATCCCACACCGCAAAAACGTGGTGCTCCATAAAGGTGCGCACCTCGGCCATGCTCTGCATCATCGGGTACAGCTCGTGGTTCAAAATAGCCTGGCGCAAGGGCTCTATGCGGCGCTTGAGGGAAAGGATTCGAAATTCCATGGGCATTCGTTTCTAACTTCTGGTTTTTGGTTTTTTGTTCGGCACGCGGGTAGCTAGAAACTAGGAACCAGCAGCCTTGAAAATCGGTACGTTGCTGCAGGCCTCCCCGTACATGAGCTTGTCGGCCATGCGGGTGAGGTGCAGCGCGGCCGCGGCGTAGGCGGAATCGGGCACGGGGTGGGTTCCGCAGCCTTTGAGAAGGACTTTGGCTCCGCGGTACGGAGTCCAATCGGCCTCGGCAAGCGCCTGAGCATAGTAGGCTGACAGCACCTCATTCGGCGCACCGAACCCGACAAAAGCAGCATGAGAAGCCAACGCACTCGCCAGCATTGGGCCCAGCCACTGCGGAACAATCACGTCGCCGGCCCCCTCGAGGCAGACCACGCTACCCTCGTACGTATGCTTTTCTAAATTCTGTACGTATGCTCGAGCGTCGACCTCGCGGACCAGCCCCTGCGGTGCTAGATCAGACAGCGCAAGGCGCAGCACGCCGCCTTTGGGCCAAAAATCCTCGAGGTCAAAGGTGACTAAGGCACTTTGGGCAACGCGGTTCGTAATGGGCGCTTCGTTCATCGGTCAAACTTAAGCAGCTCAGCCCACCCAGCGGTAGCGTCGGTATCCGAGCAGGTTGCCTTCCGTTTCAATGCGGTCCAGAACCGCTCCCCGAGTGGCCGGCGCCAAGGGGCCCTCTGCGGTCCGCGCGTGCAGGGCTTCGTACTCAGCAAACGTCAGGCTTCGGCGACGTACCATCGCGGCACCCAAGTCGAGTCCGCGCAATTGGGCCGCAAAATTGGCCCGCAGCACGCCGCTGAACACCTTAGACTTCGAGCCTGAGCCGTAGCTCAAAAACCCGAGGCGCTTGCCCCCGAGGTCGCGGCGGTCCGCGTAGCCCGCGAGGGCGCTCACGAGCCCCATAAAAATGGAGGCGGTGTACATATTGCCGACATGCATCGAGGCCGCCTCGCCCGGACCGATTTTCTCAGCGACGTAGGCCTTGTAGGCGGCGGACTTGCTCCACGCTTTGGCGAGGGCCTTGCGTCCTCCGGCCTCGGCCTCCGTGATGCCCGCCTCGGCTTCTACTTGGGCGAGCAATCCCTGGTCGGCATAAAGATCTAATGCGATTTCGGGCCACATGCGGCGACCCTGAAAGGCGTAGGGCAGGTGAAAGCACATGCCAAACCAGTCGTTCATGGCACGCAGACCCGACTCTGATTCGTAGCGGCCCAAGGCCTCGCGCACCCGACCGACGTAGCAGTCGTTCGAGTAGGGACCGTCAAACACGGGGAACTCCAAAAACTGCTCAATGACCGCGTCGGGCGTCGCCCAAAAGGGGTGATCGCTTGCGGCATCGACCGTTCCGCCCACGGCTGCGGCGAGCGCAGCCTTGCCAAAGCTGCGGCGGGGCTTAAAAAAGTCGGCGGCGCTCTCCACGCTTACGCCCACGGCGTCGTCGAGTACGAGGATGCGCGGGGCTTCGGTCACGAGCAGGGCCACAGCTCCCGCCCCTTGCGTGTACTCGCCCGGGCTGTGCGGAGCGTACTTCGCCACGTCGGCGGCGATCACGAGCGCCTTGCGGCCCCGGCCGGCACGCACCCAGTCCGCGGAATTCAGCAGCGCATCCACCCCTCCGGCGCAGGCAAACGTCATGTCGAGGGCGTCGCAGTGTGCGAGCGAGCGCGGACCGTAGTCCGCGGCAAAGCGCGCCTCAAGCAAACCGTGCACGTAGGTAGCCGACGGCTTAGCGGCGTCGACGGCACTCTCGGTTCCGAGGTAAATGCGCCCAATTTCGTGGGGCGCGACGCCGTGCTGTTCCACGATGCTCCACGCCGCTTGGGCCGCGAGGGTCACGCAATCTTCGTCGGTATCGGGCACCGCCATGGCTTCAAGACCCAGGCCGAAGCGCAGTTTTTCAAATTCCATTCCGCGGCCTTCGGCAAAGACCTGCATCGGAAGCACCAAGCGCGGAAGGGCAAATCCCAGCGCGTCGATGCCCACGGGCGTACTCATAGCATTCCTAGTTCAAGCTTGGCCTCGTCGCTCATCATGTCGCGAGTCCAGGGGGGGTCAAACGTAATCTCTACCTCCACCTGGCGGGCGGAAGGAAGCGTTCCCACCTTCTCCTTCACCTCTTCGGGCAGGGTTTCGGCCACCGGACAATTCGGAGAAGTCAGGGTCATGAGTATGTGAACGTCGCCCTCGTCGCTGACCTGCACGTCGTAGATCAGTCCGAGCTCATAAATATCGATGGGAATCTCGGGGTCGTAGATCGTGCGAAGCACGTCAACGGCCTGTTCCCCCATGGATTGCATTTCAGCGTCGCTCAGCATTGTGTCAATTTTTCGCTTGAAAAGCAACGCCGTACAGGCGAATTTGTTTCATCATGCTCTGCAATCCGTTGGCTCGCGTGGGGCTCAGGTGCTCCGTCAGTCCAATGGCCGACAAAAATTCGAAGTCGGCCTTAGCGAGCACCTCGGGCTCGAGCCCGTTGCACACGCGCAGCAGCAGCGCCACCAGTCCGCGAGTAATAATCGCGTCGGAATCCGCGGCAAAGTATACCAGGCCGTCGCGCTTTTCGGCTGTAATCCAAACCTTCGATTGGCAGCCGCGAATTAGGTTGTCGTCGGTCTTAATCGCCGCATCGGCTGCCGCGAGCGACTTGCCTTGCGCGATGATGTGCTCGTAGCGGTCCATCCACTCGTCAAAGAAATCAAACTCTTCGACGACTTCGGCTTCGCGGGCTTTGAGGGTTTCGAGGCTATTCATGTTCAGGTTTCGGAGCGACGTTGGCTTACTTCAGCATGCGCAGAGCGCGTTCGAGTCCGTGGGCAAGGCGGTCCACGTCTTCGCGCGTCGAATAGGCGGCAAAGCTGGCGCGCACGGTCCCGGGAATGCGGTAGTAGTCCATAATCGGCTGTGCGCAGTGCTGACCGGTGCGCACGGCAATACCCTGCTGGTCGAGGAGCGTGCCAAGGTCGTACGGGTGTACGTCGGCCACGCCAAAGCTGAGCACGGCGGACTTCTCGGGTGCCGTTCCAAACAGCACCAACCCGTCAATGGCGGTGAGGCGCTCGGTTCCGTACGCCATCAAATCGGCTTCGTGGGCCATCAGGGCGCCCATTCCAATGGCACTCATCCAGTCCAGCGCGGCGCCCCAGCCCACCACGGCTTCAATATTGGGGGTGCCCGCCTCAAACTTAAACGGCAGACCCGCGTAGGTGCTCTGCGCCATGGTCACCGTCGAAATCATCTCGCCGCCGCCTTGGTAGGGGGGCAGCTTTTCGAGCCACTCGGTGCGACCGTACAGCATTCCGATTCCCGTCGGTCCATACATTTTGTGAGCGGACCCTGCATAAAAATCCACGCCCATCGCCTGCACATCCACAGGGCGGTGCGGCAGGCCTTGGGCTCCGTCGACCACCACGCAGGCTCCGACGTCGTGAGCCCATTGCGTCAGCTGCTTTACCGGATTCACGGTGCCCAACGCGTTTGATATGTGATTGAACGCCAGGAGCTTCGTATTGGCGCCGATCAGGCGTCGGGCCTCGTCAAGGTCAAGGCTTCCGTCGGGTAAAATCGGAATGTAGCGCAGCGTCGCCCCCGTATGCTGGGCAAGCATTTGCCACGGCACCAAGTTGCTGTGGTGCTCGAGCTGGCTCACCACGATTACGTCGCCCGGCGTCAGCAACCCGCGGAACCCGTGCGCCACCAAGTTGATGGAACCGGTCGTACCCGTTGTGTAGATGATCTCGTGCTCGTGGGCCGCGTTGACCAGGCGCTGCAGCTTGCCGCGCGTAGCCTCAAATGCGTCGGTTGCCCGCTGGCTGAGCGTGTGCACTCCGCGGTGCACATTGCTGTTAATCTGCTCGTAGTAGTCCACGATGGCTCGAATCACCGCCCGCGGTTTTTGGGTCGTCGCGGCGTTGTCGAGGTACACGAGTGGTTTGCCGTGCACCTCTTGGTCGAGAATGGGAAATTCCTTGCGGAGCGCGGCGAAATCAATCATGCATCAAAGGTCGGGTATAAAAGCGGAACCTCTGATTTAACCCCCGAAGCGGAGGTTGGTTCGAATAAGCTGGTTGCTAGTTGCTGGTTGCTGAAAACACCAAGCTACCTGTTGGCTTTCGTTTGCACGCACTTAGGCCTCGAGGGAAGCGCGGAGTTTTGGCCCATGAAGCACGCTATTCTCTTTTTCGTTGGGCCGATTACGGCCACCTTACTCTCCCATTCGGCCGCGGCCCAATCCAGTTTTTGGACGGCGACCGAAACCACCCTTCGCGGCAGCCGCCTGAGCGACCTGGCCGATACAACCTACCTGCTCCCTTGGGACCTTGAAGCCCTCAAGCTCCGCGAAACGCGCCAAGCCCGACAGTGGTGGACTGACGACGAAGGCCGCGAAGTCACGTTAGCGCAGCCCCTTAGCTCCGATCGGGAATTGTGGATGGGCGCGGCGCCCGCCCCGTCGGAACAGCTGGGCGCGCCTCCACTACGGCCCCAGATTCCGCCCCAAGGAGCTCCGCTTAACCAACCCATCGAGCTACAGAGCGGGTGGACCCTCACCTGGAGCACCCGCGCCCCTCAGCAAGTTTATGCCAAAGGGGACAGCAGCATCGCCTTCACCTGGGGGCCCTGCGGATCCCAGTGGTCGGTGCGCGCCGAAGAGCGCAGTTTTGCGCGCCAAACCATGAATGGACTTTGCGTCCAAGACTGGTCGTTCACGCTGCGAAGTCCGCTCGCCGGATACGTCGAAGGCGGGCCCTTCGCCGCGCCATCACTGGTGATCAAACCGAATCCGCGCGGACGCCACGTGCTCGAGCTGAGCATCGCTGGATCAACGGGCATTTGGCCGAGCGCTATTCGCTGCGTCGATGCCTACGGCCGCCTGTGTGCCGAGCAACCGCCGCAGGGCCCTCTTCCGCTCGAATGGGCACCGGCAAGTTTGACTCCGGGTAAATACCATATTCAAATTCAGTTAGGTAGTCAAACCTACAGCAGCAGTTTTATTCAACACTAAACCTCATTTATTATGCCTTCATCTAGCCGACGCGCCGACAACGCCGCCCCAATAGCCCTGGTCGTAGGGCTCATTTTCACGCTGAGCATCGCACTCACTTTTTCGGCCTCCGGGCAGCCCTGCAGCGACCCCGCATCGCTACCGGCGCTGGTGGGACCGGTGCAGCTCGAGCCGGTGGCGATTCCGCCCGCTAACCTCTCCTGGGCCGGTAAAACCGGAACTACGGGGCACCGCATCATCCATTTTTTGCACGGACTGGGCGGAACCTCCGACAGCTGGAACCTCTTGGCCGCCCGCACGGCCTTTCAGGGGGCTCCCGGCTACCCGGCCCGGCAGGTTGTGTATTTGAATCCGCACAGCTACCTGCAAAACGGAAGTCCGGTGGCTTCCGCCATGGACATCAACGCCTACCTAGGTTCCACGGGGGCCGCGGCTTCAGCGGCGCAAAACATCCATGTGCTCGATAACTTCATCGTGGCGCATTCCTACGGGGGTGTGCTGTCGCTACTGCTCGATAGCCTCTATGCCCACCGCTTTATTTTCACCCGGCAGTTTGGCGGAATTGTGGCCTTTGGTTCAGCCGTCAACGGCGCCTACCTGGCTAAGTCGCTGCACCCCGCCGGCGACAACTTAGCGGTACCCTTTGTCGAAAACGCCTGCCAGGTACTCAGCAACCCGCGGCTTTGGGCGGCGCAGTTTCCGGCAATGCGCTGGATTCCGGGTCTGGACCCGCTGCTGCGCGACGCCGTTGACCAAAGCTGCGGACTGGGGAGCAGCTTCGTGCCCTTTGCGCTCAAAAAGTTCAACAGTCCGGGAATGGTGGATCTTTTTCCGACGGCACCGCTGGCGATGCGCTTGGGCAAACGGGTTCCCTCCGTGCCGGTCGTACTGGCTTACGGCGTCGAAGACGAACCGGTGTTTTGGCGCACGGCGACGTCCATGCTCGCCACCGATTCGGTCGGTCTCGCCTTGGCGACCGATCCCTTTTCAATGGACGGCGACGGCGACCTCGTGACCTTTGCCACCCAGCAGTACGATCGCCACAGCAGCCAGCGAAGCGATGCCCTCCAGCGAGCGTTTACTTGGCGCGTGGCAGCTTGGGCCCTATCGCCGACGGCCCTGGGGTCGTTGCTGGCCGAGTGGCAAGCCATCCAAGCCGAGCGCGAAGCCGCCGCCGCCGGCAATGCGGCGCGCTGGTACCTCGACGCCAACGATAGCTACAAGCAGCTGATCGGAGCTCGCAGCATCCAATTTCAGGCAGACGGTTACTGGTGCCGCTGCCGAGACGACGTCAACGACCCGAGTTGGACGTATGTCGCATCGCCGAACGACTGCGCGACCGACCAAGGCTGCACCGTGCTCCCGCGCTACGAGCAGGTCGTGGTTGAAAAGCCGAACGACGGGGTGGTGCTCGCCGAGTCCGCAGGCGTGCTCAACGGCGCCGTGGCCTCGCTCCTCATGCCGGGCACGAACCACCAGCAAATGCGCAATTCGTCGGTCACTAAATCGGTGCTGACCCGACTGATGAACGGCCAAATTCCGGGCGGGGCCTACTTCGCCACCCCCGTTCGATGAGCGGAGGACTGAGCTTGGTCCGCGGGGCGGCAATAGCTAGCGTTTTGGCTTGCGTGCCGCCCGAGGTGCCTCCACCGGTTGCTCCAGGACTCCTTTGGGTTCGCGACCTCGAAACCTCCGACGCCGGCCCCCTGCTGTGGTGGGGGGCCGAGGGCGTTCCCACGGGCGCCGTCTACGGATTCCGGGATTCGTTGGTCGCCCTCGACGCAGCCACCGGAGCCGTCCTTCAGGCTTGGGCGTGGCCCCCCGGGTTTCGCGACCGCAGCTGGGAACAAGAACGTTTTTCCTCCAGTCCGTATGGCGTTGCCCTGTTCGGAGCGCAGTCTGCAGCCATATTGCGGCCCGACGGCAGCGTTGAAAATCGTCCGTACCCGATAGGTGGCGCGAGCTTTTGCAGCGGAAGCCTGTCGGCTACCGGCGAACTGCTGCTGAGTTGGCGGCGCGATTCAAGCGCCACGGGACCTGAAGCCAACCAAGTCCTTTGGGGCGATGCGCACGGGTGGACCGCGGTCGCCACCGCACCCGACGCTCAAGGCTTGTTTGACGCGCCCCAGTCTTGGAAGCGCGGATGGTTCGCCGTACTTCGCCGGGGCCCCGACTGCCAACTTTGGTGGACCGACCGCGGACGGCTTCGCACGCTGCCCATAGTCGGGGGTGACGGCACGGGGCATCCGGCAGCGGTCTCGGGGGCGCAGCTCTTTTTTGCCAGCCAAGACAGCGCGGTGGCGGTCGACCTCGGGCGCGGAACGCGAACCTGGGCCCGGTCCCTCCCGTCAGGGCTCGACGTTGGGGTCCACCGCTTGGCTGCGGACCGCTCCACTTGGGTCATTTTCAGCAGCCGAGGGTGGTGGATCGAGCTGCGGCATTCCGACGGAAGCCTCGCGTCCCAAGGCGCTTTACCGCCCACTTGGCTCGAACGTTGGACGGGCGAGCCCTGGATATTTACACGAGTTAACTCGCTGTATTACTGGAACTATGATAAAACTGTGGAGGTGGTTTTAGCTCCCGAATCGCTGTCGGCCCAAGCCGTGGCGGTGCGCGGATACGCTTTGGTCCGCATGGGGTCTAACGCGGCCGCCGTGGCACTTCCTTAAAAACGCAAGCGCCCGGGAACCTCGCGGTGAGGCCCCGGGCGCGGTGGCGGGAGAAACTTACTTGAATTCGGCCAGTCCCTGCTCGGTCATGAGCCAGATCTTTCCGCCCATTTCGCCGTCCCAAATGTCTTCGGTGTTGGCCACGTCGTCGAGGTAGGGAACCGTGGTCGGGTCCAAGTACACGCGGTGGCCGACGGGCAAGTACAGCACCAGCCGCACGTTTTGGTCGCGGAACCGGTCGCTTCGCGGGTAAACCAGCAGGTCGTCGGCCCGAATCACGCCCGTGCTGTCGGTTCGAACCTGGAAGCGAACCGCGTCTGCCCGCTCCCGAGCGGAGCGGAGCGATCCGCCCTGGGCCTCGGCCGTCCACTCCAAGCTGGCTTGCTCCCGAAAGGTGGGGCGCACGTCGAGCTTCACTCCGTCAAAAAACACGCCCTCGTCGGTCAAAATCCATGAAGTTTCGTCGGTGTCCTCGTCGTTAAACCGCAGCTCGGCCCCTCCCTCAATCGGGCTAGATACCATGCCCAGCTTCCACTCCGTTACCCCTTGCGGAAGGGTTTCGACATGGACCACGGTGGCTTCCTCGCGGAACTCTGAGGCCACGCGGATTCCTAGCACGCCCATCAAGGCGATGCCCACAATCGACAGCATAAGGGCGGCACCCATTACGCCTCGATGAACGGCGCCATGCTGGCGGAACAGCAAGCGGAGCGCGAGCAGCACCATCGCCACGAGCGGACCCATCAGCACCAAAACCGTAGCCGTCCAGAAGTAGATCGGCCCAAATCCCGCGGGCAAGAAGACGCCCATAAGCTCCGTCACCGAAATGCTTGAGCCGTCAATGGTGATTCCGGTACCAAAAACCGCGACCAAGATGGCCGAGCCTACAAAGAAGGCCAGCATTAAGAAAAGTCCGCCCAAAAAGCGCGCGAATCCCGTCAAAATACTGGAGATCACGTCGCCGATGCTGCGCGCAGCACGGCGCACTTTGCGGTGGTTTTCTTTGTCCTTGAGGCGGGCCTCTACGCTTTTGAATTCTTCTTCAACCGTTTGGCGGATGTTTTCAAACGTCGCCGGTTTTCCTTGCATCGCAAGGCGCTCGGCGGGCGTAACCGCTTCGGGCGTGGCCGCCCAGAGGATAATGTATAGCACCACCCCAAAGCCCGTGAAGAGGCCGAGGACCACAAACAGAATGCGCACAATCACCACGTCGACGTCGAAGTAGCTCGCAAATCCGGAACAAACGCCCCCGATCATTTGCTCCTCGGGGTCGCGGTACAATCGTCGGCGCGGCGCCTCAGTCGCGCTTGCCGCGGCGGGCTCTTCGGCGGGCTCTCCGGCAAAATCCTTGGGCTGGCCCAGGGTATTCATCGCGGCCTGAACGTCGTCGGTGCTCACCACCTGCCGGGTGCCAGCCATGCGCTGCGTGAAGATTTCGGCAATCCGCGCTTCGATGTCTGACAGCACCTCTTCGCGCCCTTCGGTAGCGGCAAGGTGGCGGCGCAAGGCCTCGAGGTAGTTCGAAAGCTGAGCATAGGCGTCTTCGTCAAGGTGAAAGAGCAGCCCGCCCAAATTGATGTCAATGGTCTTTTTCATGAGTTCTTCAGAGAGTTTACGGCGTCAACAAATGCGGTCCATTCCGAATTCAGGGCCTCGAGTAGAATGCGCCCGGTTTCGGTTAACTGGTAGTACTTGCGGGGCGGACCCGACTTGGACTCTTCCCAGCGGTAGTCCAACCACCCCGCGTTTTTCATGCGGGTAAGAAGCGGGTACAGCGTGCCCTCAACGACGAGCAAGTCGGCCTGCCTCAGGGCTTCTGAGAGGTCAGAGGCATACGCCTCTCCGCGTCCCAAAACCCGAAGCACGCAGAGCTCGAGAACCCCTTTGCGCATTTGCGCTCGTGCATTTTCAGTATTCATTAATGCAAAGATATAAATAAAACTTGGTACTTTGTTTCGCATAGTACTAAAAACGTGCCAAACCGAATACCGTTGCGTGCGAACCTTGCGCCCTCTTTGGGGTTAAGCGACTAGAAACCTCCATCGTGCGCTCACTCCTGATCACCCTTTGCTTCGCCCTTGCGGGCTGGGCTTCCGCCCAAACCAACGTGCAAGGCGGCATTTACGCCAACACCACTTGGACGCTTGCGAACTCCCCGTACGTCATGACGGGATCGATCGTCGTCTTCCCCGGCAAGACCCTGACCATTCAGCCGGGCGTCGTGGTTAAGGTCCAAAATCCGGGTCCCGGCAGCCAATACTACCTTGAAATCCGGGGGTCGCTCGTAGCCCGCGGCACCAAAACGCAGCCCATTGTGTTTAAAAGCGCGGTGCCCAACGACACCAACAAATACGCCTGGGCGGGCATCTTGGTCAAAGGGAGTCAGGGCGGAACCGTCGACCTCAACGCCATTCACTTCAAAAATGCCTACCATGCCCTCGACAACGACCAGGTCGACAGCACGCGCCAAGCTTGGAAGCACATGCGCTTCGAGCACAACTACTTCGGGCTCATGTACCCCAGCCCGATGGATGTTGATTCCTCGGTCTTTTACAACAACGACTACGGACTTTTCATCAGCGCCTTCAGCCAAGTCGACACAAACTTCATAACCAATTGCCGCTTTGCGCAGAACAACGTTGGCGCCAACGGCTACTACTCAGCGACGGAATTCCTGGCCTGCGACTTTGACAGCAACAACTACGGGTATTTTTCGGCCAACCCGTTTATTTTGAGCTACATCGGATTTGATGACTGCAGCTTTAACGCCAACTACCGCGCCATGGAGTCCCCTGGCGGAGCCTGGATTCGCAGCAGCAGCTTTACCAACAACGGCCGCGGAATCAACCAAGCCAATTCCTGCATCATCGAAAACTGCAGCTTTACCGGCAACGAATGGGCGGCCGACGTGTACAACGACACCTACTTTACCGATAACGTGGTCGAAAGCAACGAAAACGGTCTTACCGTGGCCCGCACCACGGCGTGGGGAACTCTGGGCGGCGTACCGGTGGTCGAGGACAACCGCCTTTGCGACAACAATTTGTATAACGTATTGAACGGCAGTGATTTCAACCTAGAGCTCGAAAAAAATTGCTTCTGCCTTTCAGATTCCGC
Source organism: Bacteroidota bacterium (assembly GCA_016868755.1). GTDB lineage: Bacteria > Bacteroidota > Bacteroidia > Flavobacteriales > Schleiferiaceae > TMED14. Next base: position 10,186 of record VGFU01000014.1, on the reverse strand, counting down.
CGCGATTGACGCCAAGATTTACGACGGCTACGACGACATCACGCGCGGACTGCTCAACTTCGCGGTCTACGACACGAGCTGCACCACCCAACTTTACCGAGTGATGAAGGTGAACATATTAGGCGGCGACGAAGCGGCAGGACTCGCGCTCGCGGCCTACCCGAACCCCGTGGCCGACGTCCTCGTGATCGAGGGCCTTAGCGCGGGCGACCGCGTGCAGGTGCGTTCTGCCGTGGGCCAGCTCATGGCCGAAACCGAGGCCGATCGCAGCGAGCTGCGCCTCGACGCGTCGGCGTGGCCCCGCGGTCTCTACCTGATTCACGTCGAAGGCCGCGCTGCGCTGAAGGTCCTTAAGCCGTAGCGGAGTATATTCGAGTCATGGTTTTCAACTTCCACCGCTGGCTCGAAGAGCACCGCCACGAACTCAAGCCGCCTGTCGGCAACAAAAACCTCACCCCCAACTCTGAGGACTACATCGTGATGGTCGTCGCCGGGCCCAACGCCCGTAAGGACTACCACTACAACGAGACCGAAGAGGTGTTTTACCAGCTCGAGGGCCGCATCACCGTGCGCACCCAAGAGAGCGGACGCCCCGTTGACCACGTCCTCGAAGCCGGCGACATGTTTGTGTGCCCCGCCAAAACGCCACACTCTCCCATGCGCGAAGCCGGAAGCATCGGCCTCGTCATCGAGCGCAAGCGCGCCGGCAAGGGCTTCACCGACGGCCTACTTTGGTTCTGCGAATCCTGCAACCACCCCCTTCACGCCGCCTACTTTGAGCTGCACAACATCGAAAAGGACTTTCTTCCGCACTTCAAAGAGTTTTACGGCAGCGAAACCAAGCGCACCTGCACCAGCTGCGGCCACGTCATGGAGACGGATCCGCGGTTCATTTAGCACTAGTTACTAGCTGCCGTACAGCCATTGCTCGGCGTTGTGCCGCAGCACCTTGGCTTTTACCGCGTCCGACCAGGGCATGCTCCGCACCAAATCGCCCGGAACCGCCTCGCCCAAGGGGTAGGGGTAGTCGGACCCCACCGCAATTTTGTCTTCACCCACCAAGCGCAGTAAGTTGTCAAGCGCGTGCGGATCGTGCACGAGGCTGTCGACCCAAAACGTGCCGAGGTATTCGGTGGGCGGAACGGCATTGTCAATGGCCACCAAGTCGGGCCGCACGTCAAACCCGTGCTGGATGCGGCCGAGGGTCGCAGGGAACGATCCGCCGCCGTGGGCAATGGCCACCCGCAGCGACGGGAGCCGCTCGAACACTCCGCCAAAGATGAGCGAACACAGCGCGCGGCTGGACTCGGCGGGCATTCCAACCAACCACGGGAGCCAGTAGCGCTTCATGTCGTCGCTGCCCATCATTTCCCAGGGGTGCACAAACAGGGCGAGTCCGCGGCGGGCCATTTCCTCAAAAATGGGAAAAAACGCGGGGTCGTCGAGGTTGCGCTGGTTGATGTTGGAACCGATTTGCACGCCGCGCAGCCCGAGGCGCTCAAAGCGGTCGAGTTCGCGCAGGGCTAGGTCGGTGTCCTGCATGGGCAAGGTTCCGAGGCCCTCGAACCGCGTGGGGTTACCGGCCACGACCTCGGCAAGGTGGTCGTTCAAAAATTCCGCCACCGCGGCGCCGTCGCGCCCCGGTGTCCAGTAGCTGAACATGACGGGGACGGTCGACAGTACCTGAACACCCACTCCGTGGCGGTCGCAGTCGTGAAGGCGCGCGGCCGGGTCCCAGTTGTTGGCCTCGATTTCGCGAAACAGCACGTCGTCCTTCATCATGCGCGCGCAGCCCGGGCAGTGGTGCTCGAGTCGAACGAATCCGCCGTAGCCAAAACGCTCCGCAAAATGCGGAATGTGCTCGGGAATAAGGTGGGTGTGGATGTCAATGGGCGCGGGCAGCGAATTCATGCGATGGATTGCGTCTAGGGTGCCTTGCGAAGATAGGCAGCGCCCTAACTTTGCACCCAATATGTGCGGCATTGCCCTACTGCGCCTGCGCAAACCCCTTGACCACTACCTCGACGAGCACGGGACGGCCCTTTATGGCCTGAACAAAATGGTGCTCATGATGGAAAAGCAGCACAACCGCGGCCAAGACGGCGCGGGCCTTGCGGGCGTCAAGCTTGACATGCCCCCCGGCCAGCGCTACATCAGCCGCTACCGCTCGACCGACCCCAAGCCGATTCAAGACATCTTCACGCGCATTCAAAACCGCATCGAAGAGCGCCTCGACGGCAAGCCCGAGCGCCTTAAGGACGCCGCCTGGGTCAAAGAAAATGTGGCCTTCGCCTGCGACGTCTACCTTGGCCACCTACGCTACGGAACCTACGGCGGCAACAGCATCGAGGCCTGCCACCCGTTTTTGCGGCAGTCCAACTACATGAGCCGCAACCTATTGGTCGCCGGCAACTTCAACATGACCAACGTCGACGAACTGTTCGACGAGCTCGTCAACCTCGGCCAGCACCCCAAAGAGAAGGCCGACACCGTGACGGTGATGGAAAAAATTGGGCACTTTCTCGATAAAGAGAACCGCCGCCTGCACCAAATTGCCAAGGACGACCTGGGCCTCAACAGAATTGAGCGCAGCCGCTACCAAGCCGAGAACCTTGACATGCCGCGCGTGCTCGAAAAAGCCAGCCGCGACTGGGACGGAGGGTACGCCATGGGCGGAATCATCGGCCAGGGCGACGCCTTCTTGGTGCGCGACCCGCACGGAATTCGCCCCGCCTTCTACTTCGTCAACGAAGAGGTAGCCGTTGTGGCCTCGGAACGCCCTGTCATCCAAACCGCCTTTGGCGTCTCGGCGGACGAAGTGCACGAAGTTCCGCCTGGCCACATGGTGTGGATTCGCCGCAACGGCGACGTTTCGGTGGAGCCCGTGCGCCCCGCCGCACCCCGCGCCGCCTGCAGCTTTGAGCGCATCTACTTCTCGCGCGCCAACGACGGCGAAATCTACCGCGAGCGCCTCGAGCTCGGACGCCGGCTGACCGACCGCGTCATGGCCGCCGCCGGAGGTGACTTTGACCGCACGGTGTTCAGTTTTATTCCGAATACCGCCGAAATCGCCTTCTACGGAATCGTTAAGGGCGCTGAAGACGCGCTGAAGCGTCAAAAGTCCGCCCAACTGATCGCCAAAGGCAGCGCGATCACGCCCGCCGACATTGAGCAGGTAATGAGCGCCCGTCCGCGCGTTGAAAAAATCGCCTGGAAGGACGTTAAGCTGCGGACCTTCATCACCGAGGATTCCAGCCGCAACGACATGGTGGCGCACGTCTACGACTCCACCTACGGCGTCGTGCAGCCCGACGACAGCATTGTGGCCCTCGACGACAGCATTGTGCGCGGAACTACCCTGAAGCAGAGCATCTTGCGCATGCTGGACCGCCTGAATCCAAAGCGCATCGTGGTGGTGAGCTCGGCGCCGCAAATTCGCTACCCCGACTGCTACGGCATCGACATGGCCAAGATGGGCGACTTCATCGCCTTTCAGGCGGCCGTTTCGCTGCTGCGCGAGCGCGGAATGGATTCGGTCCTCGACCAAGCCTACGCGTCGGCCAAAGCCGAATTGGCCAAGCCCATGGCCGAGCAGCGCAACGCCGTGCAGGCCGTGTATGCTCCGTTTACCGACGAAGAGCTCAGTGCCCGCATCGCCCAGCTGCTCACCCCTGCCGGAACCCGCGCCGAAGTCCACGTCGTCTACCAAACGGTGGCCGACCTGCACGAGGCCTGCCCCAACTCCCCAGGCGACTGGTACTTTACCGGCAACTACCCGACTCCGGGCGGAACCCGCGTCGCCAACCGCGCCTTCGTGAACTACATGGAGGGCAAGACGGCCCGGGCATACTGAACCTCTACCCGTTCTGCGGGTTACCTTGAACACAGCTCAACCCGCTGCACTCATGAAAATCTACACCAAAACCGGCGACGCCGGCCAAACCGGACTGTTCAGCGGCACGCGCATCGCCAAGTACGACCTGCGCCTGCACGCCTACGGAACGCTTGACGAGCTCAACAGCCACCTTGGGCTGCTGCGCGACCAAATTCCGGCCGAATGGGACGCCGTGCGCGCCGAACTCGCCCAAGTCCAAAGCGAACTGTTTGCCTTGGGGTCGCACATGGCCAACGACCTGCCCGAGATGGTGGCTCGCCTTCCGCACATTGACCCTGCGTGGATTGCGCGCCTCGAGGCGGCCATCGACCGCATGGACCTCGAGCTGGAGCCGATGCGCAACTTTCTGCTTCCGGGCGGACACGTGCTGGTAAGCCAGTGCCACGTGGTGCGCACCGTGGCCCGCCGCGCCGAGCGTTGGGTGGTGCAGCTGGTTGACCAACTGGGGGCCGACGACGTTCCGCTGCCCGAGCCCACGGTGGCCTATTTGAACCGGTTGAGCGACTACGCGTTTACCCTTTCAAGGTGGCTGGGCAAGCAGCTGAATGCACCCGAAATCCCCTGGATTTCAAAGGCATAAAATTTCGCTTGCGCGGCTCCGAAAAAAAATTATTTTTGCGCCATGTATTGGACCCTCGAACTCGCCTCGTACTTAAGCGACGCCCCCTGGCCCGCCACCAAGGACGAACTTATTGACTACGCCATCCGCACGGGGGCTCCGCTTGAGGTCGTGGAAAACCTGCAAGCGGTTGAAGAAGAAGAAGCTGAAATCTACGAGTCGATCGAAGACATTTGGCCCGACTACCCTTCAGACGAAGACTTCCTCTGGAACGAGGAAGAGTACTGATTTTCAGGCCGAACAGACAGTCTGTCTGCAAACGCTTAGGTGGCATAGTGGTTGTACCTTTGGCGACCTATGCTCGACAAGATTTTAAAGGTTTTTTTGGGTGATCCCTCGCAGCGCACGCTCAAGGAGATCCAGCCCTACATCGACCAAGTTCACGCCGCCGAACAGACGCTGGCGGGCCATACTGACGCAGAACTCCGCGCCGAAACGGCCGGATTCCGTGCGCGACTCCGTACCGAAACCGAAGCGAATTCCGCCGAACGCGACGAGCTTCGCATTCAGGCCGAGGCCGAGCAAGACGTCGACGCAAAAGAGGCCCTGTACCGCCAAATCGACAGCCTAGACAAAGACATTTTGGCCGAAGAAGAGCGCATTTTGCTCGAAATCCTTCCGCGCGCTTTTGCCGTTTTGCGCGAAACCGCCCGCCGCTTGTCCCAGCGCCCGCTGCAGCTACCCGCCGAAGATTGGGACCGCCAACTCGCCAGCCGACTCGACGCCGTGCGCCTTGAGGGCGACACCGCTGTGTGGAACAACCGCTGGTCCGCAGCCGGGAACGAAATCACCTGGAATATGGTGCACTACGACGTGCAGCTTTTTGGCGGCGTCGTGCTGCACAAAGGGCGCATCGCCGAAATGGCCACGGGTGAGGGTAAAACCCTAGTCGCCACGCTGCCTGTCTACCTCAATGCTTTGAGCGGACGCGGCGTGCACGTGGTCACCGTCAACGACTACCTGTCGAAGCGCGACTCCGAATGGATGGGTCCGCTCTACCAATTCCACGGCCTAAGTGTGGAATGCATTGACAAGCACCGCCCCAACACCGAGCAGCGCCGCCAAGCCTACCTGGCCGACATCACGTTTGGAACCAACAACGAGTATGGCTTTGACTACCTGCGCGACAACATGGCGCGCGAAACCGCCGAACTCGTGCAGCGCGGCCACCACTACGCCATCGTTGATGAGGTTGACTCCGTGTTGATTGACGACGCGCGGACTCCGCTCATTATTAGCGGACCCACCCCCAACGGCGACCAGCAAGAGTTTGACTACCTCAAGAACTTTGTAGTGGCGCTGGTGAACCAGCAAAAGACCGTCGCTCAAGACGCCCTTACCAAAGCCAAAGAGGCCCTCGCCTCCGGCGACAAGACCGAAGCGGGGTTCCAGCTTTTGCGGTCGCACCGCGCGCTTCCCAAGAACAAAGCCCTCATCAAGTTTTTGTCAGAAGACGGCGTAAAGGCCCTGCTGCAAAAGACCGAAGGCGTCTACCTGCAGGACCAGGGCAAGGAGATGAAGAAGATCGATGAAGCCCTGTACTTTACGATCGAAGAAAAGCACAACCAGGTAAACCTCACCAATTTGGGCTTGAGCTTCTTGGCCGAGCAGACGTCGACCGACTTTTTTGTGCTTCCGGTGATTTCGGTCGAACTCGACCGCATCGAGAAGGCCCACGACGACGTGGCCGAGCGCGCTGCCCGCAAGGACCAATTGATGCGCGAGTACCGCGCCAAAAGCGAGCGCATTCACAGCACCAACCAGCTGCTCAAAGCCTACGCGCTGTTTGAAAAAGACGTCGAGTATGTGGTGATGGAAGGCAAAGTGAAGATCGTCGACGAGCAGACCGGCCGCATTATGGATGGTCGCCGCTACTCCGACGGCCTGCACCAAGCCATTGAAGCCAAAGAGGGGGTGACCATTGAGGCCGCCACGCAGACCTACGCGACGATCACGCTGCAGAACTACTTCAGAATGTACCACAAGCTCTCGGGCATGACCGGTACCGCCGAAACCGAGGCGGGGGAATTCTGGGAGATTTACAAGCTCGAGGTCACGGTGATTCCAACCAACGTGCCCGCCAAGCGCGAAGACCGCAACGACTTGGTATTCAAGACCAAACGCGAGAAGTACAACGCCGTAATCGACGAAATCGAAAAGCTGCGCAACGCCGGCCGACCCATACTCGTGGGTACGACCTCGGTCGAGATTTCGGAACTGCTCAGCCGCACGCTGAACATCCGAAAGATTCCGCACCAAGTGCTGAACGCCAAGCTGCACCAAAAAGAGGCCGACATCGTCGCCGAAGCTGGGCGCCCCGGAACGGTGACCATCGCCACCAACATGGCCGGCCGCGGAACCGACATCAAGCTGACCCCCGAAGCTAAGGAGGCTGGCGGACTCGCCATCATCGGTACCGAACGCCACGACTCGCGCCGCGTCGACCGCCAGCTGCGCGGACGCGCCGGCCGCCAGGGCGACCCCGGATCGTCGCAGTTCTTTGTTTCGCTCGAAGACAACCTCATGCGCCTTTTTGGCTCAGAGCGCATCGCCAGCCTAATGGACCGCATGGGCCACAAAGAGGGCGACGTGATCGAGCACTCCATGGTCACCAAGAGCATCGAGCGCGCCCAAAAGAAGGTCGAAGAGAACAACTTCGGTAGCCGCAAGCGCCTGCTCGAGTACGACGACGTCATGAACGCGCAGCGCAGCGGAATCTACCGCCGCCGCCGCAACGCCCTCTCGGGCGAACGCCTCGCCCTGGACCTTGCCAACAGCGTGTACGACGCTGCCGAAGCCCTAGTAAACGGCAGCAAGCCCAGCCGCGACTTCGGCGCCTTCGAGCTCGGATGCTTCGAGAACTTCGCCATGACGCCGCCGGTTGACGCCGCGGAGGTTGAGCGGCTTTCGGCCACCGAACTCGCCCAAAAGACCTATGCCGCTGCCCAAACGGCCTACCGCGCTAAGTGTGACCGCATTGCCGCCCAGGCCTTGCCGGTCCTCGAAAACGTGCTGCGTGAGCAAGGAAGCCAGTTCCAGAACATTTTGGTTCCGTTTACCGACGGAATCAAGTCGATCCAGATTCCGACCAACCTGCAGCGCGGCGTTGAGACCCACGGGCAGTCGCTGACGACCGACCTCGAGAAAGCCATCGTGCTGAGCATCATCGACGAGCACTGGAAGGAGCACCTGCGCAACATGGACGACCTGCGCCAAAACGTGCAGGGTGCCGTTTACGAGCAAAAAGATCCGCTGTTGGTGTACAAGCATGAGTCGTTCAAGCTCTTCAAGGACATGGTCGACGAGATGAACTCGAGCATTCTCGGATTCCTGTTCCGGGCCGGACTTCCCCAAGCCGACCCCGGCCAAGCCCCCGTGCGTCAAGCGCCTGCCGCAGCCGCGCGTCCCGGGCAAAAGCTCACCACTTCAGGCCCGGGTGCCGACGAAGCTCCCGCAGCCCGCGGAACCGCTTCGAGATCGGCCACACCCCCTCCCGCCCCTGCCCCCAAGCAGGCCCCCGCGGTGAGCAGCAAGAAGTACGGACGCAACGACCAAGTAATGGTAGTCAATTTGATGACCGGCGAGCAAAAGCAGGTCAAGTACAAGGTTGCGGTACCGCTGCTAGCGCAGGGTTGGCAAATTTTGAACTAGCAGCTCGTTACCAGTTGCTAGCAGCTGGTTGCTCGTTGCTAGCAGCTAGTTGCTAGTTCAGCCACGGCTTAGGGTCCTGGTTTTGCGTGTTCATCCACAGCTCAAAATGGAGCGTAGAGGCCCCGGTTTCGGGATCTTCCATGACGCGGCCGATGGCTTCTTTGGTGGACACCTTGGCGCCCTTGGCGACGAACACTTCAGACAAATTGGAATACACCGTGAAGTAGTTTCCGTGGCGCACCAGCACCACCTTGCCGGCGCCGGGCACGCTCACCACGGAGGCGACTTCGCCCTGGAATACCGTGCGGGCGGTGGACTTGGCCGGCGTGCCGATGTCAAGACCCGGGTTCTTAATGGTTACGCCGGTCGCGCCGGGAACCGTGTTTTCGCCAAACGCTTGGGTCACCACGCCGCGCTCAACGGGCCAAGGGAGGCGTCCGCGGTTCGCCGCAAAATCCTTGGCTAAGGCCGCCGCCTCGGGCGTCAATGAGTAGCCCTCTCCGACGTTTTTGGAGCCCGTCGTTCCGGCTGCCGCTTCACGCTGCTTGCGCAGCTCTTCCTTGATGATGGCGGCGATTTGGCGCTCCAACTTTGCCAGCTCTTGGCGCTTTTTGCCGATGGACGATGCAATCTGGCCCTCCTTCTTCTTCAGCGCTGAAAGGGCCTTGGCCTGCTGGGCGCGCTCTTGGGCGAGCAGCTGCTTTTGGCGTAGCTCCTGTCCGAGCAACTCCTTTTGGCGGTTCCGCTCGGCTTCTACGGCGGCAACCCGCTGGGCCTGAGCCTCTTGGTACGCGCGAATTTCTTCGACCTTCTCTTTGCGGAATTCGGTGTACTGCCGCAGGTAGTTCATTCGCTTGATGGCCATGGACAGGTTTTCGGCACCTAAAATGAAGCGAAGGGCCTGCTCGGTGCTTCCGCGCTGCTGCGCCTGTCGGAGCATGTCGGCATACTCCTTCATCATCTGATCGATTTCGCGGTCCTTTTCGGCAATGTCACCTTGCAAGCGCGCGATTTCGGACTCGGATTCCCGCACTTGAGCCTGCACGTTTCGGATTAGGGCCTCGCGGGCCTTGAGCTTTTTCTCGAGGGCACGGAGCTCGCCCAGGGTTAGGTCGCGGTCCTGCCGGGTTTTCGAAAGCAATTCGTTCGCCGCGCTAATTTCCTTTTGGAGGCGGGACTTTTCAGCCTCCAACTGGCTTTTCTTGTCACCGGTTTGGGCGGCCAGGGGCAGCATGATTCCAGCCCAAAAGGCTAGCCAAAGAAGGTGCTTAAAAGGAAATCCGCGCATAGTCCGAAGGTAGTTCAAAGGGGAACGACAAAACCTCGCCCGTCGTATGCTGGCTGACGCGGAATTCCGCCTTAGCAGCCTGCTTGGGAACTTCGGCAATCCAACCGCCGTCGCCGGTGTAGCGCACCGTCAGCGACTCGCCCTTGCTCGAGAGGCGCTGCCACATCACCCGAGCGGGGTTGGCTGGCGCTACCGCCACTTCGACCAGCACTTCGTAGGCTCCGCGCTGCTCGCGCACCGACATAACCAGCGCGCTGTCCTTCAGCTCCCAACTGGCGTCGGTCCACTGGGCCGGCACCAGAACCGGAAGCCCGAGGACCAGGCGGCGCGCATCCTCCGTTTGCAGGTCAATGCCCATGCTCCGCAGTCGGCTGAGCGGCTCGTTGACGTACTGGCGGTAAAGGCGAATAAAGCCCTGAACGCTGTCTTGGTACACGCGGGCCCGACCGATTTTGAGGCCGATGAGCGGGTCGGCCACGTCCATCCAAATCAACGGTTCTGGCTGGGTACGCACGCGCAGGTCGAGCTTGGCCGAAAACGATTTTCCGCCAAAATCCACTTTGAGGGTGCCCACGGAACGTTCGTCGCCCACGGCCGCGCGCAGGGCGGACTTCAGGGCGGCATGCGGAACGTCGTACATCGGTTTTTTTACCGCCTCCACCACGGGCGGAACGGGAAGGGCTTGAGGTTTCGGGCTGCGGCACGCGACGGTGCTCGCCAGGGCCAAAGTAAC
>VGFU01000013.1 GCA_016868755.1 Bacteroidota bacterium | reverse complement strand
AAGGAGCTATCGATGATGGCTGGTAAATGGGAGCCCAAAAGGTTCCGATTCCGTTGGCCAAATTTTGAGCCACCGATGCATAAATGGCTCCATCCATAAACATACCCTCCTGCATCCAAAAAGGGGCAATAAGCCAAACGAAAATGGCCGCTAAGGCCCCAAGGGCTGGTCTCATCGGCTCCGCGGTGGGCGTTCTCCCCGGTAACCAGGGCCCGGTTGATAAAAATCTTTGGGGCGCGGACCCTCGACGCGCTCGGTGGGTCCGCCGTCGCTATCCTTGACCGCCTCAAGAAGCTGGGCTACTTCGCGGTTCGTCAATTCCCTCCACGCTCCGGTTGGCAGCCCTGCGTCGGTGAGGTGCATGATCCGTTTGCGTTCCAAAATGGAAACCTCATGGCCAACGTATTCGGCCATGCGGCGAATTTGGCGGTTGAGTCCTTGAACGAGGACGATTTTGTAGGCGCGCGGACTGATGCGCTCAATGCGGCACGGGAGCGTTCGAGTGCCCAGCATCGGCACCCCTCGGGCCATGGCATCGAGTTCGTCGTCGCTTATTGGGCGCCGCACTTGAACCCAGTATTCTTTAGGGTGGGCGTTGCCGGCCCGCAGAATTTTATTGACGGAATCACCGTCGTTGGTCAATAGTAAGAGTCCGCGCGAGTCTTTATCGAGCCGGCCAACAGTGAAAACGCGTTGGGGATAGCCAATGAAGTCAACCACGTTGCCTCGAATGGACCGATCGGTCGTCGACGTAATCCCTTCGGGCTTGTTGAGTAAAAGGTATACGGGCCGAGGCTTGGCCTGGGTATCGACTGCGCGACCGTGAAGCTCTACGACGTCGCCCTCGCGCACGGTATCGCCGAGCACTGCGACCCGGCCGTTGAGGCGCACGGCGCCCGCTTCAATAGCCCGATCTGCTTCGCGCCGGCTGCAGTGCCCATGGCTACTGAGGTACTTGTTAATACGCGTTCCCGTGTCCATGCTGCTGCGAATGTACTTCGCCCTTCCCCCAAAAGAAAGCGCCGGACCCTTGAGTCCGGCGCCGCCTTAACGTGAATATAGATTTATTGGATGGTGATTCGCTGAACCGACGCTCCCGATGCGGCGGGTGAGGCCGGTTTATTTGTGGTCATTGGGGTAAAACTGGGCGTTTTCTTGCGTACAATGTTGAATCCGACTGAGGTTCCGATGCGCCAAGAGTCTCCGCGGCCAGGCGTCACGACAAATAAATTCACCGGGAAGTTCATTTTGCCCGACTTAAACGTCTTTCCGAATCCGAGTACCAAGCCAGTTGATACGGCGATGTCTCCGCGCGAATCCAGGCGGGTAATTACGTCTTTACCCATGGGATTGTATCCGGCACTTCCGTTGAGAATGAAGTTGCTGCCCTCCAAGTAGCCTTCGGCAGTAACCGTTGTGGTAAAGTTGGGGCCCACCGCAAACTCCCAACCGGTGCGGCTGTTGCGCATCCCCATTAGCACGTTGGCGCTGGGAATCACCCGTCCGTATTCCAAACCGGCAATCAACGGAATGAATTCAAACAGGGCCTGAAAATCGCCGCTGTTCACAAACACCTGCTCAAATTGGTACCCAAACGAGGTTAGCGCTGGAAGGCTGTACCCAAACCCGCCCGTTTTAGGGTCAGCCATCAGGATTTTCTGGCTCGGACCAAACACGCCGGTCACACCCAAGCGCGGTCCGTTGTTGTTGATCACTGCCGTTTCTGGGTTGTTCAGGGCGCTCTCGTATTCTTCGCTGATGGTCAGCTTTTTAATGAGGTTTTCGTCGTTGGGAACCGCTAAAAGATCTTTGACGGCCACCTCCATCATCGTCAGGTTTTGCTGCGGAATATTCAAGTATACCCGACTCGCAGACTCCGTGAAACTGCCCTTGGCAACATCGTACAAACGAACAGTAACCGCTACGCGATCACCCAGTACGTCGTAGGAACCGGTAAGCAGAAAGTCGCACTTCAAGCGCTTGCCGATGTCTTCGAGGCAAATTTTGGAGTAGCAGCCTTTAAGGTCAACCTTGTCGCGCTTGGAGATGTACTCGATGTCGTACTTATCAACAATTTCAAATTTATTGATGCGTATGAGTTCAATGGTCGCCTTGTCAATAAGCTGCTGGGCATCAACCGGATAGTTGCGCACATCAAAATCGAGAACCGCTAGGGTTTTCTTTGATTCGGTTTGCGCTTGAGCGAAACTACCCAGTGAGAGAGCGGTGAACAAAAGGGTAGATTGAATAAGAGTCCGCATGAGAGTTAAATTGGTTTGTGCAAAGAAGCAAAAAGTTACGTTATTACCAAACGCAGATTTTACCGCAGCCTCCAAATCAATCAGCACAATCTGCCAAATTCAGCACCGGGATCCTTAGCCAAATTCGCACTATGAAGCTTTACCCTATGCCCGAATCGCAGCCCGGCGAACACTAGGACTTATTTGCGACGGCACAAGCGGCACGCAAGCCGCTAGTAATGAGGGAATTTGCTCAAAATTGGCCCGCGAATAATTGGTCGTGGGACGACCTTTGTCAGGCTGTTGGCACGCGAACCACGGGAGTGCGGGGAAGCGCCTTTGCGAACGGGCAAGCGACTACCTTTTTTCCAAAGCCCATTGCCCAGAAACCCATTGCGGAATACTTCAAGCAACTCGAGCGCAACGAGTCATCTGATGAACGGTTGTTCGTTTTTAACCTTCGGGCCCACGCGCCTGGACTTGAACACCGAAATGCAGCCCGATTTCGCCCGCTTGGTATCAGCGTTGCCGAAATTCCCGCGTACTTTTTTGGCGCCCCCGGCAGCGACACCCGAATTCACTACGACTGTGACTGGATTGACCTTTTGCTCAGCCATTTTCAGGGTCAAAAGCGGGTACTGCTCTTCGATCAAAACCAAAACGATCGGCTTTACCAGATCCCGGGAACGGTGCATTCCGCGGTTGATTTTAGCAAACTGGAAACTGTAGCGCAAAGGTTTCCGCTCCTTTCGGAACTCGAAGGCTATGAAGTGCTGCTTGAGCCCGGTGATACCCTCTACATCCCCAAAGGCTATTGGCACCACATTACCTACGTGACGGGGAGTTTCTCAATCACCTACCGCATTTGGCCTAAAAGCCTCACAGAATGGCTAAAAACGGGGTATTCGTGGATTACTGGTGGCAGCGACATTCTCCTCAATAAATTACCCGGAGTGGCCACCTGGCAAGCGCGCCGGCGAGCTGCCGCCTTTTTGACTAAGTACGGTCAGCCCCTCTAAAGGCTACCAAACACCTTGCGAAGCAAATCGGTCGTGCGCTGCACAGGATCTTGGCGGATTCGGTCCTCTTGAAGCGCAATTTCGCGAAAAAGTGCATCGGTTGCTTTTTGGTTCACGTACGCGACCAAATCGGTTTGAATGTCTTCGGTACGTCCGAGCAATCGCTTATTTTGGTTGATGGCTTTAGCTACCGGTTCCCAGTACTTCGCAACCTCAACTTCGTCCAGGGCACTTTGTACCGCTGGGCGAAAGGCCGCTTGAAGGGGTTGCTCGGTCTCGCTGCGCAGGTATCGGGTGGCGGAACCCTGTCCGCCCCGCAAGATGCCAAGGGCGTCGCGCACCGAAATTCCGACCACCGCATCGCGAAAGATGGGAAACGACTTAGCCGCCGCGCGCTCAGCGCCTTCGTTGAGCTTCGTTTTAAGTTGCTCGATTTGGGGCTTAAGCGCTGCACGGAGCACTGGGTTAGCGTTGATTTTAGCTTCAAGGTCGGCCACTTCGGGCGGGAGGGCCAAACGGTACACTTCAGATTGCGCAAACCCCCCAGCGGCACCTAAAAGCGAAGAGCCTGACTTAACGCCCGCAACCAGGGCTTCCTTGAGGCCGTCAGCGACCTCAGACTCGGTGAGGGCCGCCGCCGACTTGGGCAGCAAGGCCGTTGCGGCCTTGGGAACGTTCAACGGAAGTTTAACCTGGGCTTGGCACGACAGGGCCAAGACGGCAGCAGAAAGGGTTAGTATACGCATACTAGTCTGCATGCAAAGCTTGTGCCCCTTACCCAACAAACAGCGGACGGTGGGCCATCATGGCCTTGACCTTCTCGCCTACTCGATGCTGTACGCCTGCGTCTTCAGGGTTGCGGAGGACTTCATCGATGAGCTCGACGACGGCTTCCATGTCGGATTCGTTAAGTCCGCGCGTCGTGAGTGCGGGGGTGCCAAAACGAATTCCGCTGGTGATGAACGGCGATTTGTCGTCGAACGGAACCATGTTCTTGTTCGCCGTAATGTGGGCGGCGACAAGGGCATTTTCAGCCTGCTTTCCGGTTACGTTTTTGTTGCGCAAGTCCACGAGCATCAGGTGGTTGTCGGTTCCGCCGCTGACGATGTCGTAGCCGCGGGTCATCATGGCCTTGGCCATCGCCTGGGCGTTTTGGCGCACCTGAACGATGTAGTTAAAGTACATGTCGGTGAGCGCTTCGCCATAGGCCACAGCCTTGCCGGCGATTACGTGCTCGAGGGGTCCGCCCTGGATGCCGGGGAAGACCGCCATGTCCATAACGTGCGACATCATGCGGATTTCGCCTTTGGGCGTCGTGAGGCCCCAAGGGTTCTCAAAGTCCTGGCCCATCATAATCATGCCTCCGCGGGGTCCGCGCAAGGTCTTGTGGGTGGTCGTGGTGACGAAGTGGCAGTGCGGCATCGGGTCGTTCAGCAGTCCGCGCGCAACCAGCCCCGAGGGGTGGCTAATGTCCGCGAGCAAAAGGGCGCCAACCTCGTCGGCGATGCTTCGAAACTCGGCGTAGTCAATGTCGCGGCTGTAGGCGCTGGCTCCGCAGATGATCATTTTGGGCTTCTCGCGGTGGGCGATTTCGCGGATGCTCGCGTAGTTGAGCAGACCTGTTTCGCGGTCGAGGCCGTAGAAGGTCGCGCGGTAGGTTTGACCGCTGAAGTTTACCGGAGATCCGTGGGTAAGGTGTCCGCCGTGGCTTAGGTCAAAGCCGAGAATGGTGTCTCCGGGCTTCAAGCAGGCGAGGTAGACGGCGGCATTGGCCTGCGAACCGCTGTGGGGCTGCACGTTGACGTATTCGGCATCAAAAAGCTCGGCAGCGCGGTTGCGCGCGAGGTCTTCGACTTGGTCGACGATTTGGCATCCGCCGTAGTAGCGCTTGCCCGGATAGCCCTCGGCGTACTTGTTGGTCAGCACCGATCCGACGGCTTCCATGACGGCCGGAGAAGTGAAATTTTCAGATGCAATCAGTTCAATGCCTTCAACTTGGCGTTGGTGTTCGGCATTAATTAGGTCAAAGAGGGTGGAATCGCGGTTCATAGCGTGTAACTTGGGGGTAAAAATACGGCTATGGCGAGCTTTATTCCGGTCTCGGACGCATCAGATTTCAGCTTTTCAAACCTTCCGTGGGGCGCCGTGCGGTGGGCGGACCAAACGACGCACCTCGCAACTCGTTTGGGCGATACGGTGATCAGCCTAAACCTGCTCCGCCGTGCCGGCAAATTTGCTTCGTTTGCCGAGCTTGAGCGCGACACCTGGAATGCGTTCATCGACCGCGGACCCGAGGCCTGGTCGGCCGTGCGCCGAGAGCTGCAGAATTTGTACCGCGAGGGTTCAGACTGGATATCATCGCCGCAGCGCGCATCCTGCGAACTACTCGCTACCGAGGTTTCGAATGTGCTTCCCGTGCACATTGGCGACTACACTGATTTTTATGCGTCGCGGCAGCACGCCACCAACGTCGGCATGATGTTCCGCGATCCCGCCAACGCCCTGCTGCCAAACTGGTTGCACTTGCCCGTGGGGTACCACGGCCGCGCGTCGACGGTGTCAGTGAGCGGAACCGACGTCGTTCGCCCCAACGGGCAACGCAAAGGCCCGAACGACCCCGCACCCGTGTTTGGGCCTTCGGTAAAGCTCGATTTTGAGCTCGAAGTTGGCGTAATCCTCCAAGGGGGACCTCGCGACGGTACCGGAGTTTCGGTGGAAGACGCTGAATGCCACATTTTTGGTCTGGTCTTGTTCAACGATTGGTCCGCCCGCGACATTCAGCAGTGGGAATATGTTCCGCTCGGTCCGTTTTTGGCCAAGAATTTTGCCTCGACCCTGGGCGCATGGATTGTACCCTATGAGGCCTTGACCGAAGCCCGTTGCGCGGGCGAACCGCAAGAAGACCCGATGCCACTCCCCTACTTGCAGCAAGATCGCCGGGTATCGCACTGGGATTTGACCCTTGAAGTGGCCATTGCTACTGCCGACGGCCGCGAAACCGTTGTTTCGACCTCGAACGCTAAACACCTGTACTGGAGTTTCGCCCAGCAAATTGCCCACCACAGCATCAACGGCTGCGTACTGCGCAGCGGCGACCTGATGGCCTCGGGAACGATCAGCGGCGACGAGCCCGATTCCTACGGTTCCATGCTCGAGTTGACGTGGAACGGCACCAAGCCGATTCGACTGCACGACGGCAGCGAGCGCGCGTTCATCGAAGACGGTGACACCGTGGTACTCCGCGGTCGAACGACTAAGGGTCCGCGCATTGGATTTGGTGAGTGCCGCGCCCGCGTTTTGCCCGCAACGCCATGGCAGAAGTAGACTTTGAGAAGCTGGTCCGAGCGCAGTATCGGGCCTTGGTCAAGTTGGCCACCGAGCGCGGAGCCGATAAAGACGACTTAGCGCTGATAAAAAAAGCGTTTAAAGTCGCGAGCGACGCCCACAAGGATGTGCGCCGCAAGTCCGGTGAACCCTACATCACCCACCCGCTGGCGGTGGCCAAAATTGTTTCGCATGAAATTGGTCTGGGCCCGCAGTCGATCGCGGCTGCGCTGATGCACGATGTGATCGAAGATTCCGAGTACACACACGAAGATTTGGACCACCTCTTTGGGGCCAACGTCGCCTACATCGTCGAAGGGCTGACCAAAATCCAAGGGATTTTTGACATGCAAACGTCGATGCAGAGCGAGAACTTTCGCAAGCTGCTGGTGAGCATCAGCGACGACGTGCGGGTGGTTTTGATTAAAATGGCGGACCGCCTGCACAACATGCGCACGCTGAACTCGATGTCCCACGCCAAGCAGCTGAAAATTGCCTCAGAGACGCTGTACATCTTCGCGCCCCTCGCGCACCGCATGGGCCTGTATTCCTTCAAGCAAGAGTTTGAGGATCTAAGCTTAAAATACCTAGAGCCAGAGGTTTATCAGGAGCTTCAAGACAAAATGGCCGAAGCGGAGGAGCTCGACGGGGGCTACCTCGAACGGTTCAGCCACAGCCTCGAGGATTTGCTTCACAGCGAAGGCTTTTACTTCAGCATGAAGCGGCGAACCAAGGGGGTTTACAGCATCCGCCGCAAGATGCAGAACCAAAATGTGCCGTTTGAGGAAGTGTACGACAAGTATGCGGTGCGCATTATTCTCGAATCCTCAGCCAACCGCGAAAAAGCAGAGATCTGGCGGGTGTATTCGCTGATTACTGCGATTTACCGTCCCAATCCGCGTCGCCTTCGCGACTGGGTGACCACGCCCAAGGCCAATGGGTATGAATCGCTTCACATCACGGTGATGGGCCCCGAAGGCCACTGGATTGAAATCCAGATTCGGTCCAAGCGCATGGACGACCAGGCCGAGCGGGGCTATGCCGCCCACTGGCGCTACAAAGAAGACGGTTCGGGAAGCGCCGCACTGGACTCGTGGATTGAACGAATCCGCGACGTCGTTGAGGGCCAAACCGACAATGCGGTTGAGTTTGTCGACAACTTCAAGCTTCAGCTTTTTTCAGACGAGATTTTTGTGTTCACGCCCCAAGGAAAAATGGTGACGCTCCCCAAGCGGGCCACCCCGCTGGACTTCGCGTTTGAAATCCACACCGACCTTGGAATGAAAACCCTTGGCGCCAAGGTTAACGGCCAGCTGGTTTCGCTTGGACACCCGTTGCAGAACGGAGACCAAATTCAAATCATCAGCAGCGACACGCAATTGCCCCAAGACGCATGGCTCGATTGGGTGGCCACGCCCAAAGCAAAGTCGAAGCTCCGCGCCTACTTCAGAGATCGCTTGCGCCTGCACGAATCCGAAGGAAAAGACAAGCTAACCCGACTTCTCAAGCGCGCCAATTTGGAGCTGAATCAGTCGACGACGCAGCGGATGCTCAATTTTTATGCGCTGCGCACCCCGAAAGAGCTCTACCTAAAGTTTGGCAAAGGGGAGCTGGACAGCGACCGACTCCGCGACTTTTTGCGCGAGGACAGCGGCGGATTTTACCAGTACATTTTGCGAAGGTTCCGCCCAAAACCCAAGGAAGGCGGCGTGAAGGACGTGTCCAGCACGGCCAACATGGTGCTGTTTGGGCCCGACGAAGTGGTGCTGGAGTACGAGCTCGCTCCCTGCTGCCGGCCGATACAGGGTGACGCTATTTTTGGCTTTATTGAAGAAAGCGGAATTGAAGTTCACCGCACCGACTGCCGCCATGCCGTGAAGCTTCAAGGTCAGTTCGCCGAACGGGTAATCAAGTCGGTGTGGAATCAAAGCACACGCCTGGGCTTCAATGCGGTGCTACGTTTTTCAGGAATCGACTCCAAAGGCCTGATTCTCAAAGTGACCAAGGTGATTTCGAGCGACATGCAGATCGACATTCGCGCCTTCCACATTGACGGAAGCGAGGGCGTGTTTCAGGGAACCGTGAGCGTGCACGTGGCGGACCGAAGCCACCTCAGCGATTTGGTCCAGCGGCTCAAATCGGTGAAGGGTGTCGAGCGGGTTGAACGAGAAATCTCGAACCGCTAAGGCATTCCGATGTACTTGTGGGTCTGGAGGCCCAAGCGCCATTCGGGATGCTGCGCTAAGTAATCAGTGATCTTGGGGAGTTGCGCGTCGCGGCGCGACCACTCGGGCTGCAGAAAGCGCTCGACCGAAGGGGCGCAGCGTGCTGCGTGCTCTTCAGCCCACGCAAAGTCGTGGTCGTTGTACACAATGACTTTGAGTTCGTTGGCCAGCGCGTACCATTCCGGGAGCGGAGCCTTTGTTTTTTTGGGCGAAAGGCAGACCCAGTCCCAGGTTCCGGTGACCCGATAAGCCCCACTGGTTTCGAGGTGGACGTTGAATCCTCGAGCGCGGAGCCCCTCGGTTAAGGGCCCCATGTCCCACATTAGGGGCTCGCCGCCGGTAATCACCACGGTGCGGTCGTTGGCCGAAGGCAGACCCAAGAGTACCTCAAGGGGCGTTACGGGGTGCTTGGTGGCGTCCCAGGACTCCTTGACGTCGCACCAGTGGCAGCCCACGTCGCAGCCGCCAATACGCATAAAAAACGAAGGCCTTCCGGCGTGGGCGCCTTCGCCCTGTACGGTGCGAAAGGCCTCCATCAGCGGCAGGGCCTGGGAATTAGCGGTGGCGTGCGGCATGCAGGGTGTTCATAAGTAGGCCCACGCGGGTCATCAAGCCCACCCCCCCGGGCACCGGGGTAATCGCTCCCGCGACGTCCATGGCGGAATCGAAATCCACGTCGCCCACGAGTCTTCCGTCGACGCGATTAATTCCAACGTCCAAAACCACGGCACCCGGCCGAATCATGTCGGCAGTGACGTACTTGGGGCGGCCGATCGCCGCGACCAAGAGGTCGGCGCTTTGGCAAAGCTCCTTGAGGTTAGACGTTTTGCTGTGCGCCAGCGTCACGGTGGCGTTGCCCATTTTGCTATTGCGGCTGAGCAAAATGCTCATGGGAGAACCCACAATGTTGCTGCGCCCCACGACCACCGCGTGCTTGCCCGCGGGAGAAATTCCGTAATGTTCCAGCAGCAACAGCATACCGTAGGGCGTTGCAGGCAGGTAGGTAGGCAGTCCGAGGGCCATCCGCCCCACGTTTTCGGGGTGAAAACCGTCCACGTCCTTCTGCGGATCGATCGCCAAGAGGACTTCGTCTGGATTAAGGTGAATGGGAAGCGGAAGCTGCACGATAAATCCATCTACCTCGGGATTCCGGTTCAAGCGGGCCACGTGCTCGAGGAGCTCGGCCTGCGAGGTCCCCTCCGAAAGGGTGATTAGGGTTGACGCGAAACCAACTTCTTCGCAATCGCGAACTTTTCCTTTGACGTAGGCCTGGCTCGCAGGGTCTTCGCCAACGAGAATCGCCGCGAGGTGCGGAGCGCGTTTTCCTTGCGCCAAGCGACCGGCCACCTCTTTGCGAATGTGGGACTTCCAAGCCTGTGCCGCCTCGCGACCGCTAAGTATCTGTGCCATTAGCGCATGCGGTTCATCATCGACATCAACTGGCTGCGTCCGCCTTGGCCCTGCATCATTTTCATGACGCGACTCATGTCGTCAAACTGCTTGATAAGCTTGTTGAGCTCGGGCACGCTGCGTCCGCTGCCCGCGGCAATTCGCGCACGGCGGCTGCCGTTGATCAGCGACGGGTTGCTTCGCTCCGCGGGGGTCATCGAGCGGATCATGGCCTCGACGTGCTTAAAGGCATCATCGGGTATATCAATGCCCTTCAACGCCTTGCCAACCCCGGGAATCATGCCCATGAGGTCCTTCATGTTGCCCATTTTTTTGACTTGCTGGATCTGCTCGAGAAAGTCGTCAAAACCAAATGAATTGGTTGCGATTTTTTTATTGAGCTTGCGGGATTGCTCGACATCAAACTGCTCCTGGGCGCGCTCAACGAGCGAAATGACGTCCCCCATTCCCAAAATGCGGTCGGCCATTCGGTCGGGATGGAACACGTCGAGTGCCTCCATCTTTTCGCCCGTTCCAATGAACTTAATTGGCTTTTGGACCACTTGGCGGATGCTGAGCGCTGCCCCTCCCCGCGTGTCTCCGTCGAGCTTGGTGAGGATGACGCCCGTAAAGTCGAGTACGTCGTGAAACGCCTTGGCGGTGTTGACCGCATCTTGGCCCGTCATGGAGTCCACGACAAACAGAATCTCTTCGGGACTCGTGGCGGAACGAATCGACGCTATTTCTCGCATCAACGCTTCGTCAACAGCAAGTCGGCCCGCGGTATCGATCAGGAGGTAGTTGAAACCGTTAGATTTCGCGTAGCTCTGGGCCTCGCGGGCAATGCGCACGGCGTCTTGCTCACTGTCCAGGCTAAAAACTTCGATGCCGATTTGCTCTCCGAGCGTTTTGAGCTGGTCGATTGCGGCCGGGCGGTACACGTCGGCGGCTGCGATGAGCACCTTGCGGCCTTTTTTGCGCTTGAGGTGGTTGCCCAACTTAGCCGTGAATGTGGTTTTACCCGAGCCTTGAAGTCCGGCCATGAGCACGGTTTGCAGCCCGGTTCCGGTGGCGATTTCGCTCGCGGACCCTCCCATCAAGGCGGCCATCTCGTCGCGAACAATCTTGACCATGAGCTGGCCCGGCTCGAGCGACTTCAGCACATCTTGGCCCATTGCTTGGTCCTTGACGCGGTCGGTGAACTCTTTAGCGAGCTTGTAGTTGACGTCGGCGTCGACCAGCGCCCTACGGATGTCTTTTACCGCCTCGGCGATGTTGATATCCGAAATCTTGTTGCGCCCCGATAACCGGTGGAGCGCGGAGTCTATTTTTTCACTAAGGGATTCAAACATGATCCCTGCAAAGTTAGGCCATAGCAGGGAGCCGCAGCGGAACGTCCATGGCTAAAATAAACGCATCCTGCTCCGCTCGAACCGAAATTTCAGCGCTTTCGGACACCCCAAAACCGTCACGGGGGTTCAGCATGTGTCCCGCGACCTCTGCGGCTCCCTCGATGACAAAGAAGTACACCCCATTCTCGGCGCGGCGAGTTATATAGTTTCGCGTCGTTCCGGCCGGCAGCTTGGTCAGCGAGAACCACGCTTGCTGGTGAATGGGCATCGCCTCACCTTGCCCCATCGGATTGACGACCGTATGCCACTCGCGCTCGAGGGCCTCGACATCATAAAATCGTTGTTCGTAACGCGGTTCGACTCCCCGGCGCTCTGGAATGACCCAAATCTGAAGGAGCGAACACGGCTCGGTGGCACTGGCGTTGTATTCGGAGTGGAAAACCCCCGTCCCCGCGCTCATCGCTTGGACCTCCCCCATGCGAAGTACCTCTTTGTTGCCCATCGAGTCTTTGTGTTCCAGCGCCCCAGTCAACGGAATCGTAACGATTTCCATATTGTCGTGCGGATGCTTGCCAAATCCGGTTCCGCCCGCAATCCAATCGTCGTTGAGCACGCGAAGTACCCCGTAGTTTATGCGCTCCGGGTTGTAGTAGCCGGCAAACGAAAACGTATGGGCGGTCTTGAGCCAGCCGTGGTCCGCTGTTCCGCGGCTCGATGCGGGATGTAAAACGGTCTTCATACTGCAAATGTATGTTTAAACACATGTATGCGCAAGCGTTAAAAAAACCGTTTGCCCGGTTTGTGAACCTAGAACTCGCGTTCTTCGCGCTCTTCCTGCATCTCGATGCGAATCGGCATGCCTTCAATCATCTGTGGCATCAAGCTTGGCCCCCCTAGAGGAATCAAGTAGCCCTTCATCCGTTTTTTGGCGCCATCTCGGCGAAAACGCACGTCTACCGCACTCCCTACATTGAGACGGCGAATGAGTTCGACCAACTGCTTCGGCTCTAGAACCGCCGTTCCATTGATCGATGCGATGACGTCTCCAACTTGAAGTCCCAGCGCCGCGGCGGTACTTATGGGCTCTACGGACTGAACCGTAACTCCGCGAACACCCTCGGTTTGTGCAATGCGAATCCCGAGCATCGGTCCCGTCATGGCCTGAGGTTGAAAAAACATTAACTGATCTTCTCCTTCACGTCCCAGAGCACGAATTTTAAGGTTTCCTCCTGAGAACGAACTGTCAATTTCGATATGAAGGCCCTTGAGCAAGCTATCGGGAGGGGACTGCAAAACACTGCCGTCTTTAATTACCATAATTCGCTTTTCTACTCGGACCGGCGTCTCAACTTGTGCAAGCGAACCAAGTGCGATACCGTGAAACAAGAGAACAAGTGCTGTTTTCATAGGATTATTTTATACTTTGTTTTATTCTTCAAACTTAATGCGGGCCGAGGATTTCATAAAAAAGCCCCGGAAGAACCGAGGCGTTTTCGCGGTCGGGATGACTGGACTCGAACCAGCGACCCCTACGTCCCGAACGTAGTGCGCTACCAACTGCGCCACATCCCGCGATTGCGGGGGCAAAAGTACTCATTGGCGGACAAAAAAAACTACCTTTGGTCTCGGTTATGAAGTACCCCTCGTTCATCCTGCCGAGTGTACACGTTGTGGATCCTCGATCTCCGTTCCATGCTCAAGCCGTAGATCTGTTAATCACCGAAGGCCAAGTGCGCGCTGTAGGTGAACCGAATACGCTAAACGACGCCCCACTCATTGAATGGGCCCGTGGCCACCTTATTAGCCCAGGTTGGATTGACAGTCGAGCGCGCTGCGGGTCTCCAGGGCATGAGGAGCGTGAAACCTTCGAGTCCCTTGCCTCAGCTGCACTGCAAGGCGGATTCACGCACGTTGCGCTCATGCCCAGCACGCATCCGCCGCGTGACAACCGTCCGAGCATCGAGGCCTTACCAGAATTTGATAGCGTAGTGTGGATTCCCATCGGAGCCCTGACTCAAGGGCTAAACGGTGAACGACTTGCCGAACTTGCAGACCTGCGTGAGGCCGGCGCTCTCGCATTTTCTGACGACAGCAACCCTATAGATCGCCCCCACACCCTACAATTGGCACTCGAGTATGCCCAAGGACTAGAAGCTCGAGTCTGGAGCTCTCCTTTCGAGCGAAGCCTTTGCCCCACCGGAGTAGCCCACGAAGGAGCCTCTGCGCTGCGTTCGGGTATGGCGCCCATCCCTTCTCTTGCAGAGTCAATGCGGGTACAACGAGATTTGGCGCTTGCGGAATATGCCGGTGGCGGACTTCACCTCATGGGACTTTCGAGCGCTGAAAGTGTGCGCTTAGTGCGAGAGGCTAAGGCTAGAGGCGTTAATGTGACCGCCGATGTATGCATCGCCAATTTGGTAGGAACCGACCGAGACATTGAAGGCTACGATACCGCGTACAAGGTGCTCCCTCCCCTGCGGAGGGCGGAAGATCAAGCCGCCCTTTGGGAAGGCCTTCGCGATGGAACTATAGATGTTGTCGTGAGCGACCACAACCCCATGGATCATGAGCTCAAGTCCTGCGAATGGGGCAGCGCGCACTTCGGAGCATCGACTATTGATGCCTGCTTCGGATGGTTCAACGCCCACTCTAGTTCACCTAAAGACCTTGTTCTTTGGGTTGAGGCAGCCGCGCACCGCCCACGAGATATTTTTGGCCTGGGTTCGGTAACCGTCAACGTCGGAAGTCCGGCAGATTTTACCGTATTTACGCTTGACGAATCAGCGCAACCGAGCGCGAGCCTTGGGGTAAATCGCCCAGTCTGGACCCAGCGAGGTACCGCAGTTGGTGTCGTACTCGACACCCTTGCGATCGGGAGCTAAGTTTCGACTAGGGTAGTTCGAGCCTTAGTTTGAGTCCGTCGAAGGCCAAATGCATACCCTCGGGCAGTTCTTGTTCCTCATCGGCATGCCGACCCAAATGATGCGAAATGTGGGTAAAGTACACGTTGGGCACCCCCGTGAGGCGGGCAAAATCAATGGCCTGATCCAAGGTAAAGTGCGCCACGTGCGGAACCTTGCGTAGCGCGTTAACCACCAAAATCTGCGCACCTTCGATTTTGTGCCGTTCCGCATCGGTCATTCCTGAGAGGTCAGTGAGGTATACCACAGGGCCAATGCGGAAACCCAAAACCGGCCACGTGCCGTGAATTCCGAGGATGGGAATCCAGGTCTGGTCGCCAATGCGAAACGGTTGCGGATGCTGAATTCGGCAAACGTCAAATTCGGGTGCGCCCGGGTAACGCTCCGCAGCAAATGCGTATGCAAACTGCTGGCGAAGTCGACCTTCGACCCGCTCAGACATCCAGACCTGCATTGGACGCTTTTGGGCAAACATGAGCGGACGTAGGTCGTCAAGGCCTGATACGTGATCCATATGTTCGTGGGAAAGCACCACGGCATCGAGCCGCATGCCATTTGCGCGAAGCATTTGCTGCCTAAAATCCGGTCCGCAATCAATCAAAACCTCGGTCGTTTCAGTGGCGACTCTAACCGACGCGCGGAGGCGGCGATCGCGAGGGTCCGCCGAAGTGCACACCGGGCAGCCGCAGCCAATTACGGGTACTCCCTGACTGGTGCCGGTACCAAAAAATTCCAAGGAAATCGAGGGCATTGGGCCAAATGTACGCTACCTTTGAGTCATGGCTGACATGGTATTAAGTGCTGCGCAGAAGGCGCTCCGCACCAACTTAAATCCCAATGTTTACGGTTCGTTTGCCGAAATTGGCGCCGGTCAAGAAACGGTTCGCCACTTTTTCAGAGCCGGGGGTGCCTCAGGTACCATTGCTAAGGCTATGAGCGCCTACGATAAAGAGTTTTCTGATGCCATTTATGGCCAGGAGGCCGACGGGCGCTACGTCACCGAAACCCGCTTGCGCAAGATGCTCAACCACGAGTACCGCTTGCTCCACGAGCGCATTGACCGCCAAAAGTCGCCCGACAAGTGCTTTTTTGCGTTCGCTAATACGGTGACTACTATCAACTTCGCCAAGACGTTTAAAGGGCACGGTTGGTTGGGCATTCGGTAC
Source organism: Bacteroidota bacterium (assembly GCA_016868755.1). Lineage (GTDB taxonomy): Bacteria > Bacteroidota > Bacteroidia > Flavobacteriales > Schleiferiaceae > TMED14. The sequence continues at coordinate 16,708 of VGFU01000013.1, read as the reverse complement.
CAAACCCGACCCGTCGGCGACGCAAACGAGGTCATTGTGCACGTTCGGCTGCACGAAGACAACGCCAAATACCAGCAAGAAACGGTTGGCGCCATGGGGGTCAACTTGATTTATGCGGCGTACAACCTGTATGATGAGCCCAAGAAGTTCTTGATGAGCTTGTACGACGGTATCGATAAGTCAGCCATCGAGATCGATTTGATCAACTTTTCAGGGCCCGACTTCGAACACGTGGACAACCGCTTAATGTCGCTTCAGCTGATTAAAAACGGTTTCACCGATGCGGTAATTTTTGGGCCTGAGGGCAAGAATTTGCTCCCCGCCGAACTCCTGTACAAAAAGAACATCTTGGCGATGCGCGGCAGCTTTAGACCGGTCACGAAGGTCAATATGGACATGATCAAGAAGGGCTACAAGCAGTTCATCAAGTCGCAGAGCGTCGAAAAAGACGAGACGGTGGTCCTGTTCGAAATCACGCTCAACAATTTATTGGCCGACGGCAACCTCGACGAGCAAGATTTTTTGGACCGCGCTGACATTCTGTGCAGCATCGGCCAAACGGTGTTGATTTCGAACTACCAAGAATACTACCGCTTGGTTGACTACTTCGCCAGCTTTACCAAAAAGCGCATGGGCCTGATCATGGGAATCCCGTCGCTTCAGGAAATTTTTGAAGACAAGTACTACGACCACCTCACCGGCGGAATCCTGGAGGCCATGGGGCGCCTTTTCTCCAAGAAGTTGATCATTTATGCCTACCCGTTCCGCGGTGAATCGAGCATAACCACCACCGACGACATTGTGGTAAACGATTTGTTCCGAAACATTTACGACTACCTGAAGCAGGCACGTCGGGTGCGCGACATCAACGATTTTGATCCCGAAATTTTGAGCATTTGGAGCCGCGAAGTGCTCCGCAAGATTCGCAACGGCGAAGAGGGATGGGAAAGCTGCCTACCCACCTACGTCGATACCATCATCAAAGAGAAGGGCTTGTTTGGATACCCCAAATCAGCCAAGTCGCTTCAGGCTTGAGCCTGACTCAGGGCTGACTTGTAGCGATCCAAGCAACGCAGGCGCGCGAAAACGTGGTCCACAATAGGTTGTGGATATTCGGGCGTTCCGAATTCAGGCACCCATCGTTTGACGTACGTGAATTTTGGATCGTAGGTCGTTAGCTGGCTCGCCGGGTTAAAAATGCGGAAGTACGGGGCCGCGTCGTTCCCCGATCCGCTGGCCCACTGCCACCCACCTACATTGCTCGCCTGATCGTAGTCGAGAAGTTTTTGGGCGAAGTAGGCCTCACCCAAGCGCCAATCGAGCAGCAAGTGCTTCGTGAAAAAACTAGCTACGACCATGCGAACGCGGTTGTGCATGTATCCCGTGGCGTTCAGCTGGCGCATTCCGGCGTCCACCAGCGGGTACCCTGTACGGCCCTGGCACCAGCGCTCAAAGTGCTCGTCGTTGTGCTCCCACTGAATTAGGTCGTAGGCAGGCTTAATGGCCTTTTGTGGACTCTCGGGCGCGTGGAACAGTACCATTTGGTAAAAGTCTCGCCAAATCAGTTCGTTGACAAAGGTGTCGCTCAGGGTCTGGGTAGCCATGAGAAGCATTCGTACGCTGAGCGTTCCGAAGCGCAAATGCAGCCCCAAGCGAGTGGTGCCCTGCTCCAACGAGGGCGTGTTGCGGTTTTGCGCATAGTGCCTGATCTGATCTGCAGTCCACGTACAGTGCGGAACCTCAATCGGGGACTCCCTAAAATTCATCTCGGCCAAGGATACCACCTTGGACTCCGACGGGCGAATGCCGCCAGCACAAAGGCGCGCCGAGTCAAAATATGGAATGCCGTCCTGCGCCAAACGTTCGCGCCACCGGCGGCTGTAGGGAGTGAACACCGAATACGGCGTACCGTCGCCCTTGACCACCTCGTTTTTCTCGAAGATCACGTGGTCTTTGGTGCCCTTAAACCAGCGCCCGCCCGCTCGGTACAGTGCTTCGATGCGCTGGTCGCGCTCGCGGGCGTAAGGCTCGTAATCGCGGTTGGCCACCACCCCCTGAATCTCTGGATGTTCGCGAAGCCAGTGCGCATGGGCCTCTTCGGGGGTGCCGTAGTAGGTCCACAGTCCCCCACCCGACTGGCTAAACGTTTGGTCGAGTTCGGTCAAGCGGCGGTGAATGAAGCTGACCCGGGCATCCGCACGGTCTTCGAGGCGGTCGAGAATGTTCCGATCAAAAACGAAAACGGGCTGAACGGGCAAGCCCAGCTCAAGCGCTTTGGCCAAGCCAGCATTGTCTTCGAGGCGAAGGTCGCGGCGAAACCAAAAAAGGACCATGCTACGCGCGGATCGCCTGCAGGAATTCGGCGCGAACGGAGGGTTCGCGGAACCGTCCGCCAAAGTGGCTGGTCGCGGTGGAGCTATGGCTATCCTCCACTCCGCGCATTTTCACGCACAAGTGCTCGGCGTCGAGGTACACCGCCACGTCTTCGGTTCGAAGAATTTTTTTAAGCTCGGCCGCAATCTGCTCCGTTAAGCGTTCTTGAACCTGGGGGCGCTTGGCGAAGTACCGCACGATGCGGTTCAGCTTGGACAGGCCGACCACTTCGCCCGACGAAAAGTAGGCGACGTGGCACACGCCCAAAATGGGAACAAAGTGGTGTTCGCAGGTAGAATGCAACGTGATGTTGCGCTCCAAAATCATTTCGTCGTAGCGGTAGCGGTTTTCAAACAGCGTAACCTCGGGTTTATTCAACGGATTGAGGCCCGCAAACTGCTCGAGCACGTACATTTTGGCGACGCGGCGCGGGGTGTCCTTGAGCGAGTCGTCGCTGCGGTCCAAACCCAAAATGTCCATGATTTCGCCGAACTTCTGGGCAATTCGTTCAATTTTTTCAGCGTCGGGCTGCAGAAGCTGCTCTTCAACCGTGGGCGTAGCCAAATGCCGGCCGTTGGCGGGCTTGAGGCCGTTTGCGATGGGGGTACCTTGAAAGGTCTTGTTATGCGCCATGGTATTCCACAAAATTTCGGGGGGTTTCATAAAGGGTAATGTGCAGGTCGAGCGTCGAATCCAGGTGGGGGCGCAGCCAGTTCCAAATCACGACGGCGATGTGTTCCGCTGAGGGGATCAGGGAGGCAAACTCGGGCACCTCTTCGTTTAAATTGCGGTGATCGAGCTTGGCCTCGACCTCGCGCTTGACCAGTTCAGACAGCACTCCCAGGTCGTAGACGTAGCCCGTTACCGGGTCGATGGGTCCTGTCAAGCGTACGATGAGCTCGTAGTTGTGGCCGTGGTAGCGCGGATTAGAACATGGCCCAAACTGTGCCTGGTTTTGCGCATCCGTCCACGACGGAACGAAGAGTCGGTGGGCGGCGTTGAAGTGGGCGTGGCGGCTCACCGAGGCCCGGTATGGCTTCGTGTTCATTGCGGAAGGTGGCTTTGGTATTCACGAAAAATGATCTGGAACCACGCGGTGAACTGCTCGGGGTGTGCATCCATTTCTCGAGCCAATTCGGCCATAGAAATCCAGCGAACCTCCGCTACTTCATCGGTATTTAGGGTAACCGAACCATCAAAGCGACCCAGAAGAACGTGGTCCAGTTCGTGTTCGGTGAGTCCGTTGTCAAACTCCGCCCGGTAAATAAATGAAAACGAATCGTAGAGTTCGGTTAGTTGCGAAGGTGCAATGCCGAGCTCTTCGTGAAGGCGGCGCCGCGCCGCTTGGAGGTTGGTCTCCCCTTCTCGCTGGTGGCTGCAGCAGGAGTTGGTCCAAAGCAGCGGAGAATGGTACTTACTGGCTGCGCGCTGCTGAAGCAGCGTTTCGCCGCGTTCGTTGAACAAAAAGACAGAAAATGCACGGTGAAGGAGTCCGCGCTCGTGGGCCGCTAACTTCTCCATCCGCCCAATCGGCTCATCGGCCGTATTGACGAGGATAACTGTTTCCATTTAAAGTAAATTCAGCGCATGGCGCAGGAATGAGCTTGCAAAGAGACGGTATTTTTTTCGGTTGCTGATGCGAATCCGCGCCGAAAACACTTCAGATGATGGGGTGCGCATAATTTTCTGAAACAGCGCGTAGTAGTACATATAGGCGATGTAGACGCCAAAGCGCGATTCTTTGGGAAGCTTGAGAATTCCCTCGTATCCCTTGCGGAAGTCGCGTTCAATGTCGCGCTCGATCGCCATTTTGGCGTCGTCGTCAAAGGTCGTCAGGTCCACATTGGGGAAGTAGGTGCGCCCCAAGTTCGAAAAGTCGGCGGCCACGTCGCGCAAAAAGTTGATTTTTTGAAAAGCGGACCCCAGCTTCATCGCATACGGCGTGAGCGCCTCGTACTGTGCCTGATCTCCTTTGACAAAGACTTTAAGGCACATGAGCCCCACCACTTCGGCACTGCCTAAAATGTACTGTTCGTAGGCGGACTGGTCGTAGGTGCGGTCTTCCAGGTCCATTTCCATGGACCGCAAAAACGTATTGATCAAGCCCCGGTCAATCTGGTAGGCGTTGACCACGTACTGAAACGCATGAAGCACCGGATTGGTCGAAATGCCCTCGTCGATGGCGCGATCCGTGTCAGCCCAAAAACGTTCGAGCAGATCTCGCTGGTTGTGTCCATGAAACGTGTCGACGATTTCGTCAGCAACCCGCACAAAGCCGTAGATCGCATAAATGGGGTCGCGAAGTGGCTTTGAAAGCCCGAGAATTCCCAACGAAAACGAGGTCGAATAGGCCTTGGTTATGTCTTTGCTCGTCCGAATGGACGTTTTGGTGTAGAGGTCCATCATGCGGTTGGGTGTTCTTTTGAAATTTCGCGGGCTACGACCTCACCCGAAATGATGCAGGGAGGCACTCCAGGGCCGGGAACCGTGAGCTGTCCGGCGTAGTAGAGGTTGGTAAGCTTGCCTTTAAGGCTGGGCTTGAGGATGGCCGTTTGGTCGAGCGTATTGGCCAGGCCGTAGGCGTTCCCGCGGTGGGCGTGGTAATCCTTCACAAAGTCGCGGTACGCAAACGTGCGCTTGACCACGATGTGCTGGCGAATGTCGACACCAATTTGGGCCTTCATGCGCTCGGCAACCATGTCAAGGTAGCGCTCGCGGGTGGCGTCGTCGTCTTCGAGGCCGGTCGCCATCGGGATTAAGATGACGAGCGCGTCCTTGCCCTTTGGTGCCGCCGAAGCGTCGGTTGCCGAGGCAATGCTCAGGTAAAACAAAGGTTTTTCGGGCCAACGCGGATTGGTGTAGATGGCATCTGCATGCGTATCAAAGTCGGCATCAAAAAACAAGGTGTGGTGCTCGAGGTTCGGCAGCTTGGTGTCGAGTCCGAGGTAGTACATAAACGCCGAGGGCGCCATTTTGCGCTTGGCCCAGTACGAATTGGAGTAGCGACGGAATTCAGGCCTCAGCAGCTTTTGCTCCACGTGGGCGTAGTCCGCCGAAGCCACGACGACATCGGCCTCGTAGCAGGTATCGCCGACGTAGGCGCCCGTGATGCGTTTGCCGTGGTAGCGGAAGCCGGTAACCTCCTGGTTAAAATGGAACTGCACGCTTTGTTCCTGAGCAAGCCGGTAAAAGCCCTGAACGACCGAATACATGCCGCCAATGGGGTACCAGGTTCCTTGGGCGAAGTCTGAATAGTTCATTAGGCTGTACAGCGCCGGCGTGTTGCTCGGCGTCGCGCCCAAAAAGAGGACCGGAAACTCTAGGAGTTGGCGCAATTTGGGGTGACTCACCACCTTGGCGATGCTGCTGCGAATGCTGCGCAAAAGGTCCATTCGGAGCAGTCCCGTGAGGATGCGCACGTCGGCGAACTCGAGCACGCTGCGTGAAGGCTTGCGAACCAAATCGTCAATCCCAACGCGGTACTTGTATTCGGCGTCCTTCAAGAATACCCGAAGACGGGCGGCAGAACCGGGTTCAAGCCGATCAAAAAGGGCCTCGATTTCGCTCATCGATGCGGGAATTGGCATCGGACCGTCTTCGAAGTAAATACTGTAGGACGGATCTAAGCGACGCAGCTCGTAGTAGTCGCTCGACTTCTTACCAAAATGCCCAAAAAAGGTCTCAAAAACGTCGGGCATCCAGTAGAATGAAGGCCCCAAGTCAAACGTGTAGCCCTCGCTGATCCATTGACGACCCCGTCCTCCGGGACCGTCGTGCATTTCGAGAACAGTAACCTCGTAGCCCGCTTGAGCGAGGTAGGCCGCACTGGACATTCCGGCAAAGCCAGATCCAATTACGAGGGCGCGTTTCTTCATTATTCGTTGTCGCGGATGCCGCGCAGTTGATCCATCATTTTGCGGCGAGCTAAGAAGATACGGCTTTTAACCGTGCCGAGGGGAATGCCCATTTGGTCCGCTATTTCCTCGTACTTGTAGCCGTTGAAGTACATCATAAACGCATCGAGGTATGTCCGCTCCACGTTCTCAATGCGGTCAATAATGTTGGAGAGCTCGTAGGGGCTATCAGCTTCATCAGACCTACTGGCCATCATACCGCCCAAGACGTACTGGTTTTCGCTGTCGTCCACATACGTGTTTTGGTTCTTCTTCTTGCGGTAGTTGTTAATGAACGTATTCTTAAGAATCGTGTAGAGCCATCCGCGAAGGTTGGTGCCCTCCCGGTATTTTTCCTGATTCTTAATGGCCTTGTAAAAGGTATCTTGAACGAGGTCTTCGGCATCTTCAGCGTGGCGGGTCAGTTTGTAGGCGAGTCCGCGCAGAAAGTGCTCGTGCTGGTAGATTTCAGGGCCAAACGCTTCGGGTTGCATTTTTTGTTTTGTTTAACAATTCTTTTACGAAGTTAAACAAAAAATGAACCAACCCAAGCATTTTGTTTAAGTTTTTTAAAAAAACATTAAACTAAAAAGTTAGTAACTTGAAATTCAGCTAACTAAGCTATTCCCGCTGAGCTCTTTGCCCAGTAGGGCCAAACTGGGAAGTACTCGAGTTAACGGGTCGGTGCACTCCCAATCCGACGGTGCCAGACCCGTAACCCACAACGGAACGTCGCCCATAATGGCCCTGGCGTCAGCGGCATACTGGTCGATTTGCTCGCGCAGCGGCTGGGTAGTCCAAACGCTCACGACGAGCTTAAACGAGTTGCCCGGCTTGAAAATGGGGATCAAGTGTTCGAGCGGCAGGGATTGACCGAGGTAAATCACAGCTTCTCCACGCGACTTAAGCAAAAAGTGCAGGTAGAGCAGTCCGAGTTCGTGCAGCTCGTCTTGGGGCAAGTAAAGCAGGATGGCCGGTTTTTTGGCCGTCATGCGCTGGTCCGTCAAGCGATCGAGCGCAGTATAAATCTTTTGCTTAATGAGGTTGCTCGCGAAGTGTTCGTTAGCCACCCCTATCGCGTCAGTTTGCCACATGTAGCCGATTTGGTGAATGAACCCACCCACGAGCTGCGTAAACGTGACTTCTTCGCCACTCTCGCGGATGCTCGCGTCGAGAATTTGCGAGAAGGTCGCCTCATCAAGGTCAATACAGGCTTGAATCATTCGCGTGACTTGGGCGGACTGGCTTCCGCGCTCCAGGGCCTCTTCGAGCACCTTTTGATTGAGCTGATCGCGAGATAGGTCGGCAATTTTGCTAATGCGCCACCCCTTTTGAATGAGCACGGCTACGTTTAGCAAGGTCTTGAGGTCTTCGTCGGAGTACGTGCGAATGTTGGTATCGGTGCGCCTGGGCACGACAATTTCGTAGCGCTGCTCCCAAATGCGGAGCGTGTGGGCCTTGATGCCCGTAAGGTGCTCCAGATCTTTGATGCTGTACGACGATTCCATAAGTGCTTAAACCCGGTTTCGGTGAAAAGGTTCAGGGCGACGCGCCTACCTTTGCGGGCCGCAATTTAAGAGTTATGTCAAATCTGCACACGGAGCTTCAGCGCCGCCGAACTTTTGGAATCGTTTCGCACCCCGACGCGGGCAAAACGACCTTGACCGAAAAGCTCTTGCTTTTTGGCGGCGCGATTCAGGAGGCCGGTGCGGTTAAGAGCAACAAGATCAAGAAGGGCGCGACGTCAGACTTCATGGAAATCGAGCGCCAGCGCGGAATTTCGGTGGCCACTTCGGTGATGGCGTTTGAGTACCAAGGCAAGCACATCAACATCTTGGACACCCCAGGCCACCAAGATTTTGCCGAGGACACCTACCGCACGTTGACCGCGGTCGACAGTGCGATCGTGGTGGTCGACGTCGCCAAAGGTGTGGAGGCCCAAACCGAGAAGCTGGTTAATGTGTGCCGCATGCGCGCGACGCCCATCATCGTATTTATTAATAAGTTGGACCGCGAGGGCCGCGACGCGTTTGACCTTTTGGACGAGGTGGAACAAAAGCTCGGATTGCGCCTTTGCCCTCTTTCGTGGCCGATCGGCATGGGGGCACAGTTTCAGGGCGTGTATGATTTGTGGTCGAAATCGCTGCTGATTTACGACCAAGTGAACAAGCAAAAGGTGGCCGAGGGGGTTTCGTTCCGCGACCTGAGCAGTCCCGAGCTGGTCGAGCGAATCGGAGCGAAGGCGGCGCAGGCCCTTCGCGAGGAGCTGGAACTGGTGCACGGCGTGTACCCCGAATTCGATCACGAAGCCTACTTGAGGGGCGAACTGCAGCCGGTGTTTTTTGGGTCCGCCCTAAATAATTTTGGCGTGCGCGAACTGCTCAACTGCTTCGCCGAAATTGCTCCGCACCCGCAGCCCAAGCAAGCCGACGAGCGCGTGGTGAACCCTGACGAGACAAAGTTCAGCGGCTTTGTGTTTAAAATCCACGCCAACATTGATCCCAACCATCGCAGCCGCATCGCCTTCGTCAAGGTGGTGAGCGGATTGTTTGAGCGCAACACCAACTACCTCCACGTTCGTGAGGGTAAGAACCTGAAATTCAGTTCGCCCATGACCTTTCTCGCGAGCAAGCGCGAGGTGGTAGACGAAGCCTACCCGGGCGACATCGTGGGCTTGCCCGACACCGGCTTGTTTCGCATTGGCGACAGCCTGACGGGCGGCGAAAAGCTGCATTTTAGCGGAATTCCGTCGTTTTCACCCGAACACTTTCGCTTCATCAACAACGCCGACCCGATGAAAGCCAAGCAGTTGGCCAAAGGCGTCGATCAGCTGATGGACGAAGGCGTCGCCCAGCTGTTCACGCTCGTCGCCAACGGCCGCAAAGTCATTGGGACCGTGGGCGCCCTGCAGTACGAGGTGATTCAGTACCGTCTGGAGCACGAATACGGGGCGAAATGTTCTTACGAGCCCTTCCCCGCCTACAAGGCCCTTTGGGTCGACGGCAAGGACGCCGCTCAGTTGGCCGAACTCGAGCGAATGAAGGCTCGGCAGTTAGCCCACGACAAATTCGGACGCCTTGTGTTTTTGGCCGATTCTCAGTTCGGACTTCAGCTGACCCAAGAGAAGTTTGACCGACTCGCTTTTCACGAGAAGAGCGAGTTCTAATTACCCGCCCTAGGGTGCACAAAAAAGCCCGCCGAAGCGGGCTTAGTTTAGTTTTTTGACGGGTCGGGCTTACTCCGCGCCCTTCATGTAGGTGTCCAACACTTCTTGGCTTACTCCGGTGTTGCTAAAGCCTCCGTCGTTGTACAGATTTTGCATTGTAACGCGGCGGCTCATATCACTGAACATTACCACGCAGAGGTTGGCGCAGTCTTCGGCGGTTGCGTTGCCCAACGGGCTCATTTTGTCGGCAAAGCTCAAGAAGGCATTGAAGCCCTTCACGCCGCTTCCGGCCGTCGTGGGGGTCGGCGATTGGCTGATGGTATTGACGCGAACCTTGTTGCGGATCCCGTAGTGGTAGCCAAAGCTGCGGGCCACTGACTCGAGGTAGGCTTTGTTTTCGGCCATATCGTTGTAGTCGGGGAACGTGCGCTGTGCGGCAATGTAGCTCAACGCCAGTACGCTACCCCAATCGCTCAAGGCGTCCATTTGGTAGGCCGTTTGCAGCACTTTGTGGAAGCTCACGGCCGACACGTCCCAGCCCTTGGTTAAAAAGTCGTAGTTCAGGTCGGTGTAGGGACGGCTCTTGCGCACGTTCACCGACATGCCGATGCTGTGAAGGATGAAGTCAATTTTGCCGCCAAAGTGGTCCATGGCGCCCTGAAGCAGGTTTTGAAGGTCCTCGAGGCTTGTGGCGTCAGCCCCAATAACCGGCGCACCGGTCTTCTCAGCGAGTGCGTTGATTTCGCCCATGCGCATGGCCATCGGGGCGTTGGTAAGCACGAGTTGCGCCCCTTGGGCGTGGCACTGTTCGGCGACCTTCCAAGCGATGGAGTCGCTGTTGAGAGCTCCGAAGATGATGCCCTTTTTTCCTGCGAGTACGTTGTTCATGGGGCAAATATCGGTAAAAATCAGTCGGCCGAAGCCATCAGAGCTTGCGCCTGTGCGAGGGCTATCGAACTCAGGCTGCCGTCAGACAGCAGGCGAGCCACCTCATCCAGCCGCTCGGTTTCGTCGAGCACCCGCAGCCGGGTGCGGGTAGCCGAGCCGTCGCTCGTCTTTTCGACGACCCAGTGCTGGCTTCCCTTCGCGGCAACCTGCGGAAGGTGCGTGATGGCCAACACCTGGGCGTCGGTGCTCATCGCACGCAACACGGAGGCCATTTTGGCCGCCGTTCCGCCCGAAACACCCGTGTCGATTTCGTCGAACAGCACCGTGCTCAACCCCTGACGTAGAGCCAAGTAGCGCTTGAGCACCAGCATCAGTCGGCTGCGTTCGCCACCCGACGCCACTTTGCTGAGGTCCTGCATAGGCTGGCCCGGATTGGCGCTGAACTCCAGGCGGTAGGTGTAGGTTCCCTGCGGGCCCGGCTCGTTTTTCTCTTGCGGACGCACCGCGATTTGGGTCTGGGGCATAGCCAGTTCGGCTAGGCCCTCCCGAACCGACGCCGCGAGGTCGGAAGCTCCGTGAAGCAGGATTTCGTTCCATGCCGCTCCCGCTGCAACTAGGGTTTCATGTGCCTGGGCACATGCACGCCGGGCTTGGTTTAGGCGCTCTTGACCGTGTTCCCAGAGTTCCAGCCGACGTGTCAGCACCTCCATGTGCTCGAGCAGCGCCGCTTCATCGGCACACTGATGCTTGCGCTGAAGGCGGTCCAGCTGGGCGAGCCGTTCTTCGGCCTCGGCGAGTTCGGCCGGGTCGGTATCAAGCTGTTCCAACAAGGCGGACCACTGCTGGCGCAATTCGCGGGTGAGCTCTTCGAGGGCCAGCCCTTGTGCCACGAGGTCTTCGTGCGTAGATGTTCGGCGAGCCACCCGCTCCCCTGCCCGACGAATCTGGCTGGCGAGGGCCGAGATCCCATGTTCGTCGCGGTCCAGGGCCTCGAGTACTTCGACGCAGGTTTCGTGAAGTTCCGTCACGTGGCTAAGGGTCGCGAGCCGCTGGCGCAGCCGAGCCTCTTCGCCCGGCTTGAGGTTGAGGGCTTGGAGTTCCTGAACCACAAACTGCAGGTATTCGGGGTCTTGCACCGAACCAAGCTCCGCCTCGAGCACACCGAGCTCCTGCTCCCGCGCGACAAAGTCGGTCCAGGCCTCACGGTAGCGCTGCCGAGCGCGTTCCGCCTCACGGGGGGCGAAGTTTTCGAGCAGCAGTACGATGCCCTCGCTCCGCGACCAAAGTCCCTCGTCCCGCTGGCTGTGGATGTCTACCAAGGCACTCGATACCCGTTTGAGTTCGTCCAAGCGCACCGGTGAATCGTTGATGAACGCACGACTGCGCCCGCCGGGGTGGATTTCGCGGCGCAAAACCAAGCTTGCGGTGCCGTCGCTGCTCCACCAGTCCCAGTCGTCCGTGGCCCACTCTTCCTTGCGCGCTTCAGAAACCGAAAACTCGGCCTCGACCACGCACTTGAAGCCGGGTTGTCCGACTGAGGCAAATTCCGCTCGTCCGCCCAAGGCAAGCTGAAGGGCGCCCAGAAAAATGGACTTACCCGCCCCGGTTTCGCCCGTCACCACGGTAAAGCCGGGCTGAACCTCGAGGTCCAGCTGTTCGATCAGCGCAAAGCGTTCAATGTGTAGGCGGCGGAGCATGGCGCAAACCTAGTTCAAGCTATCGGGTCGTACCCATTTTTAGGTACTTACTTGCGTTTGACGCGTCCATGACCTGTAGGGCTTCAATGAGCTCTTGGAGCGGAACCTGCGGTCCGCCCGAATACACCTGCTGAAGCTCTACCGATTTGGCGTCAAAAAACCAGCGAAGCAAATAAATGTTGGGCTGCCGGGTGTGGATTGGTTTTACTGACAAAATCGCACTTGCTATGGCCTGTTTGGCTTGTGACTGGGTCGCGACGTTGGCTAGGCGGTCCAGGCCTTCGCGGTGGTATCGGTACCAAGCCTGCAAAAAGGCTTCGTTGGCGGGGTTTAGCAGGTCATCAATCAACCAAAACCGGTTGCGGGTCGACGCAAAGCGGTCCCATCCGCCTCCGGCGCCGGAGGCCTGAGCCGTTTGGGCTACTTGAAGCGCTGACTGCAGGGATGCTCGCCCCTCGGCATCAAACGAAGCTTCGTCGAGGCCCAGTGCCAGGTAGGCATAGAAGCCCACGAGCGACGCCAGGTCGTTGAATTGGTTGGGCTGAAACTCGACGATTTCGTTGGGGCGGTAGCGAAACCGCACGTCGGGATCCTGATAGGTAAACGTGGTGGAGTTGTAGTCAGTACCGTAGACGGGTCGCGCAAACGAGACCTGAAGGTTTCCGGACATTTGGCCGGTGCCTTGGTCGTAGCTGCGCAAGGTAAACACGAGGGAACCGCGAATTCGTTCCGCCTGTTCCCAGGTATCTTCGGTCCACGCGCGGTTGTTGATGAGGTCGCGGATTACTTGCTCCAGCTGGGTGAATACTTGGCGGTCATTGGTTTGGATTTCAGGCGCTTGAACCTTGACTTCCACAAAGAATTCCTGGGCTGAAAGGCCGCTCAGCCCGATTAGAAGGGCGGTGAGAAGGACAAATAGTTTCACGAGGTGAAGTTACGCGATGCCCGCGTAGCGCTCAACCCAATCAAGGATGCGCCGTGCGGCCTGCTCTTTGGTTTCCAGCGGACCCTCTTCGATGCCTTCGGCGCGTATCAGGCTGATTTGGTTGGTGGCGGAATTCATTCCGGTCTCTGGACCGTCGAGGTTGAGGATGAGGGCGTCTGCGCCTTTGCGGCGGAGTTTGGCCTGGGCCGATTCGACCGCGTCGTGGGTTTCGAGGGCGAATCCCAGAATCCATTGACCCGATACTTTGCGCGCCGCCAAGTCTGCCAGTATGTCGGCGTTGGGCACAAGTTCTAGGGGGCGGTTCAGGTGTTCCTTGGGGGTTTTGCGGTCTTGGGGCGCCGACGGGCGCACGTCAGCGACCGCCGCCGCCGTAATCACGACCGATGCTTCGGGTAAGGCTTGGAGGGCGGCGGCGTGCATCTCTGCGGCGCTCCGCACCGAAACCACGCGAACCTTGGGCGACCACGCTCGGTCGGCTCGCCGCAACGGTCCGCGCACCCAATGCACCGTGGCGCCGCGAAGCTCCGCTTCGGCGGCTAGCGCTTCGCCCATTTGTCCGCTCGACCCATTGGTCAGAAAGCGAACCGGGTCCAAGGCCTCCTCGGTCGGCCCTGAAGTCAGCAACAGCGTTCGATCGGTCCAAAACGGCCGCGCACCTAAATGAAGCTCCAAAGCGCGGTGCATAAACTCGGGCTCGGCCATGCGGCCTGCGCCCGTCAACCCCGAGGCCAGCTCGCCTTCAGGCGACGGCCACACGTGGTGGCCCATGGTCCGCAGCCGGTCTAAATTCTGCTGGGTTGCCGGGTAGGCAAACATGTCGAGGTCCATGGCCGGGGCCCAGAATACAGGGCATTTGGCCGAAAGCACCAACGACGTAAGCAAGTTGTCGCAGAGCCCGTGGGCCGCCTTGGCCAGCGTGTTGCTGGTCGCAGGCGCCACCACCAGGGCCTCGGCCCACTCTGCGAGGTGAACGTGGTTGTTCCACGAGGTTCGGGCACCGCCACGAAGCACGAGGTGCTGCTCGACGGGGTGTCCGCTCAAGGCCGCAAGCGTCAGCGGCGTAACGAACTCTTCGGCGGCGGGGGTCATCGCCACGCGAACCTCAGCGCCTGACTGGCGCAAGAGTCGAACGAAGTAAGGAATTTTGTAGGCAGCTATGCCGCCACTCACGGCCAGCAGGATGCGGCGCCCCTGCAGTACCATGCTCGTTAGGCGTTGGTGCTGTCGGCCTCAGGGTAGCGGTAGTACACCTTACCGTCGAGCCACTCGCGAACCGCCATGGCGTGGGGCTTAGGCAACGACTCGTACTGGCGCGACATTTCGATTTGCTCCTTGTTCTCGAATACCTCTTCAAGGCTATCGGTAACTACCTGAAAATCTTCGAGTTTCTCGTTGATTTCGGCACGCAGCGTCTCGTTGATTTGCTCAGCACGGCGCGAAATCTGGGCGATCGCCTCGTAGATGTTGCCGGTAGCGGCATCCAGCTCGTTGAAATCCAACGTTTTGGTCGTCTTCGAGGCAGAAAGGTGCGCTTTATCCATGGTTCGAGGTTGTCTAAGTTGCAATTAGGAGGGCAAAAGTACGATTATTTTCGGTTCCGAGCGGCAATCCGCTTTGCGAATCCTGAAACGTCGGAGGCGTACGTGCCGTCGGGAAAGGTCGCTTGGTACTCGTTCACGTAGGTCGTCGCCTCGCGGTAGCGCTCTTCTTGCTTGCTTTCGATGGAGTTCTCGGCATACTTCATTGCCGACTCGATGCGGTAGTACATGGCCTCTTCGCGGCGCGGACTCGCCGGATGGTCGGTGAGCATTACGTTAAACGAAACGACGGCGCTTGCGTACTTGTTGCGGTGGTGGTAGCCCTTGGCAATGAGGAAGCTCTTTTCTTCAAGTCGGCGGCGAAGCTCGTCGATTTGCGTGTTGGCCTCACCGAGAAACTTCGAATCAGGGTGGGTATTGATGAACAGCTGTAACTCGTCCATGGCTTGGTAGGTCAGGGCCGGATCCAGCGTTGTGGACGGCGCGTCGAGGTAGGCACAGTGTGCCCCGAGGTAGGCCGCTTCTTCGGCGAATTCGTCGCTGGGGAACGTCTGGGCGAAGCGTTTGAAGTGGTAGGATGCCAAAATGTATTCGCGCTGGGCGTAAAGCGTTCGGGCGAAGTAGCGGTAGACAGTTTGCGCCTTGGTGGTTCCGCGGTACGAGGTCATGAGCTCGTCAAACAGCGGATAGGCCTTGCTGTAGTTTTTGGTGTCGTAGTACTGAATCGCTCGATCCAGCTTGTAGGCGGGGTCGGTGCTTTTGAGCACTTTGTTGTAGTCTCCGCACGAGGCGGCCAATCCCGCGAGCGCGACGGCAGTTATCCAATGCTTCATGATTCGTAGTTCTGCAATTGGTGTACCGATTGAGCGATTGCCGCGTCGAGGGCGGCTGAAACGGGCCACAAAGGCAGGCGCAGTGCGTCGTCGCTGATGCCGAGGTGCTTTAGGGCCGATTTAATTCCGCCCGGGTTTCCTTCGGCAAAAAGTTGCTGGGTAAAGTGAAACAGGGCGTAATGGCCTTTTTGTGCCGCAGCCACATTGCCCGCTCGGGCGTCGCGAACCATTTGGCTGAAGGTTTTGGGAAACCCCTGGCCGCTGACCGAAATGACGCCCTGTGCCCCGCAGGCAACCAGCGGAAGCGTTAGGTTGTCGTCGCCGCTGAGTAAGTCAAAGCCCGCAGGCGCTCCGAGAATGACTTCCATGCACTGCTCCATGTTGCCGCTCGCCTCTTTAACGGCCACCGCGTGGGGCACCGACTCGGCGATGCGCAGCGTGGTCGACGCGGCCATGTTTGAGCCCGTTCGGCCCGGCACGTTGTACAAAATGATTGGCAGTTCTGTAGCCTCAGCGACGTAGGCAAAGTGGCGGAAAATACCCTCCTGTGTGGGCTTGTTGTAGTACGGAGAAACGCTTAATACTCCCGAGATCCCCTCGCGAAGCCCTGCCTTGAGTTCGGCGGCCACTTTGGCGCTGTCGTTCCCTCCCACGCCCTGAACCACGGGGACACGGCCGGATGCCGCCGCGCAGATGGCCGCCACGATGCGCTGCTTCTCGTCAGCGCTCAAGGTCGCGGTTTCGGCGGTGGTGCCTAATGCGACGAGAAAGTCCACTCCGCCCGCTATGCAATGCTGGACTAAGCGGTCCAGGGCGACATAGTCCACCTCGTGGGTAGCGGTGAAGGGCGTAACCAAGGCAATGCCGGTGCCCTTGAAGGGATTGATGCGTGCGTTCATCGGGAAGGAATTTTTGCGAGCCAAGCGCTCAAAGCGCGAAAGTAGTCCATGGGAAGGCGGTCTGCGCTGTGGTAGCGAACGTCGTAGAAGTCGTTGGCGCCCGTCAGGCTTACCCGCAAACCGGCAGGCGTGCGCGCGACGAGGTAGTCAATGGGGCTGTCTTCGCTGCGGTGCAGGGCTACGACGAGGTCAAATTCGCTCTGCATGAATTCGAGGGCATTGCCGGCCTGAACCGCGCCGTTCCACGCAAAGTCGTCGGTAAAAATGAGCTGCCGCCCAGAGTACAGAGCGTTTTTGGGACGCATTTCGCCGGTCCATCCGATTAGGGCTACAGCGCGCTGCTGCGCTTGGAGGGCCGAAACGACCTGACGCAAGGATTCCAAATAGCCTTCTTCGGCGCGCGCGTCAAACACGATGCCGATGCGGCGTGCTTTTTCCCAGCCCGGCCACGCTAAGGTGGTGGGGCGGTCGTCGG
>VGFU01000012.1 GCA_016868755.1 Bacteroidota bacterium | reverse complement strand
GCCTTGTACATCTCTTCAGAAGCGTTCTTCCAGGCCTCGTTGATCTGCTCCATGGCGGCGTCGATGGCGCTGATCTCTTGGCTGGCGTGGGCCTTCTTCAGGTTCTCGAGCGAAGACTCGATGACGCCTTTCTTGTCGCCGAGCTTGTCGCCAAACTCGCTGAGCTGCTTCTCGGTTTGGAAGATCATTTGGTCGGCAGCGTTAAGCTTGTCGACGCGCTCCTTGGCGAGCTTGTCGGCGTCGGCGTTGGCCTCGGCCTCCTTCTTCATCTTCTCGATTTCTTCTTGGCTGAGGCCCGAAGAAGCTTCGATGCGGATCTTTTGCTCCTTGCCGGTCGCCTTGTCTTTGGCGCTCACGTGCAGGATTCCGTTGGCATCGATGTCAAACGTCACCTCGACCTGGGGCACGCCGCGGGGTGCGGGCGGAATTCCGTCCAGGTGAAAACGTCCGATCGTTTTGTTGTCCTTGGCCATGGGGCGCTCGCCCTGCAGGATGTGGATCTCAACGCTGGGCTGGTTGTCGCTGGCGGTGCTGAACACCTCAGACTTCTTGGTCGGAATCGTCGTGTTCGACTCGATCAAGCGGGTCATGACGCCTCCCATCGTCTCGATTCCGAGCGAGAGCGGAGTCACGTCAAGCAGCAGCACGTCCTTGACGTCTCCGGCCAAAACTCCGCCTTGAATGGCGGCACCGATGGCCACGACTTCGTCGGGGTTGACGCCCTTGTTGGGCTCCTTGCCGAAGAACTTCTTCACCGCATCTTGGATCGCAGGGATGCGGGTTGAACCGCCAACCATGATCACTTCGTCGATGTCACTCGTGCTCAATCCCGCATTTTTGAGGGCGCTCTTGCAGGGCTCAATCGTGCGGTCTACGAGGTCCGAAACAAGGCGCTCAAATTCGGCACGGCTGAGGTTGCGCACAATGTGCTTCGGGCCGCTCGCCGTGGCGGTGATGTAGGGCAGGTTAATTTCGGTTGACGTTGTACTCGAAAGCTCGATCTTGGCCTTCTCGGCGGCTTCCTTCAAGCGCTGAAGGGCCATCGCGTCTTGGCGAAGGTCGATGCCTTCGTCGGACTTGAAGCCGTCGGCCAACCAATTGATGACGCGATCGTCGAAGTCGTCGCCGCCGAGGTGGGTGTCTCCGTCGGTTGACTTCACCTCGAATACGCCGTCACCGAGCTCGAGGACCGACACGTCGTGGGTTCCGCCTCCGCAGTCAAACACGACGATTTTCATGTCGCGGTTCATCTTGTCGATGCCGTAAGCGAGCGCGGCTGCGGTCGGCTCGTTAATGATGCGGCGCACCTTCAGGCCAGCAATTTCGCCCGCTTCTTTAGTGGCCTGGCGCTGGGCGTCGTTGAAGTAGGCCGGAACCGTGATTACCGCCTCGTCTACGGTCGTGCCGAGGTAGTCTTCAGCCGTTTTCTTCATTTTCTGAAGAATCATGGCTGAAATTTCTTGCGGCGTGTAGGCGCGGTCGTCAATTTGTACGCGGGGCGTGTTGTTGTCGCTTTTCACTACTTGGTAGGGAACGCGACCAACTTCCTTCTCGCTGTTGGAGTAGGATTCGCCCATGAAGCGCTTGATCGAGAAAATCGTCTTCGTCGGATTAGTAATGGCCTGGCGCTTGGCGGGGTCGCCCACTTTGCGCTCGCCGCCTTCGACGAAGCCAACCACCGACGGGGTGGTGCGTTTTCCTTCGGCATTCGGAATAACAACGGGCTCGTTGCCCTCCATTACGGCGACGCACGAATTGGTTGTTCCGAGGTCGATACCGATAATTTTTCCCATGGTGTGGAGTTCTTTGGTGTTGATTTGCCCGCTCAAGGGCAAGCACTGTACCACCCCCGGCACCGCAAAAAATTTCTGCCAAAAAGCGACATTATGTCAGCAGTCTACGCCTGAAATCGCCGAAATGGCGCACTTACAGGCAGCGATCCCAGGTGCGCTGGGGTCCGCAGGCGCAGGTGTCGCCCGCTGAAGCGCGGCCAAACTGCAGGCTGCAGGTCAAAACGCTGTTGCCCAGCGAGTCCAGAGACACGGTCGACAGCCCCAGGTAGGGCTTAAAGATGTGCGACTTGCTGCCAAAGATGCCCGCTCCGCCCGTAATGTTGGTGTAGAACGGCGGATCCTGGTTGATGCTGTTTGAAGGCTGCGATACCGAAATGTAGGTCGCCAAGGCGTCGCTGCCGGCGCTCAAGTACAGGTCCATGCCGCGGAACCAACGAATCGTTCCGGCCGGGGCGGCGGGGATTGAGTTCTTCAAGAAGTTATAGAAACTCTGGTAGTCAATGTTGGTCGAAACGATCGAGGTTCCGCCGGCGAGGCTACCGCCCGTAATAAACGGAAGGGCGTAGCGAATAACCTTGTGCACCGAATCGGCGCTGTTGGCCATCGGCATTTCCATGTAGTGGAAGTCTACATAGCCCTGGTAAATGCGGGCGTTTTTGGTCTGGTTCCACTGCAGCGAATATCCGTTTTTCGAGGCGATGGACATCTTCTGGATTCCGAAGTAGCTCGGCTGCTTCAGGCGAATGCTGTCGACGCAGGGCGTAACTGCCTTGGCAAGTACGTCCGAACCTGGAGCTTCGCGCAAGGTGATTTCGTAGGTGTAGTCGGTGCGGCTCGGATTTTTAGAAAATCCTGGGCGTACCATGCGGTACACTCGGTGTCCGAGTCCCGTGAACAAGCCGGCGTCTTTGGGGATGTCGGTGGTTTCGGTGTAGGTTTCGGTAAAAATCAAGGCTCCGGCTGGACCAAAGGCTTTGAGCTCGACCACCAAGTTGGGGTAGTACAGCGAATCGGGATGGTTGAGGCCGCCCACCGGGCCGTCGACCCCGAGGTAGCTGCGGCCCACCCGCACATACTGCGTGTCGCTTTTGGGGTCAATCACCCCGTACACGATGGGTACGCGCTCAAAGTCGGCGGTGACGTCAAGGTCGTTGTTGCACGAAGTCAGCAGAGCAGAGCCCGCTAAGAGCAAGAGGACGAGGCGATGCAGCATAAGCGCCAAAGATAGCGATGAAGCAGCCTCGCATACCTTTGCGGCATGTCTACGCAAAAAAAGTCCGGACCCGAAGCCTTTAAAAAGGTGACGACGCACAGCCTCGCCGAGCTCAAGCACAGCGGTGTGAAGATTTCGATGCTCACCGCCTACGACTACACGTTTGCCCGTTTGGTAGACGCAGCGGGGGTTGACGTGATTCTGGTCGGCGACTCCGCCAGCAACGTTATGGCGGGCCACGAAACCACCTTGCCCATTACGCTCGACCAAATGATTTACCACGCGTCGAGCGTGGTGCGCGGCGTCGACCGGGCCCTCGTAGTTGTGGACCTTCCGTTCGGCAGCTACCAGGGCAATCCCAAGGAGGCGCTGAATTCCGCCATTCGCATCATGAAGGAGTCGGGCGGACACTCCGTTAAGCTCGAGGGCGGCAGCGAAGTAGTGTCGACCGTGCAGCGCTTAGTGCAGTCTGGGATTCCGGTGATGGGCCACCTGGGGCTCACCCCGCAGAGCATTTATCAGTTCGGAACCTACGCGGTGCGCGCCAAAGAAGAAGCTGAGGCCACCAAGCTCATCGACGACGCGCTGGCGCTTCAAGAGGCGGGATGCTTCGCGCTCGTGCTCGAAAAAATTCCGGCGGCCCTGGCGGCCAAAGTCACGGCGTCGCTGCGCATTCCTACCATTGGCATCGGTGCGGGCGCTGACGTCGATGGCCAAGTGCTCGTGCTCCACGATATGCTAGGCATGAATACCGAATTCAATCCTAGGTTTTTGCGTCGCTACGCGCAGCTGGGCGAGGTGATTCCCGCCGCGATCCGCCAGTACGTGGCCGACGTTCGGGCCCAGGATTTTCCGAACGACCAGGAACGCTACTAATGGCCGATCCGCGCATTTTGTGGGAAGACAACCACTTGCTGCTGGTGTACAAGCCCGCCGGCCTGCTGGTCCAAGGCGACGAGACAGGCGACCGCACGCTGCTCGACTGGGCCGCTGAAGACGTCGCACGGCGGTCCCAAAAGCCGGGCAAGGCATTTATCGGACTCCCCCACCGCTTGGACCGACCCACCAGCGGAATTGTAGTTTTGTGCAAGACGTCGAAGTCGCTGGCCCGCATGAATGCGCTGTTTGCCGACCGGGGAATCCAAAAAACCTATCAGTGCCTGGTCGAAGGGCATCCGGCGGAGGCCGAAGCGCGGCTCGAGCACATGCTCTGGCGCGACGGAGTTAAAAAGAAGTCGTTTGTTTCCACCCGCAAGGACGCTCAGCGAGCAGTGCTCCGCTACCGAGTGCTTGCCGCTGGGGATCGCTACAGCCGGGTTGAGGTCGACCTCGAAACGGGCCGGCACCACCAGATTCGCTGCCAGATGCAGGCCATCGGCCATCCGATCAAGGGCGACCTGAAGTACGGAGCAAAGCGACCTAACGCCGACGCCGGCATCGACTTGTGCGCCCAGCGCATTCAGTTTGCGCATCCCGTTAGCGGTGCGCCCATCGACGTGTCCGTCGAGCCGGAGTTTTCGATTCGCTTTTAGCGGAATCGGCGCTCGGCGTATCTTTCCCGCATGTTCGGCACTTTTCCGTTCAGCCTCACCCCAATGCGCCGCGAACCGGCGCACCGCAGCGAAATGGTCAACCAAGGCCTCTTCGGCGAAGTCTTCGAAGTGCTTGGGCACGACCGAGAGTGGAGCCAGGTTCGCTTGGGCCATGACGGCTACGAAGGTTGGGTGCTCACGCAGCAAACCGTTCCGCTCAGCCGAGATTCCTACCGAAGCCAACTCGACCGACCCCAGCCCGTGGTGGCCAGTGCGGTGGATTTGGTCGACCACGCGCAACCGATGAAAAGCCGCACCGTGGTGGCGGGCTCCTACCTGCCCTTTTTTAATGAGGGCGCCCTCGAACTGGGCGACGAGACGTTTCACTACCAAGGCCCGCTCGCTGAACTCATGCCCACGCGCGATCAGGTGGTGCGCCACGCCTTCACCTTTCTGAATGCGCCCTACCTCTGGGGCGGACGCAGCGCATTTGGCATCGACTGCAGCGGCCTTACCCAAGTCAGCTTTCGCATGGCGGGCATTAACCTGCTCCGCGATGCCCACCAGCAGGCCAACCAGGGCCAAACGGTCGACTTTCTCGAAGAAGCGCTAGAGGGCGACCTCGCGTTTTTTGACAACGAAGAGGGCCGCATCACCCACGTGGGCCTGGTGCTCAGCGACCACCGAATCCTGCATGCAAGCGGTTCGGTCCGCGTGGATACGCTCGACCCGAGCGGAATTTACCACGCCGAACTGGGCCGCCACACCCACCGACTGCGCATCGTTAAACGCTTAATCTGAGTAATGCAATCGGCATCTGTGGTACGCAACGCCGCCGTGTGGGTCGCCGCGCTGGGGTACTTTGTTGACATCTACGATTTGCTGCTCTTTAGCATCGTCCGCATTCCGTCGCTCGACGACCTGGGCGTGGCTAATTCGTTTGAAAGCGGACTACTCATTATCAACGTTCAAATGCTCGGCCTCATGCTGGGCGGCATCCTCTGGGGCGTGCTGGGCGACCGACTGGGCCGCACCCGCGTACTCTTTATGTCGATCCTCATCTATTCGCTCGGAAACCTTGCAAACGGACTGGTTCAGAACGAGCTACAGTATGCGGTGGTGCGGTTTTTTGCCGGCATCGGACTCGCCGGCGAGTTGGGCGCCGGAATCACGTTGGTGAGCGAACTGCTTCCCGCGGCTAAGCGTGGAATCGGAACCTCCCTGGTGGCCGGAATCGGCCTGCTGGGCGCGGTGGCGGCATTTTTTGTCGCCCAAGCCGTGGAATGGCGCACCGCCTACTTCATCGGCGGCGGCATGGGCCTCAGCCTGCTCGTTTTGCGCTTGCGGGTACTGGACTCCGCCCTTTTCCACCAAACGGCGGCCCGCAGCGATGTCGTGCGGGGGAACTTCGTGCAGCTATTCCGCACCCGCGAACGCAGCCTTCGTTACCTGCGCTGCGTGCTCATCGGGCTCCCTACCTGGCTCGTTATCGGCATCTTGGTTAGTTTCAGCAACGAATTTGCCAAGCACCTGGGCATCTCCGGAACGGTGGATCCGGGGCGAGGAATTCTGTATGCCTACGCCGCGATTTCGCTGGGCGACATCCTCATCGGGTTCTTGAGCCAAGTGCTTAAGTCGCGCAAAAAAGCGCTTTATGTGTTTTATGCGATTACCGCATTGGGAATGCTTCGCTTTTTCACGGCATCTACGGTCGATGAACTTTACTTGGCCTGCGGAATTATGGGCTTTGGCACCGGATTTTGGGCCCTTTTTGTCACCGTCGGGGCTGAGAGTTTTGGCACCAACCTGCGCGCCACGGCCGCCACGACGATTCCCAACATGGTTCGTGGGTCACTCAACGCAATTTCGGCGCTGTTTCTCTGGCTTACTTCGGTGGCGGGCTACCTCGAGGGCGGAATCCTAACGTCTTTGCTGGTGTTTGCGGTTACCCTATGGGCCGCGTGGGGCCTCTCCGAAACCTTTGGTCAGGACCTCGACTTCGTTGAACGCGACTAGCGCTTTTTTTTGGGGGCGGGTGCCGGAAGCATGAGAAGCAGTTCGCTGAGGGAATCGGCACGGCGTTCAGCCGCCAACTTGGCACGTTCGGCCGCGAGGCGCTCGAGGCGCCAGACGTCGCGTTGGGTGGCGTTGCGCAGCACTCGGTCCTGAAGCGAATCCGCCCTCAACTGAGCCAATTTCAGCTCATCCGCCCTGCGCTCGAGTTCAGTAGCTAGCTCGAGCGATGCCTGCTCCGATTGGACACCCCAGCGTTCTATGGCGACCAAGCTGTCGCGAACCGCGGCGATTCGCAGCTCGGCGGTAGCGCTGTCTTGGCGAAGGCGCTCCACGACTGCCGACTGGGCGTCGACGACCGATCGGGGCACACCACAGGCCGCAACCGCGACCGCAATTCCGAGGAGCAATAGGCTTCGCACGGCCTAAAGGTAGCGCACATCGTACCTTCGCTCCATGCCCGTTCTTGACGTCCGAAGTCCTGCTGAATTCGCCGAAGGCCACGTTCCTGGCGCCTACTCTGTTCCGCTCTTTAGCGACACCGAACGGGCTGAAATTGGTACGGTATACAAGCAGCAATCGCCTGCCAAAGCGGTGCGAATCGGACTCAAGTATGCAGGATTGCGCATGGCTGAACTGGTGGCTGAGGTTGACACCCTGGTGAAGCGAGACTCCAGTCCACTTGGCGTCTACTGTTGGCGCGGAGGCCAACGAAGCGGTTCCGTCGCCTGGCTGCTCCGCACGGCCGGTTACGAGGTCAACCGCTGGGACGGAGGCTATAAGTCTTACCGCGGGCGCGTTTTAGAATCCTGGGGAACCGCGCGGCCCTATTTAGTGCTTGCGGGGTTGACAGGCTCGGGCAAAACCGAGGTGCTGCGCGCGATGCACGATTTGGGCGGACCGGTGCTCGACCTCGAGGGCTTGGCGCACCACAAGGGATCCGCGTTTGGGCAAATTGGCGAGCTTCCCCAGCCCAGCAACGAACAATTTGAAAACGACGGCGCCTTGCGCCTCGCTGAACTCGAAGGGCAACCGCGAATTTGGATTGAGGACGAATCGCGCTCCATTGGCCGCATTTGGCTGCAGCAGCGCTTTTTTGCGCACAAAAAGTCCGCGCCCGTGGTACTCCTTGAACGCAGCCTCGACGAGCGAATTGAGCGACTGGTGGCGGCCTACGGGCTAGCGTCACGCGACGAGCTGGCCGAAACCTTTGTTCGCATTTCTAAGCGATTGGGCGACCAAAATGCCCGGGCTGCAGTAGATCACGTGCGGCAAGGCAACCTGGCCGACGCCGCGCGCATTGCCCTTCATTACTACGACCGAACCTACGCCGAGAGCGTGGCGGCTCGCGCCGAAACCATCACCACCCGCTTCGACGGAACCGGTAAAAGCGACACCGAAGTCGCCCACGAACTCCTTTCTCTGTCATGAACCTCACCGAATTTAACCCCGGATCGGGCTGTGGATGCAAGCTTGGCCCCGAAGCCTTACAGTGCATCTTAGGCGCGAGCGGTGTGCGTTCCAGCGATTTTTGGCCCCAACTCTGGGTGGGCCACGAGCATGCCGACGACGCGGCGGTTGTCGACCTTGGCGACGGTCGCGGACTCGTGCAAACCGTCGATTTTTTTACGCCGATCGTCGACGACCCCTACGATTTTGGGCGCATCGCCGCGACCAACGCCCTGAGCGACGTGTACGCCATGGGCGGAAGGCCCATTTCGGCACTGGCCCTGCTCGCGTGGCCCGTTGAACGCTTGCCGGCGGCTTTGGCCGGCCGGGTGATTGAGGGGGCCCGTGACGTGTGCCGCGAAGCCGGGATTCCGCTCGCCGGGGGCCACAGCATCGACATCCCCGAACCGCTTTTTGGCCTCAGCGTCAGCGGAATCGTCGGCAAGGCGCACCTGAAAACCAACAGCCACGCTCAGCCCGGCGACGTGCTCTTTTTGACCAAACCCCTGGGCCTGGGCATCTTGGCCACTGCGACCAAGCGCGGAACCGCCACCGATTCCGACCGCGAATGGGCGATTCGCACCATGCTCACGCTCAACGACATTGGAGCTGAACTGGCCGAAATTCCTGGGGTGCACAGCATGACCGACGTGACCGGATTTGGACTCGCAGGGCACCTGCTCGAAGTCGCCCGCGCCAGCGGGTTACGGGCGGAACTGGACCTGAAGTCGGTTCCGACCTACGACCCCGAACGCCTCCGCGCGCTTTACCAGCAATTTTGCTTGCCCAACTTGACTACAACCAACTACCGCGCGATTCAGGCCGAAACCAGCACCATGGATGGCTACACCATGGCAGTGCTTTGCGACCCCCAAACAAGTGGCGGACTGCTCGTGTTCGCGGGTGCCGACGCGGCTCCGCTGGTACGTGAAGCGTTGGCAGTAAAGGGCTTGTGTGCGGAGCCAATTGGAACAATGCACACGTATTCAGAAAAAGAATTTCGCCTTAAATTATCCTAATGGGAGCCTTTACCACCACATACCTCGGCAGTTTGCGCTGCGAGAACCTTCACGAGCAATCCGGAACCCGCATTCTCACCGACGCCCCGACGGACAACCACGGAATGGGTTCCGCCTTTTCGCCCACCGACTTGTGTGCGCTGAGTTTGACGACGTGCATTGTTACTACGATGGGGCTTTATGCGCAGGCCAAAAACCTTCAAATTTTAGCCGCTGAGGCGCGCACCCTCAAGCACATGTCCAGCGATCCCCGCCGCATTGGGCGCATCGAAGTTCACCTGAATTTGACGGTGCCTGAGGGGTTTAGCGATCGCGACCGCGAAGGCCTGACTCGAGTCGCACACACCTGTCCCGTGGCGCGAAGCCTGCATCCCGACATCGTTCAGGACGTGCTGATCTCATGGTCGATTCGTTGACGGTCGAAAAGGCGTCGTTCGCTCAAACTTATTAACAATTTATGCACTACACTTCCGTGTTCTTGGTTGATTAGTGTAGATTAGGCGCTTCTATTACGTATAAGATCACCTAACTCAACTACTCATGGTGCGTAAACTACTAGTCCTTTTGGCCATGTTGGCGGGTTCCCTCCAACTTTCTGCCCAGGTCTTTACCATTGGTACCGGAACCACTCCGACCACTGGAACGACCATCACTCCCTACAAAACCTTTTGGCACGACGGCCGGGCCCAATACTTGATCCGGGCAACGGAATTAATTGCCGCAGGTTCTGGGCCTGGTACCATAACCTCTTTGGGTTTCAACGTTACCACGGTGCCGGGTCAGCCGATGGCCGATTTCACCATCAAGATGGCAGGTGTGTCCACTACGGCACTAACGGCAACCTTCATGAGTCCGACAAACCCCACTACAGTTATGGGGCCCACTACGGTGAGTATCACCACCACCGGTTGGTACACCCACACGTTTGCCACACCATTCGTGTGGAACGGAGTAGATAACATTCTTATCGACATATGTTTTGACAATACGACCTACACGACAGACGGTCAAGTCATGTCGCACACCGCTACGTTTGTATCGACCACTAACCACAACACCGACGGTGCTGCCGGTTGCTCGCTCACTGGAACCGGCTCATTCTCAGACCGTCCCAACATGCAGCTGAGCATCACGCCTGCCACAGCGTGTGCGAGCCCGATTAATGGCGGAACCACAGTTGCCTCGACGACGAGCGTTTGCCCGAACCAAAGCTTCACCCTCTCACTCACCGGGCAGTCTTTGGCGAGCGGCCTTACCTACCAATGGGAAATTGCCCCGTCCGCGTCTGGACCTTGGACGGCAATCCCCGGAGCTACCGCCTTCAACTACACTACCTCTCAAACAGTTAACAGTCACTACCGTTGCGTGGTAAACTGTGCCGCGGCTTCGGCAAGCGGCGCCTCTGCCCCGGTATTCATCAATACCCTTCCCAACCTGGCCGCCGGAACTTACACCATCGGTTCGGGCGGAACTTACCCCAGCTTCACCGCGGCATTCGCTGCAGCCTCATGTGGCGTTGCAGGGCCTGTAATATTCCAAGTCCTCGCGAACTCCGCACCGTTCGTAGAGCAAATTGAGATTGGCTCAATCCCTGGAATGTCGGCCACCAATACCATCACGGTGAAGGGCAACAACAACACGCTTTCGTACACGTCTACCATCGGTAACGCGCGCCACGTACTTTACCTCAACGGTGCCGACTACCTGCGTTTTGAAGATTTGGTAATTCATGCAACTGGTTCAACCACCACAGAATTTGGTTGGGCTGTGCGGCTTAATAATAATGCTGATTACAACACGTTTAAGCGCTGTATTATCAAGTCTAATGAGAGCCTAACAAGTCTTAACTATTCTGGCCTTGTACTGTCCTCTTCAGCGACTTCAGCAACCACGGCTGGAGGAACATTGGCCTCATACCTTACTGTAGACTCATGCCAGATAGTAGGTGGATATTACGGTGTATGCCTAAATGGCAATAGCTCTAACATGTCATTGCGCCCGACGAATAATAAAGTCTCTAATTCAACGATTTCAGACTTCTACATTTATGGTTTCTATATCAACGGCCAGAACAACCTAGTGCTCGAGTACAATAATATTAACCGAAGTACTCGCTCTTCAGTAACTACTTTCTACGGCGTATATGCTGTAAGTCGTAGTCCTGGATTCAAACTCGTAGGTAACCGCATACACAGCCCTGGCGGATCATTAGGCACAACTACATTCAGTTGCTACCCGATGTACTTCAGTAGCTTAACCGGAAGTAACGCTAACCCTGTGTTAATTGCTAATAATGCTATTTATAACATTAATAATAATAATGGTATTAACTATGCAATCGCTTCGTTCTCAGGAGACACTATGAATGTGTACCACAATACCATTGACCTAGGTTCTCTTTCTTCTACTGGTACAGCTACGGTGTACGGAGCCTACTTCTCAGGAGTGAATATGAATAGGGTTAACTTCTTCAATAACATCATAAGTATCGCATCACCGAGCACCGGTTCGAAGTACGGGATATTTAACGCTTCTACTACGACGCTCATAAATTCCAACAACAACTCCATCCTGTTTAATGGGGCTGGTGGAACTGCCAATTTTGCCGCTGCACGCAGCACTACGGTGACCTATGCCACCCTTGCAGCTTGGAATACCGCAACAGGACGTGATGCCAACTCGATTTCTACGAGCCCTCTTTTCATTAACGCTGCTGCAGGAGACATTACCCCCAACTCGTGGGCATACAAGAATGCGGGTGCCAACGTATTCAGCCAAGTGCCACTAGATCTTAACAAGGCAAACCGCGACACTATTCCCGATATCGGTGCGGTAGAATTCACCCCTTCAGGTTGCCCCGCGCCATTTAACGTACAGATCACTAACGTGCGCGTTACAACCGCTACGGTGAGCTACAGCAGCCTTTCTCCAAACGTGAATCTACAGTGGGGACCCAAGGGGTTCACCCCAGGCACTGGACAAGGGTCTACGGTATCGACGACTACGACCAACCTTAGTGGACTAAGCTCCTACACTGCATATGATTTGTATGTCGCAGGTAACTGTGGCAGCGGTCAAACGTCGGTTTGGGTTGGACCCTATAGCTTTACTACTCCAGCTCAAGTTGGCTGGCTAGAGCCATTTAGCAATGGGTATGATCCCACGGGTGCCACAGTCAAGCCAATGTCGTGGACCGAGCGCAATGGACTTGCTGCGAATCCTACTCCGGCAGGCACCTCTACCTCGGCTTGGATGGAAGATGGCTACCGCAACGTGGGCACCACTGGAGCTGTTCGCAATAACGTGCCTTTGACCTCAAACAATACCCAAGGTTGGACTATTACCCCAACCCTGGATCTTGGGAACGTAGCCCACACGACTTTCTTTGAATGGGATATGGCTGCTACTTTGGGTAGCGCTGCTTCCGCTGGAGTTATGGGTAACGACGACACCTTGTTTGTCCTGATCTCAACTAATAATGGCACGACGTGGAACCGCAGCCAAGCCCTTGCTAAATACCATCGTCTAAGCGGCATCAGCCCCACGGGCGGACGCTACTCTCTGAACTTGAGCGCCTACACAGGGCTGGTTAAAATTGCCTTCTACATCGAAAGCACGGTTTCGAGCGCCACACATGGAGCCACCGACTACGATTTGTTTATTGACAACGTAGCCTTGAGCGCCACACAAACGCCTTGTCCGGTACCCAACGTGACGATGACGACGACGAGTAACTCCGCCACCTTGGGATGGACCGTTAACGGCAACCCCGTTAGCGGCAGTGCACAAATCGCATGGGGACCTTCGGGCTTTATCATCGGTTCGGGCGGTTCAGGTGCCAACACGGCCACGGCGACCACCAACCCCTACACGCTCACGGGCTTGACTCCGGGAACGCAGTACCAGATCTACATTCAGACGTCGTGTGCGACCGCACTTGGCCAGTGGGTTGGACCGTTCACGTTTACTACACCATGTTTGAGTGCACTAAGTGGTGCTTATACCATTGACTCGAACTTGGCCACGAGCGCAACCAACTTCAAGACCATCGCAGCGGCCGTTCAAGCGCTTCAGACGTGTGGCGTGTCAGGTCCAGTTACCCTAACCCTTGCGGGGTATGTTCACCCTGTTGGCCTTGCCCTCGCCCAGATTCCTGGAGCAAGTGCAACCAACCTGGTAACCTTCCAAGGCGCTTCTGGCGGCACCGCCGAAATCAAGGGTGCTGGCGGACAGGCTGCAGCAGTAACCTTCATGGGAACGAAGTACGTTAAGGTTCAAAACCTACGCATCAATGGTCCGACCATGACCGGCGTGCTTTTGACCGACAACGCCCAATACATTACGATCCACAACAACACGATTTGGGCAGATACTACCGGAACTTCGAGCCTCGTGTGTGGTATTGTAAGCACCGGTAGCTTGACCTCAACGTCAACCTACGGTAACAACGCCAACGACATCACAATTACCAACAACGTGATTAAGGGCGGTTACTACGGAATTCGCTTAAACGGAAACACGACGACGAGCTTCAATACGGGCTTCACCATCAACAACAACCAAATCTTGAAGTCGTACTACTACGGTGCCTACTTCTACTACATTGGCGGTTTGACGATGCACGGTAACACCATTAAGGACTACCGAAACGCAATCAACTACGGTATCTATGCATACTATGTTGGAAACGTGAACATTCAGCGCAACAACGTACCCAATCCGTACTTCTACGGACTCACCTTAGGGTACTTAAACAACGCGTCAAAGCCTGCCACGAAGAGCGTTATTGCCAACAACATGTTTGGTTCGACGGCTAGCTACGCGGGATACTTCCCCTACATCCGTCACGTAGACCTTCACAACAATACGTTTGCAGGAAGCACTTACGGTTACTTTGTACTTTCTAGTACTACACCAACCTTGATCTCTAAGAATGTGGATGTGCGCAACAACATCTTCAAGGGTGGTTCGTACGCATACTACCAGAGCGGAACCATGGACTCGTTGACGTTGAACTACAACCTCTACCAGTCAGGTGGTACGAACATGTGCTACTTCGGCACGGCGAACTTCACGTCGCTGGCCGCGTGGCAGACGGCGCAACCGACTCTTAACGTGAACTCGGTTCAAGCTCCCGTTGTATTTGCTTCGGCAGCTGACCTCCACGTGGTAAATGGCGGACCCAACAACTTGGGTACTCCAATCGCATCGGTAACAACCGACATCGACGGCGACGTTCGTTCGACGACCACCCCCGACATTGGTGCCGACGAGTACACGCCGATCAACAACGACATGACCGTTGAGTCTTTTGACGGAATCGCCGGTTGTGGCGACTCTACGGCCTACACCAACGTGATCGTGAAGAACAAAGGCAACATTGCCGCTACGACCTACAGCGTGAGCGTAGAAATCACGGGACCCGCGGGTGTTCAAGTTCAAACAGTCAACCTGACTAGCCAGAACTTGGCCAACTTCACCACCGATACCGTGGTTGTTGGACCATTCAACACCTACGCCGGCGGCAACTTCAACGTACGCGGATGGGTTGTTCTTGCGGGCGACCAGGTTCCGAACAACGACACGTTGACCTACGCTACGCCACGCAGCGTGACTCCGTTCGCTCCGGCCGCAGTATCGTTAGACCCGACCTGCTTCAATGCTACGACGGGACTCCTCGTTGCACAGCCGATCCCGGGTGTTCGTTACGCATGGTACGCTTCGGCTACTGACACGACGAAGCTGGGTACCAACGACTCGCTTTCGGTTCCGGTGAACGGCTCAACTTACTACCTTGGCTACACTTCGTCACTCGACACCTTGGTTACTGGTACTGGCACCTTGACCTCTACGGGCACGAACATTACTCCCTACAAGACCTTCTACATGGACGGTCGTGCACAGTACATCGTTTATGCAGATGAACTTGCTACGTTATTAGGTAGTTCGGCTCCATCTATGATTAGTGGTCTGTCATTTGACGTAGTAACTGCTGCAGCGCAAGGAATGAACAACTTTGCAATTAAAGCGGGTAATGTTGCGAGTATCCCAGCTTCAGGTTGGATTACCAGTACCGCATTTACTACTGTATATACCAATGCATCATATGTAGCTAATGCGGGATGGAACCTTCACAACTTCACCACGCCGGTAATGTGGGACGGAACGAGCCACATGGTATTTGAGATTTGCTTCGACAACACGTCGTGGACCTCAAACTCAACAGTCCGATACGAGACACTGAGCCGCACGGGAACAATCGATGGCTTCGCTGATCTTTCAACGGCCAGTGGCTGTACTCCGGGCGCCATTACCTCTGCGACCTACAGCAACAACCGTCCAAACATGAAGGTGGTGGCTGAAGTTCAAGCTTGTTCAAACCTGCGCACGCCGGTGACCCTCAACATCGACTCAACGAGCGCTGATGCCGTAGCGAGCTTCCTCGAAGTGAACGCGGCTACCGGTAGCTTCGACTTCTACGCAGGCGGTTCTACGGGCCAGACCTTTAGCTGGACCTTCGGCGACGGTGGCACGGCTACCGGCGACACGGTCAGCCACAGCTACGGTTCAGCAGGGGTGTTCACAGCAACCCTGACGGTTACTGACTCGACCTGTAACACTTCAGACGTAGTATCGTTTGTGGTAACGTCGCACATCGGCTTGGGTGAGAATGTGCTCAACCAGCAGATGATGGCCTTCCCGAACCCGAACAGCGGCGCCTTCCAAGTGCGCATCAGCGGTGCGGAGCAGTTTGAAGGTCAGCTTGAAGTTCTCAACCTCATGGGCCAAGTGGTTGCCTCGATTCCGGTCGAGAAGCGGACCGCCGTTCTTGAGGTACCGATGGACCTGAGCGACTACGCAAAAAGCATCTACATGCTGCGCCTCAGCGGTGCGGAGGGCCAGTCGGTTCTTCGCGTCGTGGTACGCTAAGCACCTGGCTGCTCGCCAAACACGAGAGGCCGCCCGATGGGCGGCCTCTTTTTTTTTGCACCTTGAGTACGGCGCGCGGACGACAGGCAATCTGACGGCGGGCGCAGAACTGCGGGGCCGTCGGGCTAAATAAATGGATTGGTCCGCTCCGAAAGGAGTTCGAGTCGGCGATTTGCGTAGTCCACACCGTAGACGGCGGGAATGCTCCGCGAGGTGTGCCGCGACCACAGCGCGTAGGCGTTGGAACCGGTACCCAAAAAGAGCACCTCGTCGCCGGCTTGGAGCTGGGGCAGCATGCACCCTTTTTCGAGGTAATCGCCCGCGAAGCACAGGGGTCCCGCTAGGTCTGTGAGCACCGGCCTACCGACCACTTCGGCACCTTCGCGCAGCGGAAGCCACGAAATGCCCCTCGGACGTACGTAAGCGTCGCGAAGCAAAAAGTCCGCCCCCAGATGAAGGTAAACGACCGAACGGTCCCCGCGCGGCAATACGTATTCGACGTCACTAAGGGCATAGCCCGTGTGAAAATGGGTCCACTGACCGAATTCGGTAACGAGGCTAAAGTCGGACCAAAGTTCAGGAACCGCAGCGCGAAGTGCGCGCGCGTAGGCAGTCATCTGGGGCGCCGAACCCTGCCCATCGAGGTGCTCGGGCTTCAGCCCTCCCCCGATGTCAAGGGTCGTAATGCGGCGGCCAGATCCAGCGGCAGCAAGGCGCTCGTTGGCCTCCACGGCCAGGTCGCGAAGTCGGGTGAGCGCGCGTACGGCTCCGTGGGTATCGTTCATTGACGAACCGGAATGCACGTGAAGCGCTTCGATCGGATGCGCAAGCACGGCTTCGAGGATTGCCGCACGGTCGGCGATGGGCGTTCCAAACTTGGACTCGTCTCCGCTCACCTGGTAGACTGAAGGAGCGTCCACGTCAACCATAGGATTGATTCGGAGGCCCAAGCGCAGCCGTCCGGCAAATGGCTTCAGGCGATCAAGTTCCTCGAGGCTGTTGGCGTTGACGAGCATTCCGGGACTGTTGGCGGCGCAATCCTCCAGCTCGTGAGGCCGCTTAACGGGCGAATCAAACACGATTCGCTCGGGCGGACATCCCGCAGCCCGGGCGAGCAATACCTCTTCCCAGGTGGCGGCTTCGAGGCCAAATCCCCGGACCACGATGTGGCGCAGCACCGCGGAATGCGGCTGCGACTTAATGGCGACGGCGTGCACCGCGCGCTCGTGGCCCCAGCATGCGGCGAGCGCATCGAGGTAGGCATCGAGGGCGTTCCACGACACCAAAAGAACCGACGAGTCCTGCGCGGTTTTCAGCGGGCGAAGGGCATTGGCGGCCCAAACGGCTTCTTCGGCGAGCGGATGCATCACGAATGCTCGAAAAGCTGAACGGCGGTTGATTCGATCAAATCCACCAGGTGAAGGTCGTTAAAGGGGTCAAAACCATAAGCCCCCATCATTTTGCGAATGGAGTACGATCCAAGGGCCAAGCGAATGAACGAGCGCTTGCCGTAGCGCACCGGCTGCCCCATGAAAACCCGGTGAAACCCGTTGAACCCTGTGTGGTTGGTTAGCACCAGTCGGTCAAACAAGGTTTTGAGTTGGTCGTAGTCGAGCTCGCGGCCACCCGCCGATACCGTAAACGAAATAATGCTGTCGTTGGTCAACTCAATGTCGGGCATCATGCCAAATCGGTCGCTCAGGGCGAGGCGGCCCACCACCACGCGGTTCCAGCGACGAATGAGCGCGTCAGTTTCTTCTTGGGGGTAGGCTAAGTAGGCCTCCATTTCGTCGAGGGCGATTTCCCAGCGCAAGCGGAGTCCGACGTTGGCGTACTCGGGCCAAAGGGCGCGCAGCTGCGGCAGGTCGGGCGGAGCGTCTGCCGACGCAAACAAAGCGCCGTAGGCCGCAAGGTGGTCAACCGGGCGCCCAGCCAAGCGTTCGGTCCAGAATTTGGGAACCAAAAGAGCTCCGCAAAAAGGCGGAGCCTGGTAAAACTTAGAACCAGTTACCATGAGCATCACGCCCTTTGAAATGAGCTCGTGGACCAAGCCGCGGTGGGTGCGGAACTGGCACATGTCGACCACCCACATCACTCCGTCGCGAAACTCATCGATGATGTCGAGGTCGTCCTTAATTCCTGATTTTGAGCCAAATACCAAATTGCCAACGATTGGCTGCCCAGGACGCGCCGCGATAATGTCGCGAATCGCCTGCTTGCGGTCAGAAATGTGGCCGCTGTCTTCGCGGGCGGGCAAAAACTGTACGTCGACGTCGAGGGCCACGGTGACCATCCCGCCCTTGGGAACCGTAGCGCCAAACTGGTTTTGGTTGGCGTAGTACTTGCCTTCGGCGGCCAAAATGGAGCCTGAACCCAGTTCCTCGGGGCAGCTCACGATGTTGGTGATGCGTTGGCCGGGGTTGAGCATCGACTGCATCAGCAGCGGCCAGTACATCATGTCGCTGCCCGAGGGTCCGAAGTAGACGTGGAATTCGTCGTTGCGCCCGCCGCCAAAAAGCTGCTGTATGCGCTTGGTTTGGGTGCGCATCCACTGAGCGTCGTCGGCGGCGCGGTAGTCGCGCTCAAAGCGCCGGGCCGTTTCGTGACCCGCCGGCGTCAGGGTACCGCAGGTGCACGAACCACGCATCAACAGCCCCTCGTACTTCATGGGGTTGAGGTTGTACTGGTTGGCGTCCGTTTCGGGGCGCAGCGCGATGCGTTCGTCGCATCCCGCTAAAAGCCATTGCTGTATCATTCGTGGTGCCGGTAGGCCCGGTGCTTCATTCCGTTACTTTGTTCAAGGGTCAGCCAGGCAAAATGGCTGTCGTGCGTCAATCGGGCCTCGCGGTCGGCCAGCTGGCGGACCAGGGTTTCTTCAGCGAGGTAGTGCGCCTGGTACTCGAGGTTGCCTGCGTAGGACCAGCGTTCAGAATAAATCAGCTGGTCGGCCGACGGATGGGCGACGTACCAGGCCCCCTCCCCGATTCCGCCCAAATACTCAGCGTGCAGCGGAACGTCACCGGGCCGTTGGGCCGGCGCTTCGAGCTTGCCCACTACCTCGTCGCGGTTGAGGTGGGTGGTTTTACTGCGGCTGGCTGAAGCAAAGATCTTGGCGGTCACGTCCCACCAAGCTTTGACCATAGGGGCCTGCTTCCAGGTCGCTTGACCGCTGCGCCACTCTAGGTAGCTGGAACCGTCTTGAGCGGCTGCAAGCACGTTAAAAAAAGGCGTCGGCGCGGAGTAGGTAATGGGTCGGCGGTAGCGACGGTGGTGGCTGGGCTCGTGGCCAATGCCTGCCAAAAGCGAAGTTTGCACGAAGCGCGCACAATTGGTCTGCTTGGGGTCGAGGCCGTGGTAGCCAATCAGCCCGCCAAACTGCAGTTCGCGCGCTTTGGCCTCGACCAAGTCCACATTGGGCGTGTAGTAAATCGAGAGCTGCAGCAGGCCTTCGCCGTGGGTGGCCGCCGACTTCGCGTCAAGCTCGTGGCAAATGGCTTCTACGTTGGTTAATTTGCCTTCGGCGTCCCACTGCGGAACCGTTGCAAACGCCAAGGCCGGATCGGTTTCCCCCGAACGGATGCGTCCCATGCGGCGGGGCGTAATGTAGCGTCCGAAATCGTAGTAGCGCAGGTCAGTGCCGTCGGCCACCATCATGGCAGCATGACCCACCATCATGTTCACGTTTTTAACCACCCCGATGGAACGAAGAACTTTGAGGATTCCTTCTTCACCTCGGGCGGTCACCTCGGGCCATGCAAGCACCAAAACTGCGGAATTCCGCGGCAAATTCGCCATGAATGCAAAGGTGCAGTTAAATCGCCGTTAACGCAAGAGTTCGAGACAGGCCAATTTCAAAACCAGCCACTGTAATTGCGACTCCAAAATGACTTCAACTTTGCGATATAAGTCACCTTTAAGCATTGGTATTGGACGCACCTTTGCACTTATGATCCTGCTCGCCTACTTCGCCTCGCTGCTCATCGGACTTTCGCTCGGACTTTTGGGCGGAGGTGGGTCCATCCTCACCCTTCCGGTGCTGGTGTACTTGTTTGGTGTCGGAACGGTCGAGGCCACCGCCTATTCGCTGTTCATCGTTGGCGCTACCGCCTTGGCGAGCATAGTTCCCAAAGCCAAAGCGGGGCACGTCGACGTGCGAACCGCCTTTTGGTTTGGCCTGCCTTCCGTGGTGGCGGTGTACCTGACCCGAGCCTACGTGATGCCCTGGATCCCCGACCCCATTTGGACGGGGGACGGTTGGGCCCTGAGCAAATCGACCGGACTCATGCTGCTCTTTGCCGTTCTGATGCTGGCAGCGGCGCGCGGAATGATCGTGGGGCGCAAGCCTGCTAAGGCTGAGGCTGAAGCACAGCAGCCCATGGGGTCTGCGGCTAAAATCGGCGTAGTCCTGGCCGAAGGCGCGGGCATCGGGGTGTTAACCGGTTTGGTAGGCGCTGGGGGCGGATTTTTAATCATTCCCGCCCTAGTACTTGTCACTGGGCTCGAAATGAAGGTCGCAGTAGGCACGTCGCTCACCATCATCGCGGCCAAATCCTTAATTGGATTCACGGGAGACCTAGGGCACCTCGAACTGGACTGGGCGTTGCTCCTGAGCGTTACGGCAGTCGCCATCTGCGGCATGGTGATCGGAACCCTACTGTCGAAGCGCGTCGCGTCGGCTCCCCTTCAAAAAGCATTTGGCTGGTTCGTCTTGGCCATGGGCCTCTTCATTTTGAGCCGTGAATTTTTCGTCTAAACCCAACACCCAACGTACCTTCAACCCATGATGAACGTAGAGCAGATTTACACCGGTTGCTTGGCGCAGGGCGCCTACTTTATTTCGTCCAACGGCGAAGCGGTGGTTATTGACCCTTTGCGCGAAACCAAGCCCTACCTCGACCGCGCTGAGGCATTGGGAGTGCGCATTACGCACATTCTCGAAACGCACTTTCACGCCGACTTTGTTTCAGGACACGTCGCGCTTTCGAAGGCTACCGGGGCCCGCATCGTGTACGGTCCCAACGCCAACCCCGAGTTTGACGCCCACATTGCGTCCGACGGCGAAGTGATCACGGTGGGCGACGTCTCAATTGAGGTGCTGCACACTCCCGGCCACACGATGGAGTCAACGTGCTACGTGCTCCGCGATGAAGCCGGCGCCCAAGTCGCCCTCTTTACCGGCGATACCTTGTTTTTGGGCGACGTAGGCCGACCCGACTTGGCCCAAAAAGCCGCGAGTATGACTCAAGAGCAGCTTGCCGGAACTCTGTTTGACTCGCTTCGCACGAAAATCATGACGCTTCCGCCGTCGATCACTGTGTACCCGGGACACGGTGCTGGTTCGGCCTGCGGCAAAAACATGAGCAAAGAAACGGTGGGCACCCTCGAGGAGCAGCTGCGCACCAACTACGCGCTGCGCGCCGACATGACCCGCGAAGAGTTTATTGCTGAAGTCACCGACGGACTGGGGGCGCCCCCCGCCTACTTCCCGATGAATGTGGCGATGAACAAAAAGGCCGTCCCGGGTGCCGAAGAGGTGCTCGCCGAGGCGTCCAAAGCGTTTGACCCGATTGCCTTCAAGGCCATGGTCACCGAAATGGATGCGCTGGTGCTCGACACCCGAAAGGCCGACGATTTTGCCGCTGGCCACATTCCGGGTTCCATTTTCATAGGAATTGACGGGCAGTTTGCTCCGTGGGTGGGCGCCTTGATTCCGGTCGACCAAACCCTTATGCTGGTTTGCGAGGCCGGGCGTGAGCACGAAGTCATCACCCGTTTGACCCGTGTAGGCTACGACCGGGTACTGGGCTACCTCGAGGGCGGAATTGCGGCCTGGACGGCCGCTTCGCTCGAAACCGACCACGTGCAGCGCATCACGGCGAGCAATCTGGCAGAGCGCCTGGCCCAAAATCCCGCGCTCAACATCGTCGACGCCCGCAAGGAGGGCGAATGGACGGCCCAAAACTTGGCCCAGGCCAAAAACATTGCCCTCGACGACCTGAATGCCCGTTTTGGCGAGGTGCCGACTCAGAGTACGATGCACATTCACTGCGCCGGCGGCTACCGGTCGATGATTTTTGCCTCGATCCTAAAGAGCCGCGGAATCCATGACCTCGTCGACGTGATCGGTGGATTTGGCGCGATCAAAGACACCCCCGGACTCGAAACGAGTGCTTACGTGTGCCCCAGCACCCTTAAAAAGCCCGAAGCCGCTACCCGGGAATCGAGCAACGGCTTCGTAGGTTGGCTTAAGAGCCTGCTGAGCTGAGGCTTAGGGCCGCACCCACAAAAAGCCCTGTCCGCCAACGAGACCAATTCCGCCCGAGACGTTGCTGTAAATCGGCACTGGCTGGGTGAATAGTCCGCCGCTGTTTTGTGCGGACCGTAGCGAGCGTTCGTAGCGCGCCGTAGCCTCGTCAATCTTGGTGACCCGCATTTTGGTGGGCGAATTCAGCGACCACTTGTAGACCCGAATCAGGAGTTCGCGCTGCTGGCCCAAAATGAGGGCGTTGTCAAACTCGACGGCCCCGCGAAAGTCCTGGCCAAACACAGGCTGAACCACAAGGGGGTCGTCGGTACCTGCAAAAATGATTTGCTGAACCAAGGTGTCAGCGAGGTCCTCAAAAAACTCGAGGCGGTAAAAACCCGAAACCCCGTCGTCGTCGATGCGCACCTTGTAAATGATGTGGGGCGAGTCAAACATTCCGTTCCCGGGGCTGTAGCCCACCGAATCCATGCGGAAGTCCCCTAAGACAGACATCGGCTTGGCGGTTCCGCTCACTAACGGCAGTTCGCGCCAAAGGGCCTTGACGGTGTAGGCAGCTCCGGCCACGGGCTTGAGCGGCGAATAGTAAAAGCCGTCGGCGTCAACTCCGGGGCGAAGGCTGTCGACCACAGCCCCAGTGGAGTCTTCAACCCAGACGAGCGCGTCGCCAATTCGCTGGGGCTCGCCTTCGTCGAGAATACCAATGCTCCGGCTAAGGTGCGCTTTAAATGGCTTGTTGGGGTTTAAATCGCTGTACAGCACCAGCACCGAATCGACTTGGTCGGGGTCAAACGGAATAATCCGCTCGCACGAAGTCGACAATAGGGTCAGGACCAAGATTCCACTTAACTTTTTCATCTGCTTAAAATTCAAAAGAATACGATACCGAAGGAATGATCGGGAACAACCCATATCCCTTGAGCACCCGACGGTTGTTGTCGTCGTACCCAAAGTCCATATAGAAAATATTGATGCGGTTGTAGGCATTGTACACGCCGATTTGCCAAGCGCCCTCGCCCCATTTCGAAGGACTCTTGATGGTGAGCGACAGGTCGGCGCGGTGGTATGCCGGTTCCCTAAAGCTGTTGCGGCCTTCAATCGACTCGACGGTCTGCAGCCAGGTGCCGTCAAACGCATCTTCGGGGCGGGCAAACATCTTGCGGGTGGCCAGCGTTACCGCGCGGCCGGTTCCGTACACAAAAACGGCTCCGAACGAAATTCGGTCGTTGAACGCGTGGTTGAGCACCACACTCATGTCGTGGCGCCGGTCGTAGGTGTACGGGAACGGGTTCCCAAAATTCAGCGCGGCGAACTGCCGGGTTGTCTTGGCCCAGGTGTAGCCGATCCAGCCCGTGGTGGCGCCGGTCTTTTTCTCGAGCAGGAACTCGGCGCCGTAGGCCCATCCGCGCCCGGTCGTCACCTTGTCCTGCCAGTCCGAGAAGCCCAAGAAAAACGAAGCGCCCTCCTTGTACTCGATCAGGTTGCGCATGTCTTTGTAGTAGCCCTCGATGCTCAATTCCCAGCCCTTGCCCAGGTTGTGGGCATAGCCGATGGCCGATTGCCAGGATTCCTGAGGACGCACGCGCTCCGTGGCCGGCACCCACAGGTCGGTGGGGAGCCCGATCGTTTGGTTCGCCAGCAGGTGCATGAACTGCGCCATCTGCACGTAGCTCCACTTAAACGAACCCTTTTCGCTCACCAAATAGCGCGCTGAAACGCGGGGCTGCACACTCAGGTACTTTTTGGACCCGACCTCAAACTGGTTTCCGTGAAAACCGAGGTTCACGCGCATCCGATCGTTCAGCGCAATATCGGCGAGTCCATACACCACGTTGTCGAGCGCAGTTTGTGGAACCGATCCAAACGAGGTATCGACGTTGACGTCGCCGTCGCTCCAGCCAAAGCTGCTCACGCCCGGTTCAAAGCGGTGCTGCGTGACGCTTGCACCCCACTTAAACGTCGTATTTGCGGCGTACTTGTACTCAAAATCCCATTTTCCGCCAACGTCTTTGATCGAGCTCAGGTAGGCAATCGCATACCGGTTGATGTTCGTAGATCCCGCGCTTTCTTCGCGGTCTTCGCCCTTGATGTCGGTCACGAAGCGGTAGCGGCTGTAGGTCGCGGTGGCGTTTGAAAACAGGCGCGGACTCATCACCCACGACCAGCGCGCCGTGGCGATTTGGTTACCCCAATTCAGCGAATTGTCGATCGTGTTGGTGAACTGCGTCCCGTTGAACTCGTACTTCTCGGTATTCCGGGCATAGGCCTCGTCCAAACCTTGATAATAGCTCAGGTAAATCTGGTGGTTGCGACTGATTTGGTGGTTGATTTTGCCGTTGAGGTCGTAGAAGTAGTACCCCCCTCGGGTATTTGGGCTTTGGGCAGCGATAAACGGCTGCGCGAGCACGTCGAGGTAGGTACGGCGCGCACTAAGCAGAACCGAAGTGCGGTCCTTCCAGAGCGGACCCTCCAGAGTCAACCGACTCGAAATCAGGCCTAGGGCCCCGGTAGCCTTCCATTCCTTGCGGTTGCCCTCCTTCATTCGCACGTCGAGCACGCTCGACAGGCGGCCGCCGTAGTTGGCCGGAAAACCGCCCTTGATCAGGTCCACTGAATTGATCGCGTCGGCGTTAAACACGCTAAAAAATCCAAAGAGGTGGTTGACGTTATAAACCGGCACGCCGTCGATCAGCATAAGGTTCTGGTCTGGACCGCCGCCGCGCACATAAAAGCCCGAGGTGCCTTCGGTTCCGCTTTGCACGCCCGGCATCAGCTGAATAATTTTCAAAATGTCGGTCTCGCCCAGCAGCACCGGCAGGTTTTTGACCGACTTCATGCTGAGCGAAACGGTACTCATCTGCACCTCTTCTTGAATCGGGCGGTCGGCGGTAACCTCTACTTCGCCCAGTTTGACGTCGAGCGAGCGCAGGACAAAGTCGGACTTAGCCGCGGAACTCCCAGGGCGAACCACCTTCAGCACCGGCGCATACGTCGGGTAGCTGGCCTGCAGCCGCGCGGAATCGCCCGTGAGCTGGAGGCTGTAAAAACCGTAGGCGTTGGTTTGTGCCGACCGACCCGAGCCGGCGTCGTACACGTAGGCGCTGATCAGCACCTCTCCGGTTTCGGCGTCGCGCACAAATCCGCTCGCGGTCCAGGCGCGCTGGCCTAAAAGGGCGACCGGAAGTGCCACAGCAAGCAGTGCAAACACCCGGGGATTCTTCGGTAAAAATTGCATCTAAATCAAAAATTTAACCACAAAGATGAGGCGCTTGGAGCCGCTTTGACTATGTTTGGATGCACAAAATCACCTTAACGTTGCGTATGCTCCTTAAAAAATTACTCCTCGCCTCGGCGGCCCTGCTTTTTAGCCTTCAGATTCACGCACAAACGCTCACGCAAACGGTGCGCGGAACCGTCATCGACGCCGATTCCAAGTTTCCCCTGCCCGGCGCCGTGGTGCGCATCGGTAGCCTTACCGCCTCCACCGACGAAAACGGCCAATTCATCCTTAAAGGCATTCCCATCGGCCGCCAAACGGTCGTAGTCAACCTTATGGGCTACGAGCTGCGCAGCCAGGCGATCGAACTGAATTCCGCCAAAGAAGCGGTACTGCAGTTTGGCCTTTTGGAGTCTGCGCTAAGCCTGGACGAAGTAAGCGTGACGGCCACTGCGGCCGGCCAAGCCAAAAACGAAATGGCGACGGTGAGTTCGCGCCAGTTCAGCGTCGAAGAAACCAATCTGTACGCCGGCAGCCGCGGCGAACCGGCCCGCATGGCGACCAACTTCGCGGGCGTTCAAGGTTCCGACGACCAGCGCAACGACCTGGTGGTGCGCGGCAACACCCCGTCGGGCGTGCTTTACCGCATGGAGGGCATTAACATTCCGAACCCCAACCACTTCAGCATTCCGGGCACGGGAGGCGGCCCCGTTACCATTTTGAACAACAAGTTCCTGGCGAACTCTGACTTTTTCACGGGCGCGTGGCCGGCGGAATACGGCAACGCCATCGCCGGGGTATTCGACCTGCAAATGCGCGACGGCAACAACCAGAAGTTTGAAGGCAGCGCTCAGCTGGGTCTGCTCGGAACCGAGCTCATGCTCGAGGGTCCGCTCGGCAAGGGCGCCAAGGCCCCCAGCTTTTTGGGTGTGTACCGCTACTCAACCTTGAGCCTTTTTCAGTCCCTCAACATCAATTTGGGCACTAACGCCATTCCGCGCTACCAAGACGGGGCGTTTCGCTTCACGTTTCCGCAGAAAAACGGCGGAAAAATCGCGGCCTGGGGCATGTTTGGGGTCAGCGACATCGACATCCTGATCAGCAACCAAACCGACACTTCGGGATTTGAGAGCTACGGCTCGACCGACCGCGACCAGTACTTTGGGAGCGACATGTTTGTGGGCGGCGTCAACTACAGCAAGCCCCTGAACAAAACCACCTTCATCAAGGCGGGCGTGGCGGGCTCTACGGCCGTAATCCGCGCCGTCAACACCAAGCTGCAGCGCGAAATCGGCGACCTCGGCGGCGGAGAATACGGCTGGATCGTGACGGCCAACGACACGATGCTCAACTACACGTTTAAGGAGAACAAAATCCACGGATTCTTCTCGTTTAACAAAAAACTGAGCACGCGCAGCACCCTTCAGGCGGGCGTCAACATCGACCTCTACATGCTGGACTACCAAGACTCGGTGAAGCAGTTCGATGGCACTCAACCCGGTATTGTTCCCCCCTGGCGCAAGCAATGGAACACCCAGGCGCAATGGCCCGTGGTTCAGCCCTACGTGAGCTACAAGAGCCGCATCAACGAAAAAACCACCTTTACCGCGGGCGCCACCTCGCTCTACCTCGGCGTC
The DNA here is from genome assembly GCA_016868755.1 of Bacteroidota bacterium. Classification (GTDB taxonomy): domain Bacteria; phylum Bacteroidota; class Bacteroidia; order Flavobacteriales; family Schleiferiaceae; genus TMED14. Next base: position 12,423 of record VGFU01000012.1, on the reverse strand, counting down.
AACCGCAAATCCTACATGCCCGTCGAGCCGCGCGTCGGCATCAGCTACCAGGCCACCGCGACCGACCGCTTCTTTGCGGGCAGCGGCCTCCACGCCCAGGGCCAGGCTCCCTACCTCTACTATTATGCGATGACAACGCAGAATTTTGATCCGCTCGAGCACAACCCCGACCGCATCGGCCTGATGAAGTCGGCGCAGGTCGCCGGCGGATGGGAGCGCAAGTACAAGGGCTTGCCCGTTCGGACCAAAGTCGAGGCTTACTACCAGTACCTGTTCGACATTCCCGTTGAAGTGCGCTCCAGCGCCTTCAGCATGGTCAATGCGGGCAGCGGATTCGGTCGCATTTGGCCCGACACCCTGCAAAACACGGGGACGGGCCGCAACTACGGCGTCGAGCTGACCGCCGAGCGGTTTTTTGCCGGCGGATTCTACTTTTTGGCCACCGGTTCGCTGTTTGATGCCAAGTACCGCGGCTCCGACGGCGTGCTGCGCAACACCATTTTCAACGGCCGATATGCGCTCAACCTCTTGGCTGCCAAAGAATTCAAGCTCGGACCCAACAACCGATTCACCGTGGGCGGCAAGTTCACTACCGTGGGCGGACGCTGGTTTGGCGACAAAGTCGACCAAAATGCCACGCTGCGCACAGGCGAAATCGTGTTTGAGCAAACGGGCTTCAACACCGTACAAAACCGCGCCTACCAGCGGCTTGACCTCAAGTTGGGCTACAAGTGGAACTACCCCAACCTCGCGTGGGAATTTGGACTCGACATTTCGAACCTTACCGGAGCCAAAAACATCTTGACGCTGACCTATGTGCCGGGCTTGGACGACGTGAACACCCCAGATGTTGACGAGGGCATTCGCGAAGAGTACCAGCTCGGACTCTTCCCCGTGTTCTACTTGCGCTGCGACTTTTAATTCGCTGGCGCAACCGGGCTGAGGCCCGAACGGCGAAAGGCCTAGTTTTGCAGCTTCATGCGCAAACTGGGCCTTTTTCTTTTTCTCACGGCGGCAACCGCCAGCTTCGGACAAACAATTTCGGTAACCGAGCACGAGGTCCCGCTTAAGCCCGAAGGACTGACGGTCGACGGCAGCATGATCCCCGGCGAATGGGCGGGAGCCTTGAGCCTTCCGCTCAGCTGGGAAATCAACCCGGGCTACAACAGTCCGGCTCCGCTGGCCACCGAAGGCTATATTTTTAAAGACGATCAGGCCCTTTATGTGGCATTTCGCTGCAGCGTAGACCCCAGCGACTTCAGGGCCAACCTCAACAGCCGCGACGCCGCCTGGGAAGACGACTTTGTCGGCATCGCCCTCGACGTGTACGGCGACACGCGCAACATGGTTTTTTTGGGCTCCAACGCCTTCGGGGTCCAGCTCGACGTGCGTAAGAACGACCCCGCCAACCACATGGACGACCAAATGGACGTTTCGTACGACGTCGAATTTGAGGCCCAAGGCGCGCGAAGCCCCGGCGAGTACACGGTCGAACTTCGCATTCCGTTCAACGCCCTGCAGTTCGGTAGCAGCCAACGCCAGCGCTGGAAGTTCACGTTCTTTCGCCAAACCTATACTAAGGGCGTTCAGATCAACGTGCAGGCCAACCCGCAATACCGCGAAATCTTCTGCGCCGACTGCCAGTTTGCCCACGCGATGATTTTGGACGGAATCAAACCCAAACTCCGCCGCCAGCTCATTCCCTATGCCTTTGCCAGCGCGGTGGGCCAACCAAGCACTGCGGTGCAGCCGGGCGCTAAAGTGGGCGGATCAGCGTTCATTGGCCTCAACGCCGCCTCGTCGGTGGAACTGGCCGTAAATCCCGACTTCAGCAACGTCGAGGCCGACGTCGCGCAGGTTTCGGTGAACTCGTCGTTTGCCCTGTTTTATCCGGAACGGCGCCCCTTTTTCATCGAGGGCAGCGACCAGTTCGCCACGCGCCAGAACTACGTCTACACGCGCAGCATCGCCAATCCTTTGGGGCTGACCAAGTTCACCAACCAAGGTCAGAAGTACCGCAGCTACGTGCTCACGGGCTACGACGCCGCGTCTCCCTACTTGGTTCCGGGGCGGAATTTTTCAGCCTACGGAACCTCAGGTGCCAACTGGTCGACCGTGGCCCGCATTCAGCGCCGCCTCCCCTATGCTTCGGGCATCGGGTTGCTGGCGACGCAGCGCACCTATTTTGAGGGCGGAAGCGGAACCCTCGCCGCCGCCGACGTCAATCTGAGGATCAGCGACGCCCTGCGCTTCAAGGCTGAGGTGGCCTTGAGCGGCACGCACGAACCTAACGCAAATTGGGTAACGGGGGGCGAAAACTTCAAGGGTCGCACCGCGGCGCTGGACGGCGAACGCTTTCAGGGCCTCGCACTCTACAGCGGACTGGTGCGCCAATCCAAGCACTGGACCCTCCGCGCCGACGTGATGGGACAAAGCCCCACGTTCCGCGCCGAAATGGGCTTTGAGCCCCAAAACGACTGGATGCGGTACGAAGCGGGTGCGAGCTACAACGGCTTTCCCAATAAAAAGTGGATCAAGACCTGGGGCGTGTACAACGAAGCGACGCAGTTCAGGTACTTTGACGGCGACCTGCGCCAAAACCACCACCTTGCCTGGGGCTGGATCCAGTGGGGCGGTAACGTGCGCAGCAGCGCTTTTCACCGCATTCGGTTCGACGAAGTGTTTAAGGGCGTTCGGTTTAGCAACCTGCGCACCTACGGGGTCAACGTCAATTGGAAGCCGAGTCAGACCTTTAGCACCGGCGTCGAGTGGAACACCGGCCAGAGCATTGTGTACAACGAAACGCCCCTTCGCGTTGGTCGCGAGGCCAACATCGCGGTGGATCTGCAGATTCAGGTCGGCGGACAGCTGCGCTGGAACCACATGCTGATTCATTCGCAGATGCACGAACTCGTCGGCGCCGAGCTCATTTACCGCGGATTCATTTACCGCAGCGGACTCGAGTGGTCGATGTCGCGCGCCACGGAGCTTCGTTTGGTGGGCCAATGGGACGATTTTGCGTCGCGCCTTCTCGTGCAGCCGGTACTCACCTACCGTCCCAATGCGTTTACGCTGCTGTATGCGGGAGGTCAATACGTGCAGGGCGCCTGGCAGGCCTACCTCAAGGGCCAGGTGGCTTTGGGGTCGTAGCTAGTTGCCAGCAGCTCGTTGTCAGCAGCTAGTTGCTCGCGTTACTTGTTTAAACATTTATTTGTAGGTTTGCATCATGACTGTGGAAGTTTTTAGCGACGTCGTGTGTCCGTTTTGCTACATCGGCAAGCGGCATTTAGAAACGGCTCTGGCGGAAATGGGCCTTGCCGACGCCGAAGTGCGCTACCGCAGTTTTGAGTTGGATCCCCATCTGGCTGATTCTGATTTAGGCAGTCCCAGCACCCTGCATTTGGCGGCAAAAAAGGGACTCAGCGTGGCCGATGCCGAGCGCATGACCCAAGCGGTAGCCTACCGCGCCAGCCAAGTGGGCATTCCGATGGATTTTACCAAGGCCAAGGTGCTTCGCACCCGCGACGCCCATCGCCTCCTTCAGTGGGCGCGCACGCAGTCGCTCGAGCAGGCTGCAAACCTCAAAGAAGAGCTTATGAAGGACTACTTCTGCGGCGGCGTGAACCTCAACGAGCCCGACGCTTTGGCCGATGCGGCCGAGCGGGCGGGGCTCGATCGCCGCTCCGCCCTAGAACTATTGGGTAACCCCGAAGCGTTTCTAGCCGAAGTCGAGGCCGACCTCGCCTACGCACAGCGGCTCAACGTGCGCGGCGTTCCGTTTTTTGTATTCAACCAGCGCGTGGGTTTGAGCGGTGCGCAGTCCGTTGAAACGTTTAAATCCGCGATGAAGGAATCGCTTCAGCTGCCTACCGAATGACCGCTTCGCAACTCGACGCGTGGTTGGGAAGCACGCGCACGGAGCGCATGCCCGCCCTGTTTATCGGCCACGGTAGCCCGATGAATGCGATTGAAGACAACCTGTTCACGCGCGAAATCCGCCGGCAGGGTGCCGAACTGAGTCCGCCGCGCGCCATTTTATGCGTTTCGGCCCACTGGGAGACCCGCGGAACGTTTTTTACGGCGATGGAGCGCCCGCGCACGATTCACGACTTCGGCGGATTTCCTGAAGCGCTTTACCAGGTGCAGTACCCTGCGCCGGGCATGCCCGAACTTGCGGCCACTGGCGCGGCCCTTACCCACGGAGGCATTGATACGGAACACTGGGGTTTGGACCACGGCGCGTGGAGCGTCCTGACGCACTTGGCGCCGAACGCTGACATTCCGGTGGTGCAAATGAGCCTCGACCGCGGCAAATCGCCCGCCGAGCACCTCGAGGTGGCCCGACAGCTCGCCGACCTTCGCCGCCGGGGCGTGCTCATTGTGGGCAGCGGCAACATGGTCCACAACTTGGGTCGGGTCGACTGGAACCGACTGAACGAGGTGGGATACGCCTTTGACTGGGCCGAAGAGGCCCGGAGCCTCATTATGGACCGGGTGCGCAACCACAAGCTCGATGAGCTCGCTAACTACGCCCGACTGGGCACCGCCGTGCAGAACGCGGTTCCAACCCCAGAGCACTTTTTGCCGTTGCTCTACACGCTGGCGCTGCGCGAGCCCGACGAACCGCTCGAGGTGTTCAACGACTACGCGCTGGCGGGCTCCCTGACCATGACGTCGGTGGCGCTGGGCGCCTAATCGGCGCATTCCCCGTACTTTTAGGGCATGATTGACGTCTCTTCGGCGGTTTCGGCCGCCCCCCACGCGGCCTGGAGCGCATTTACCGAGCCCGAACACATTATGAAGTGGAACTTTGCCGGCGACGACTGGTGCTGCCCGAGCTGCAGCAACGACCTGCGCGTGGGCGGAACCCTTAATTCGCGCATGGAAGCCCGCGACGGGTCTTTTGGTTTTGATTTTGAATCAACCTACACGGCAGTAGACCCCGGTAAGCACCTTGCGCTCACCATGGGCGACGGCCGACGTTGGACCGTGGACTTCAGCGACAGCGGCGACGGCACCTGCCTTGTAACCGAGCGTTTTGACCCCGAACGTCAAAATCCGCACGACATGCAGCGCATGGGGTGGCAGATGATTCTCGACCGCTTCGCCGCCTACGCCGCGAGCTTGTGAGGCCTACGGGGCATTCGGTACGGTGGCCCCTAGCGGTTGCCGCCGGTATGACCGTGGTAACGGCCGTGCTCTTTGCCGGGCACTTCAGCGTAGCCACGACCCCTCACTTCAACGCCGACCAAGCGATTCACGCGCTTATGGCAGAGCGCTTTGATTGGAGCCGCGACGCGTACTACTGGGGCCAGGACCGCCTGGGAAGCCTCTTGCCCTTTTTGGGCTCGCTCTTAACCGCCTGGGGACTCGACGGCCTTAGCGCCATGGTTTGGGTTCAGGGGGCGGTTTTGGTCGGCTGCGGACTCCTTTGGGCTTGGCTTGTGCGCGATGTGCTGCTAGCTGGATTGGGGTGGTGCGCGCTCGCCCTTCCGCCCTATCCGTTTTATGAGTTGGTGAATGTTGGCCATCCCTACCTGGGCCAATTCCTGCTGGGTCTGGGGTTGCTGGCCCTACTTGAAGCGGAACGCCGCGCCAATCCAGTGCCTGCTGGGGTCGACGGTGAATCCACGCGGCGCGCGGCGCGGTACGGGCCGTTGCGGGCCGTGGCGCTACCGCTTGTGGCGGCGGCCAGCCTTTGGGCTTCAGAACTTTCGGTGGCCTTGATCGTTCCGGCAGCCTGGTTCTACCGCGGGCTTTTGGGGCGCCGGGGGCGCGAGAACCCGGGGTTGTTTGCCGTGGGCGGCCTAATCGGTGCGTTAGGCCTTTGGGCGGCCAAGTCGGGGGCTCCGCGCCAAAAGGGATTCGCTCGGTTGCTGGCAGAACCGCACGAGATCGCCGCTTCGGTGGCCCAGCAGGTATCTGAATGGAGTGCGACGCTGTTGGGGAACGGAAACAAACCGTTTAACCTCGTTTTTTGGTGGGGAGTGCTCGTCGCCGTATTCCTGATTGCGGTCTGGGGCTGGGTTCGCCGCATCCACGCGTCGGCCCTCACCCGCACGCTGGGATTTGCAACGCTGGCCTCATGGGCGGTAGTTCACGCCTCGGGATGGAATGCCGCCAATGGGTTCCCGCTTCGCTACTTCGCTGCTGCCTACGGTTGGGGGGCGTTGGCCGCGCTGTCGTATGTGCGCGACGGGGGGCACATTAGGCGACCTGCCCTCGGGATGGGTTTGTGCGGACTTTGGGCGCTTCAGGCATGGGCGGCCTGGTCGTTCACCACGCAATTTGCTACTGGGGCTAAAGGTCGACTTACGCGAATTGAGGCGGTCGAGCTGCTCCGCGAGTTTGAACCTCAATCAGATTCGGTGGGGTTTGTGGGAAGCTACTGGAACAGCTACCTGCTTGACGGTCTGTCGGCTCGGGCGCTGGGATTGCCGCACGAAGGCGACCACTGCCGCGACCGGCGGTACCTGCAGGAGGTGCTCAACAAGCCGGTAGTGGTGGCGGTGGCCGCCGGCTGGCTCGAGGTGCTTCCCGACACCTTAACCCAGTACGGCTCGACGTGGGTTAAGCGCGGACCCACGGAGCATTCCGCGGGTACGGACTATGCGCGGTACGTGCGGGTTGAGGAACGATAAGCGGCTTGCTTGGGTTGGGTTGCCCTAAAGCAGTAAATGGGCTCGATCGCCGGGGGCCTAAAAAAAAAGCGCCCCCAGTTGGGGGCGCGGTCGCTCGATTGAGCCAGCGGAAGAAGAGGGATTCGAACCCCCGGACCTGTTACAGTCAACGGTTTTCAAGACCGCCGCGATCGACCACTCTGCCATTCTTCCGGGGCAAAAATACGTAACTTCACGGCATGCAAAAAAGCCTTGCAAAAAATGCGTACGTCATTGCGATAAGCCTACTGGCAATCAGCAAGCTAGGCGCGCAAAACACCTCGTTTAACCTCGATGTCGTGCCCCTTTGGCACCCGCAAACGGGTCCCTACGTGGACCTTTTGTGCTACGTTCAGAGTCCGCCCCGCACCCAAACGCAGGTCGCGGCATGGCTCCAGCGGGGGGAACAGATCGTGGCAGCTGACAAAATCACCCTTTCGGCACCGACCCCCAACGAAGGAGCAGCGGCCGATGTTCCGCTCACCTACCAGAGCATGATTCGCCTCGCAGCCGACACGGGGACGTACCAACTTTTTGTCGCGGTGGGGCCCGATCCCGAGAAGTGGGACACCCTGCGCGGCCGCATTAGGCTCACCGACGGACTGCAGCCGCGGCTCGCCCCCGTGCTCTTAGCCGAACACGTGGGCGCGGCCCAAGCGGAGCGTCTGGAATTCAACCGCTACGGCCTTGAAGTGCGGCCCCTACTACACTGGGGCGACCACGTTTTCACGGCCAGCGACGACGTGCTGCGCTTTTACAGCGAGGCCTACCGCATTCCCGCAGGCAAAAAGGCGGTGCTCACCTATGCCCTGCGCAGCGCGGAGCGCGGAGAACTCCGCGCCGACCTTGGAGGACGCATTAAAATTGAGGCCGGCCAATCGGTCCAGGCCCTGCAGGGCGGGCTCAACCTCAGCCAAGTGCCCTCTGGACGCTACCAGCTCGAGCTCACGCTGGCGGTTCAAGACATGGATCCGGCGGCGTTCCCCACCCAGAGCATCAGCTTCTTTCGCTGGAACCCCGGGGAGGCTAACGAGTACGCTCGCCTTACGGTGGACCCGCGCTGGGTGGAACTCATGGGCGAAGGCGAAGCCGCACGTCGGTCGGTTAGCGCCCTCTACCCCATCGCCAGCCAGACAGAACGCATCAGCATCGAGTCGCTCGCTCAGGAATCGGCCGCCGACAGCCTTCGCTGGCGCTTTGTGCAGCAGTTTTGGACCAAGCGCTACCCGGGCGAAGCCTTGAGCCAGGCAGGGGCCTATTCGGAGCGGGTAGCCGAGGTCAACAAGCGGTTCAGCAGCAAGGCCGTTCCGGGCTATGCGACCGACCGCGGCCGGGTGTACCTGCAGTACGGTCCGCCGACGTTGGCCGAACGCCGTCCCTACGAAAACGACGCCTACCCCTATGAAATGTGGCAGTACAACACGCTTGACGTGACCAATGCCCCCTACCAAATCAACAAAGTGTTCATTTTCGGGAACTTTGACCTCGCCAGCGGAAACTACGAGCTGATTCACTCGTCGGCGATTGGCGAAATTCAGAATCCGCGCTGGCGCATTGCCCTCCAAAAGCGCAGCTACATCGTGGGTGACCTCGACCAAACGGGCGCGAACGACGGAGAGAAATTTGGTTCGCGAATCTACAACAACATGTTTTTTCAATCAGGGGGCAACAACTAATGCGGACCGCGGTCGCCTTACTCAACTACAACGGGCTGCACTGGCTTAAGCAGTTTTTGCCCTTGGTCACCGCCCGCAGCGCTGGGGCTGATGTGGTCGTAATGGACAACGGTTCAACCGAAGCGGGCACCCTGGAATGGCTAGCCGCGGAGCACCCGTCGGTGCGCGTGATTGCGCTGGAACAAAACCTAGGATATGCCGGCGGCTACCACGAGGGCTTGCTGCAGCTCGAAGGGTACGACCTCGCGGTGCTCATGAATACCGACATCGAGCCGCTCGAGGGATGGCTCGACCCGTTGGTGGCGCGATTTGCAGCCCAGCCTCGGCTCGGAGCGCTGCAGCCCAAGTTGCGCAGCTACGCGGAACCCGACCGATTCGAATACGCCGGCGCCATGGGCGGGCGCATGGACACCTGGGGTATTCCTTTTACCTACGGACGCGTGCTGGACCGCTGCGCGCTCGACCACGGTCAGTACGACCAGCCGACCTACCGGCCCGTGTTTTGGGCCAGCGGAGCCTGCCTGGCCGTGCGCCTCGAGGCCTATTGGGCCGTGGGCGGCTTGGACCCCGTCTTTTTTGCCCACATGGAAGAAATCGACCTCTGCTGGCGCATGCACCGCCACGGCTGGACGGTCGAAGCCTGCAGCACGTCGACCGTGCTCCACGTCGGCGGCGGAACCCTTAACGCCGGCAGCCCCCGCAAAACGTTTCTCAACGTGCGCAACAGCCTACTCACGGTCGTGCGCAACGCGCCCACCCTAAGCGCCATGCGCATCGTCGGCTTTAGGCTGCTGCTCGACGGGGCCGCTGGACTGCGTTTTTTGCTCCAACGCCAGCCCCAGCACACCTGGGCCGTGGTCCAAGCGCACTTCGATTTTTACCGCTTGTTCAGTCGCTACGCCGTGAGCCGCGACCGCACCCCCAGGCGCTGGCCCGAATACGGGGTGTTCAAAGGCTCTATTTTGTGGGCCACCCGCGGTGGCCGCCGCGACCTTTAGCGCAGGTTTCGCGGATGGTGCTTAAGCACCGTTTCGCGCAGCATGCGGTCGTCGAGGTGCGCATAGACTTCAGTCGTCGTGATGGAGCTGTGCCCCAGCATTACCTGAATAAAGCGCAAGTCCACCCCGTGGTGAAGCAAATGGGTCGCAAACGTGTGCCTGAGGGTGTGCGGACCCATTACCTTGCGAATTCCGGCGATCGCCGCCAGCTCTTTGAGGCGCACAAAGACCCACTGCCGGCTCATTTTGCGCCCTCGTTTGTTTAGGAACACATAGTCTTCGTAGCCCCGTTTCGGCTCGACGTGCACGCGTTCGGTGCTGCGGTAGCGCTCCACCGCCGCGAGGGCCGTGTCGTGAATCGGTACCACCCGTTCTTTATCTCCCTTGCCTACCACGCGAATTAAGCCTTCTTCGGCCAGCACGTCGCGCAACCGCAACTCAAGGAGCTCAGACACCCGAAGTCCGCAGCCGTACAGCACTTCTAAGACCGCTACGTCGCGTTCCGCACTGGGCTGCGATCGATCGACGGCCGCAAAAAGGTCGCGCACTTCCTCCTCGGTGAGGTACACCGGCAAGCGCTTGGGCAGCGAAGGCAAATCCAGCGACAGCGCAGGCTGGTCCTCGCGCAGCCCTTCTTCGCGCACAAATCCAAAAAAGGCGCGCCACGCCGAAAGTCTTCGGGCCTGCGACCGCGCATTGAGTCCGCCTTCGGCCATTTCGCGCACGGCTTCGCGCAGTTCGTCGGCCGCAACCTTGGCCGCACTGCGGTCCCGTTCCGCACACCACAAGGCCAAGGCCTCTACATCGCGCACGTAGGCCGCCACGGTGTTGGGGCTCATACCGCGTTCCAGCCTCAGGTAACCGTCAAACTGCTTTAGCGCCAGGTCCCACTTCACAAGGCCGAAGTTAGGCCTGTACCCGCTACTTCGTACCTTCGCCTCATGGTGATTCACATCGTGCACGGCATTAATTTGGGTCAACTCGGAACCCGCCAGCCCGAAATCTACGGCACCCTGCGGCTCGAGGACCAAATCCCCGTACTGCAGACCTGGCTTGATGCCAACTTTGGCGGAACCGAGCTTCGCTCGTTCCAATCCGACGACGAGGGCGCCCTTTGCGCCTACCTCGCGGCCCACAACGGCCCCGACCACGCCGTTGCAATCAACCCCGGAGCCTTCACTCACACCTCGGTCGCCCTGCGCGACGCCGTGGCGGCCCTCACCTGCCCCATCATCGAGGTGCACCTCAGCCACACCTACGCCCGCGAATCGTTTCGCCGCGCCTCCCTCCTGGCCCCCTACACCCGCGGAACCATCAGCGGCCTCGGTTGGCTGGGCTACCGCTTGGCAATTGAAGGGTTGCTAGCAACTAGTTGCTAGGTACTAGTTGCTCGTAGCTAGTTGCTAGTTACTAGTTGCTCGTAGCTAGTTGCTAGTTTCCAGTTACTAGTTGCCAGTTGCTGGTTACAGGTTACTGGTTACTGGTTGCTCGTTACCGGTATGGCCGCCCCAGCAGCGCCGAGCCAAAGCCCACGGCGTAGCCGGCAAACATGACGGCGGTGGCGGCGACGCTGCGCAGACCTACTCCGAGGGAGCGGTTTTGGATGCTGCTGAGCACCAATACGGCGATAAAGTAGCCGTGAAAGAGGTAGACGGGCCAAATCCACAGACCCGTGAGGTGCAGCGCGAGGGCTGCAATCCAAGCGAGCATGAAGGCGAACGGAAAGGCGTGGGTGGGCTTCATTTGCCCGGAGTGGCGCTTCGCCAAGGCTATTCGCGCGGAACCAAACCGGCGCACCTGACGGTAAAACTGACCGAGGGTGGCGCGGCGCTTGTGCCACACGACGGCTTCGGGGATGAGGCCCACGCGGAAGCCTGCCGCCCGCACCCGAATGCTGAGTTCGACGTCTTCTCCGCACTTGAATTGGGTGTCGTAGCCGCCTACGGCCCAAAAGGCCTCAGCGCGCATGCCCATGTTGAATCCCCGGGGGTAGTAGGTGGCGGTGGGTTTTGCAGAGCCGCCGCGGATGCCGCCCGTGGTCAGCACCGACGTCATGGCGAAGCTGATGGCTTTTTGGAGCGGGCTGAAGTCGGACGGGGCGGCATCTGGGCCGCCGAAGGCGTCCCACGCGTCGCGGGCAAGGCCCTGGGTCACCGCGTCGAGGTAGTTGTGGGGCAGCAGGCAGTCCGAGTCCAGGAAGATGAGCCAGGGGGCCCGCGCCGCGGCGGCGGCGGCGTTGCGCGCGTCGCTCACGGGGAGCCCGGAACGGTACAGGACCGTCACGCCGAGGCCTGCGGCCTCGGCGGCCGCTTGAATCTCGGGGCGAAGGCTGTCGTCGGGAGTTCCGTCGGCCAAAATGACTTCAAAACGGCCGCGCGCACCTGCAAGCTGGGCCGCGCTGGAAATGAACTCGCGCACCTCGTCGGGGCGCTTAAACGTGGGTGAGATCAGCGAAAACTCGGGCTCCGCGCTGCGCGCGGGGCCGTAGTGTTCCAACTCGAGGCCACGGAGTACCTCAGCGTGCGCTAGAGTCGTCATGGGGGCGGTTCAGTTCTTCGGCGATTCCGTACTCGGGACGGCGGCGGCCGCTGCGCACCACGAGTTCCGCCAAAAGGCCGGTTACGAAGAGCTGGGTCCCCAGGATCATGGCCGTCAAAAAGATGAAGAACCAGGGATCGTCGGTGATCAGGCCGGGGCGTTGTCCGCTCCAAAGGCGGGCGAGTTTGAGTCCGCCCAAGACGCTCAGCGACACGCCGCTGAAGAAGAACATGGCGAGGCCCCAGGTGCCAAAAAAGTGCATCGGACGGCGGCGAAAGCGCGAAACCATGCTGAGCGTCACCAGGTCCAAAAGGCCGTTGGTGAAGCGGTTAAGGCCAAATTTAGTCACGCCGTAAGGGCGTGCGCGGTGCTCCACAACTTTTTCGCCGATGCGGGTAAAGCCCTGCATCTTGGCAAGGACGGGAACGTAGCGGTGCATTTCGCCCTGAACCTCGACCGCCTGCGCCACCTCGAGGCGGTAGGCCTTGAGGCCGCAGTTGAAGTCGTGCAGGTAAATTCCGCTCATTTTGCGCGCAGCCCAGTTGAAGAGCT
>VGFU01000011.1 GCA_016868755.1 Bacteroidota bacterium | reverse complement strand
CCCCCTCGCCGCAGGCCAGCCAAACCGACGAGCTCCTGGATTCGGCGCGGGCTTGGATCCAGTCCGAGGTGACCGTGCACAGCGCGTGGACCGGCATTCGTCCGACGACCAGCGACCGACGGCCCCGATGGGGCTGGCACCCCGAACATGTCGGGCTCGGATTGCTTAATGGGCTCGGCTCGCGCGGAACCTTGCATGCTCCGCTCCTCGCGAGTGAGCTGTGGTCCGCCTTCGACCGTTAGCCTTTGGCCTTGGGGTCAAACGAGACAAAAAAGTTGAGGTAGGTCACCCGGGCGATGCGAAAGAGCCAGGGTCCCAGCGCCACGAGAGTCGCCGCAAGAATGCCCACCGTGGTCCACATGGCCAGACCAATCCAAACCCCGCAAATTAGGTAGACGGCGACAAACAACGCCACCGTGTAGGCATAAGAAACGTACATGGCGCCGTAGTAGAAATTGGGCTCCGGCTCGTAGTCTTGGCCGCACACGCTGCAGGAGGCATGTATTTGGTCCATGGTACGCAGGTGGTAGGGATTGGGGTCGACAAACATTTCGCCCTCGTGGCATTTGGGGCATTTCGCGGTTAAAATGCTGTAGGGCTTGCTGCCTTTGCCGATCAACTTCATGGGTCTGTGGGTGTGGGAGTTCTTCGGCGCAAATTTACCCCGCGCGACGCCGGTAGTCGTGGTACTTTTGTCACCCTTATGTTGAGTGTACACCAAGTTAGTCTGAGTTTTGGCGGATCGGACCTGTTCAAGGGCATTTCGTTTCAGGTAAATCCCGGGGACCGCATCGGCCTCGTCGGTCGAAACGGTGCCGGAAAATCCACGCTTCTCAAGCTAATTGCGGGACGCTACCGGGCGGATTCAGGTAAAATCAGCTATCCGAGCGACTTCAGCATCGGATTTTTGACCCAAGACATGCCCCCGGCTCCCACTGCTAGCGTGTGGGACGAGGCCGCTTCGAGCTTCACCGAAATCAAGCGCCTCGAGACTGAAATTGAGTCAATGACCGCCGAAATGGGCATCCGCACCGACTACGAGAGCGACGCCTACATGGAGCTTTTGGACCGCTTTCACCGCGCGCAGGAGCGGTTTCAGCACATCGGCGGCTACACCTACCAGGCCGACTTGGAGCGCGTGCTTCTGGGCCTCGGCTTTAAATCGACCGACTTTCACCAGCCGCTTAATTCGTTTTCGGGCGGATGGCAGATGCGGGTCGAGCTCGCCAAAATCCTGCTGCAGCACCACGACGTGCTGCTGCTCGACGAACCGACCAACCACCTCGACATCGAATCGATTTTGTGGCTCGAAGAGTTCTTGGCCGAGAGCAACCAGGCCATCATCCTCGTTTCGCACGACCGTACCTTCTTGAATAACTCGACCAACCGCACCCTCGAGATTGTGCTGGGCAAGGGCTACGACTACAACGTTCCCTACTTTAAGTACTTAACGCTCCGCGAAGAAATCCGCGAAAAGCAGCGCCAGGCCAAGGCCAACCAAGACAAAGAAATCAAGCACACCCAAGAACTGGTCGACCGGTTCCGCGCCAAAGCGAGCAAGGCGTCGTTTGCCCAGTCCCTGATAAAGAAGCTGGACCGAATCGAAGTCATCGAGGTCGACGACGAGGACACGCGGCAGATGCGCTTTAAGTTTCCGCCCGCGCCCCACTCGGGCAAAATCATGGCGCGCTTGCACGGAATCCACAAGCACTACGGCCCCAAGCACGTGCTGCGCGGACTCGATCTGGAATTTGTACGCGGCCAAAAAATCGCGTTCGTCGGCCAAAACGGCCAGGGCAAGTCCACGTTGGTCAAGATTTTGACCGAGGCCCTCGCCTACGAAGGCAAAATTGAGTGGGGCCATCAGGTTCAGCTGGGCTACTACGCCCAAAACCAAGCTGAGGTACTCGACGGAACCAAGACGGTGCTTGAGACCATCGAAGACGCCGCGCCCGACGAGATTCGCAAAAACGCGCGCAAGCTGCTGGGCAACTTCATGTTTGCTGGCGACGACGTAGAGAAAAAAGTGCGCGTGCTTTCGGGCGGCGAACGCGGACGGCTCGCGCTCTGCCAGCTGATGCTGAACCCCATCAACCTGCTGGTGCTTGACGAACCGACGAACCACCTGGACATGGCCGCCAAAGACGTGCTGAAGCAGGCCCTGCTGCAGTACGACGGCACCCTGATTGTGGTGTCGCACGACCGCGAGTTCATGGAGGGTCTGTGCAATCTGACATTTGAGTTCCGCGACGGCAAAATCAAACCCTATTTGGGCGGAATTGAGTACTTCCTCGAGCAGCGCAAGGTGGAATCGCTTCGCGCCATGGAAGTAGCCGGAGCCCAAAAGGCCGCTGCGGTGGCCCAGGCGGCCACCTCCGCACCCAAAGCAGAGGTAAAGCGAAGCCGCGAAGAGCAAAAACGCCTCGAATCGGAACTCCGCTCCGCACAAAAGGCGATGGAAGCCGCCGAAAAGGCCTACGAGGATGCTCAAGCGGCCCTCGACGCCATGGACGCCGAGGTGGCCAACCCCGAGGTGTTTAAGGAGCGCAGCATGGATGCCGCATTTTTCACGAACTACGAAGAGCTGCAGCACGCAGTGCACGCCCAGTTTGAGGTGTGGGCAGAGGCCCAGGACCGATTTAACGCAGCCAAAACAGCCGCCAAAGAAGCGTAGCCTAACTTTGGGGGTATGATGCGTACCCTTCTTGCCGCTTTGGCCCTGCTGCTGGTTACCGCTACGGCGAAGGCCCAGCCTAAAAAATCCTCGGCGTCTGCCAAGCCCAAGTTGGCCGTGTCGATTGTCGTGGACCAAATGCGGGCCGACTACCTGACCCGCTTTGCGCCACTGTACACAGGCGGATTTAAGCGCCTCGTGACCGAAGGTCAGGTGTTCCGCAACGCCCACTACACCCACACGCCGACCTACACCGGCCCAGGTCACGCGGTGGTGTACACGGGAACAGACCCTTCGAACCACGGCATCATCGCCAACGACTGGTACGACGCCGCCCTGGGCCGCACGGTCTACTGCGTCGAAGACCTTGACGTGCAGCCCGTGGGGAGCACCCGCGAAGCCGACAAGCGCAGCCCCAAAAACATTCGCTCCACGACCTGGACCGACGAGCTCGAGTGGACCAGCGTGGGAGCCGCCCGGGTGTATGGCTTTTCGCTGAAGGACCGCGGAGCCATAACCGCCGCTGGCCACTACGGCGACGGAGCCTTTTGGATGGACGACAAGCAAGGTTTTGTGACGTCGTCGCACTACGCTTCAGAGCTTCCGGCGTGGATTCAAGCGTTTAACGCGGCGCACAGCCCCGCCAGCTACCTTAAGGGGTCGTGGGACCGCCTGATGGCTCCGTCGGTGTATGCGTCGTTTACCGGGCCCGACGAGCGCCCCTTTGAAGGCAAGCTCCGCGGAGCTTCGACGGGTTCGTTCCCCTACGATCTGGCGGCCCTCGGCGCGGGCAATCCCGGGCTGATTCGCTACACGCCCCACGGCAACCAGATCCTCATCGACGTGGCCCTGGCCGCCGTCGACGCCGAGAATTTGGGGCGCGGAACCCACACCGATGTATTGGCCATTTCGTTTTCGACGCCAGACCACCTGGGCCACCTGATGGGACCGCGCGCGCAAGAGCTCATGGACGTCTACCTGCGCCTTGACCTGCAGCTCGGCCAGCTTTTTGACGCCTTAGACGCCCGACTCGGACGCGGAAACTACTACGTTTCACTGACCGCGGACCACGGGTCCTGCGACAACTCCAACCAGGCAACCCTCGACGGTTTTGCGGTACGCAGTTGGTCGGGCAACGAGCTCGAGTCGCAGTTCGGCGCACTGATTTCGGGGCTGACCTTAAGCGAACCCGGGATTTTGCACATCGGCAACGACCAAATTCACCTCAAAAGCACCGACGACGACGACTGGGAGTTGGTGCGCGACGCCATCATGAAGCACCCCGCGGTGCAAATGGCGTGGACGGCCGAGGAGGTCCGCAATTCCTGCGACGAAAAGGCCTCAATGCGCCGCAACGCCTTTGACGCGCGCAGCGGCCAAGTCTTTTATGAGCTCAAGTCGGGCCACATGGACTACGGAACGGACGGATGTACCCACGGATCGGGCCATGCCTACGACACGCACGTGCCCATCGTCTTCATGGGGCCGGGGATTGCCCCCAACGCGCAGCGCTGGGAGCGCGTGCACCCGCGCGACATTGCCCCAACCTGGTCGATGCTGCTTGGCATCGCCTTGCCGTCAAGCGCGACGGGGGATCCGTTGCCGTTGGGCAAGTAGCTGTTAGCTGCTAGTTGCTAGCTGAAACCGCACACACCGGAATCGGCCGCATTTTGTGCAGGTTGGCGCGGTGAAAGCGGGCGAAGATGGTAAAGACCTCGAGTGGGCGATCGGTTAGGCCGAGGTCGTCGGCCCAACGGCGGTCGTCGTTGGTTGATTCGGGCGACCAGTGGTGAAGGTGGGCGAATTCCATGGCGGATTCGAGTTCGGCGTAGGTGGCTCCGAGTTGGTCTTCGTCGGTGCGCCCGTCGCTCCAGAGTCCGTCGGTCGGCGGCGCATCAAGGATGGACTGGGGCACCCCGAGGTGGCGCCCAAGTTCGTAAACCTGAGATTTGTAGAGGTCGGCGATGGGGCTGAGGTCCACGCCGCCGTCACCGTATTTGGTAAAGAAGCCCACGCCGAAATCTTCAATTTTGTTGCCGGTTCCGGCGACCAGCAGGCCATGGTTTTGGGCCACCGCATAGAGGGTGGCCATGCGCAGTCGGGCTCGGGTATTGGCTAGAGCGAGGTTTAGCTGGGCGGACTCCGATAGGTCAAGGGCCGCCGCTTGGGCGTCGAAGACGGCCGTGAGGTCCACGCGGCGGGCGGAGACCGCCGCGTGGCGCTGCGCCAGCAGGCGCATCCATTCTTGGGCCCGCGAAACCTGGTTGGGCGCTTGGTGAATGGGCATCTCAAGTAGGTGCACCTCGAGCCCGGTGGCGGCGCAAAGGGCGGCGGTAACGGCCGAATCGATTCCGCCCGAAACCCCCACGGCGAATCCGCGCGCGCGGGCCGCGTCCGCGTAGGTGCGGAGCCAATCGACGATTTGTAGGGTAACGGCAGCGGCGTTCACGAGAGTACCTTTGGGGTATGGTTAATAGGACGCCAAAATTAGGTCTTTTGTTCATCGCGGCCGTCCTAATAGGGGCGGTGGCCTGCCAAAACGATCCGTGGGTGGCTGCAGGCGACGAAGCCGAGGCCCAAGCGCAGTCGGCGGTGCTTGCGGAACGGGACCCGCTGCGCATCGTGCATTTTGCGGACTCCGTTCTGGGGCTCGATTCTGCGGCCCTGGGCACGCGACTCGAAGAAATGGCTCCGCGGCATCCGCTGGTTTTTGAACCGCTTTGGCGCGAGAACCTTCCGCCGTACTTGCTCGACGAAGGCGTGCGTGCCTTGTGGACCGACGCCAAGATGGTACGCCCGCCCTTAGCTGATTTTGACGCCATCGTTACGAAGATGCTCGACCGAGTCGACGGGCTTCAGGGACAGCCGACGGGCCTGCGCATTTACACCTACGTGTCGCGCGCCGAAGAATTCGACGTGCTGAGGGCCAACGGGGCCCTTTTTGTGGCCTGGGACCGGTTTTTGGGCGCGGACCATCCGCTCTATGCCGAGGAGTCGGCGTACCTCAGGCAGCGTCACGATCCGCACCGCATTTATTCGGCACTCGCGGCGGCCCTGTACGAACCGGCCTCAACAGGGGGCGGACTTTTGCTGGACGAGATGCTCCGAAAAGGCAAGCAGCTGCTGTTCATCCAAACGTTGCTGGGCGAAGAAGACGTTTACCGCTACCTCACCTACACCGCCGAGCAGCGCGAGTTTGCTGCGTCCAACGAGCGGGCCCTTTGGGAAACCTTAGTCCGCGAACGCTGGCTGTTCGACAGCCGAGCCGACCTCAAGCGCAAGTTGATCGAGGTGGCACCGTTCAGTAAGCTCGGTAGCGAACGCGACCAAGAAATACCCGGACAAATCGGCGCCTGGTTTGGGTGGCGCATCATGCAGGCCTACTGGAAGGAACATCCGGAACTCAGCCTCTGGGAGGTGCTGGAATCCAGCCCCAAGAGCGCCGAGCTCCTTCAGCAAGCAAACTTTCGACCATGAAATCAACGATTCTCCTCGACGTCGAGCTCGACGAAAACCGCGTTCCCGAGCGCATTCAGTGGTCCGCTCCCGACGGCGGGGTGGATCAGTCGGAGACCCCAGCTGTTATGCTTTCGGTTTGGGACGAAAAAGCCGAAGAGTTGCTGCGCATCGATCTGTGGACCAAGGACATGCGCGTGGACCACATGAAGAAAATGTACCACCAAACGCTGTTGGCTCTTGCCGACGGGCTGGAGCGCGCTACCAGCGAAGCGGAGGCAGCTGAAGACCTGCGCGCCTTTGCGCGGCACTTTGCCGAACGGCTTAAGCTGATGGACCCTGCCCGCTGAGTTCGGCGTTTACCGACTCGATGTAGGCCAGGAGTTTGTCGCGGCCGTAGCCCGTTTCGGCACTCGTTTGAAAGTACGGGGGTAGCTCGGACCAGTCCTGAAGAAAAGCCTTCTCGAAGGCGGCTCGGTTTTTCATGAGCACGGAGCCCGAAACCTTGTCTGCCTTGGTAAACACGAGCGAAAACGGAACGCGCCACGACCCTAACTGCTTGAGGAAGTCGAGGTCAACCTGCTGGGGCTCGAGGCGGCTGTCTATCAGCACAAACACGAGTGCCAGGTTTTTGCGTTCGCGCACGTAGCGACCAATCATGGTACTGAACGTCGCCCGCTGGGTCTTGCTCACTTTGGCGTACCCGTAGCCCGGTAGGTCGGCGAGGACCCAGGTTCCGCGGTCAATTTTGAACAAGTTGATCAGCTGGGTTTTGCCGGGACGGCCCGACGTTTTGGCCAAGTCTTTTTTGCCCACAAGGCGGTTGATCAGCGACGACTTGCCGACGTTGGATCGTCCGATAAAGGCGTATTCGGGAAGGTCCCAGACGGGACAGTCCTCAACTTTGGGCGAAGACAGAACGAATTCTGCGTGAAGGCTTAGCCGATCTGGGCGCTCTGAAGCCACTTCGCCACAATCGTATTGAACTCTTCGGGATGCTCCATCATGGCTGCGTGACCGCAGTTGTCAATCCAGTTCAGTTGGGAGTTGGGAAGAAGTTCGTGAAACTTATCAGCCACTTCAGGCGGGGTAACCGCGTCTTGACGGCCCCACACAAGACACACGGGTACGTCAAATTTTTTAATGTCCTCGGTCATGTTGTGGCGAATCGCGGACTTTGAGATTGCCAAGGTCTTGATCGCCTTCATGCGGTCGTTGACCGTGTCAAACACTTGGTCGATTAGCTCGTCGGTCGCCACTTCTTTCACGGCGAAGACGTCGCGCACCCGCTCAGCGATGTAGTTGCGGTCTCCGCGCCGCGGGTAGCTGTTACCCATGGCCGACTCGTAGAGTCCGCTCGAGCCGGCGAGCACGATGCCGGCCACCCGCTCAGGGAAGAGTTTTTGGAAGAGCAGCGCAATGTGTCCGCCCAAACTGTTGCCTACGAGCACCACCTTGCCGTAGCCGCGGTGGTCGACAAACTTCTTGAGAAATTTGGTCAGGCTCGTCACCGACGTGGTCGGCAGCGGCATGCTGTACAAAGGCAAGAGCGGAACCACCGTTTCGTACCCCTTCTGACTGAAATAGTCAATTTGGTTTTGGAAGTTGCTTAGGGTGCCCATGAGTCCGTGAAGGAAAATGATGGGGGTACCTGAGCCTTCAGAGAGGTATTCGTAGGGTCCGTCTTGTATGAGCGTCGACATAGGCGCGTATTAGGAATTCGGCAAAGATACGGAATCCTCGGAGCCATGAAGCGAAAAGGCCGCGAACAAGCGCCCTACCCCAGCAGTCCAACAGCCCGTTTCGGTTGAACCCGTCCGCGCTCAATGGAGGCGCACGACAAATGTTTAAATCACTGAAAAACTGCGGTTTAGAACGAAAATCAAAAAGTTATTCACAATTGTGGGAGAAAGTGGGTGTTTGTGGGAGAGTCTGGGTACTTTTGATACCACTACCGCACAAACCACATGAAATCCGTACTCGGGGTATACGAATGCAGCATGGACGCCAAAGGGCGCGTTCTGCTTCCGGCTGGGCTCAAACGCCAGCTGGATTCGGCTGCGCACGAGGGTTTTGTGCTCAAGCGCAGCGTATTTAGTCCCTGCCTCGAGCTGCACACCATGGAGCAGTGGCGCGGAATTTCAGAGAAGATTGGCAAGCTGAACCGCTTTGTGAAGAAGAATGCCGACTTCGTGCGCCTTTTTCACGCCGGCGTCAAGATGGTTGAGCTCGACGGTTCGGGCCGCATCCTGATCGCGAAAGACCTCGCGGCCTTTGCCCGCCTTGAGCGGGAATTGGTTTTTTCGGGCACGCCGCTGGGCGTAGAAATTTGGAGCCGCTCGGCCTACGAAGCGGCAGTTAATCCTTCGGACCTTGACTTCGCTCAGCTGGCCGAAGATGTGATGGGCGGCCAAAATGGGGACCATGAGCTACCATAGCCCCGTTTTACTCGCCGAATGCCTTCACTTTCTTAACCTCCGTCCCAACGGGACCTACGTCGACGCCACCTTTGGCGGCGGCGGCCACAGTCGGGCGATTCTCGAGCAGCTTGGTCCCAACGGGCGACTCATAGCGTTTGATCAAGATCCCGATGCCCAGGCCAACGCCCTGAGCGATTCGCGGTATACGCTGGTTCCGCACAACTTTGAGCACCTAAAGCGCTTTTTAAAGCTGCACCGCGTGGCGCAGGTAGACGGAATTTTAGCCGACCTCGGGGTGAGTAGCCACCAGCTCGATGTGCCCGAGCGCGGATTTGCCCACAAGTTCGACGGTCCGCTCGACATGCGCATGAACCCCGAAGCCGGCCAGCCCGCGAGCGAATGGCTTAACGAGGTGGGCGAACTGGAACTCCGCAAGGTGCTTGCTGAGTTTGGTGACGTGGAGCGCCCCGCGGCAGTGGCTGCGGCAATCGTGCGCGCGCTTCCGATCGCCACGACGACCCAGCTCAAAGCCGTGCTAGAACCGTTCAGCCAGCGTGGCCGCAATGCCAAGCTTCCCGCCCGCGTGTTTCAGGCGATTCGCATTGCCGTAAATCGCGAAATGGACGTGCTCGATTGCTTTTTGACGGACTGCGTCGACGTACTGGCGCCCGGCGGACGCCTGGTGGTGATGAGCTACCACAGCCTCGAAGACCGGCGCGTCAAAAATTTAATGCGCGAAGGCCGCCTCGACGGCGAGGCCGACCGCGACGACTTCGGGCGCCGCCTGGTTCCGTTTTCGTTAATTACCCGCAAGCCGGTCAGCGCCAGCCCCGACGAACTCGAACGCAATCCGCGGTCGCGCTCGGCGCGGCTCCGCGCTGCCGAAAAAACAGCCCCAAATCATGGCTGAGCCCACGCCGCGCGTCAACGTCACTTCCGTACTCCGAGGGAGTTTTTTGGGCCACCCCTATGTGGTCCGCAACCTGCCGTTTGTCGCCTACCTCAGCGCTCTGGGAATGGTCGCCATCTTTTTGGCGCACAGGACCGAGCAAAACGCGCGCACGATCAGCGAGCGGTCGGCCGAACTGAGTGAAATCAAGTCAGAGTACCTCGAGGCCAAGTCGACGCTGATGCGCTTGGGCACCGAAAGTTCGGTGCGCGAACGCGCGCAGCTGATGGGCTTGGTGCCACCGACTAAAGCCCCTGAACGCATAACGATTCCGAAGGATGACACCGAATGACCCTGAACGCCTGAATTCGCGCTGGGTCGCCGGGCTTACGGCGATCTTGGCGCTATTCGCGACGGCGGTACTCGTGAAGCTGTATGTCGTATCGCTTCGCGACGGCGAGGCACTCCGAGCGGAGGGGCGCGAACGCGTAGTCCAGCAGCGCGAGGTTCCGGCCAGCCGCGGCAACATTTATTCAGCAGATGGCCAGCTGCTGGCGACCTCGATGCCAGTGTATGAGCTGCGTTGGGACGCGTCGATCGTCGACCAAGAGCGATTCGACGAGCGCATTCAAAAAACGGTGCTGGGCCTGCACCGGCTACTTCCCGAACGCAGCGCGTCGGAGTGGTTGACCTACCTGCGCGAACAGCACCGCGAAGGCAAGCGCTACGCGTTCCTCGCCAAAAACTTGAGTTTTAGCCTGTACCGCAAGGTGCGCGACCTACCACTTTTTGAAGGCGGCCCCTTTAAAAGCGGACTGATTGCCGAAGAGCGGTACACCCGTCTGATGCCGATGGGCATGCTAGCCCAGCGCACGATTGGGTACTGGCGGCCCGACGCCAAGGCCGGGCTCGAGGCCACGTTTAACGAGGTGCTCGGCGGCCAAAACGGCCTACGCTGGATGCAGCACTTTGGCAAAGGCCAGTGGAAGCCCTTGGAAGCGGAATTTGAGGTGGATCCGCGAGACGGAGCCGACATCGAAATCACGCTGGACACGCGCATCCAAGACATCGCCCACCGCGCCCTACTCCAACGACTCGAGCAGTTTCAGGCGGACCACGGAAGCGTCATTGTGATGGAGGTCGCAACCGGAAAAATCCGCGCCATGGTCAATTTGGGTCGCGAAAAAGACGATTCGGTGTACACGGAGCTCCGCAACTACGCCGTGTGGGAACGCACCGAACCGGGGTCCACGTTTAAGTTTGCCGCGCTCCTCGCCGCCCTCGAAGACGGCATTGTCGACACCGCCACCAAGGTCGATACCGACGGTGGGGTTTATGTGGTGCACGGCAAAAAGGTCAACGATTCGCACAAGGGGGGCTATGGCGTGATTTCGCTAGGGCGTGCCCTCGAGGTTTCGAGCAATACCGGGGTAGTTAAGGCCATTTACCCGAAGTATGCCGCCGAACCGCAAGAGTTCGTCGACCGCCTCTACCAAATGGGGCTCGGCGAAAAAACAGGTATTGAAGTCAACGGCGAGAGTGCCCCGTTCATTCCCAATCCCCAAAGCGCGCGCTGGTCAGGCACTACGCTGCCCTGGATGATGTTCGGGTATGGCGTGCAGTGTACGCCCCTGCAAACGCTGGCCTTCTACAACGCCCTGGCCAACGACGGAAAGATGGTGCGTCCGAGGCTGTGGGAGCGCACGCTGGACCGCGGTCAAGTAGTGGCCGAGTCGGAATTGGACTACATCCGCAGCAGCATTGCGTCGAAAGAAAACGTGATGAAGGTGCGGGATTTGATGGAAAAAGTGGTGATTCGCGGCACTGCGGCCAACATCAAGTTGGACTCGCTCAAGCTCGCGGGCAAGACCGGCACCTGCCAGCTGGAGTACTGGAATCCGGCCAATATGGGCTACCAGGCAACGTTTGCCGGGTATTTTCCGGCGGACAATCCCAAGTACTCCTGTGTGGTGGTGATTGCCCGACCGATTAAGAGCATGGGCTACTACGCCAACATCGTCGCGGCGCCGGTGTTCCAAGACATTGCTTTGGGGATTACGCGCTTTATTCCCGACGACCGCACGCCTCCGCGCGGATACTGGAGCGACGGGCTCGAAACGGCCGCCCGCAAGCAGGAGGCCAGCGCCGAAAAACGCTGGGCCGAGGCCGAGGCAGCGCTCGAGCGCGGCAGCATGCCCAACTGGACGGGCTGGAAGGCCACCGACGCCCTGCACTTGCTGGAGCGCTACGGGTATTCCGTGCAAACCAAGGGTAACGGCCGCGTGCGCAGCTGGGTGCCTGGCGGCGCACGCAAATCGATTACGCTGATTTTAGGATGAAGCTGCTCAAAAACCTGCTTTATGGGGTGCGCCTGATCGACGTTCAGGGCAGCACCAACATCGCCGTGGAGTCGGTGACGACCGACAGCCGCAAGGTCCGCCCAGACAGCATGTTTGTAGCGGTGCGCGGAACGCATTCCGACGGCCACAGCTACCTGGAGCAAGCCCTCGCCGCTGGAGCCAAGGTGCTCGTGGTAGAGTCGCTTCCCGCTGCACCTTCGCCAAGCGCCACTTGGGTGGTGGTAACCAACAGCGCTGAAGCCTATGCGCTAATGGCGTGTTCATGGTTTGATCAGCCCAGCCACGACATGCAGGTGGTCGGCGTTACGGGCACCAACGGCAAGACGACTACAGCCACACTGCTCTACCACATGCTTCAAAACCGTGGTGTGCGGACCGGCCTGATCAGCACGGTTAAGGTTTGCGTGCACACCACCGAGGAGCCCGCCACCCACACCACGCCCGACGCGTGGGTGCTTCAGGGGCATCTTGCGCGAATGCGCGAGGCCGGATGCAAAGTGGTATTCATGGAAGTGAGTTCGCATGGACTGGTGCAGCACCGCGTAACAGGACTGCGGTTCGCGGGGGCGGTGTTCACCAACATTTCGCACGACCACCTTGACTACCACGGCACGATGGACCACTACGTCGCCGCCAAAAAGATGCTGTTCGACGGTTTGGATTCTGACGCCTTTGCGCTGGTGAATTCCGACGACAAGCACGGCGAAACGATGCTGCTCGATTGTACGGCCCGCAAGCTGACCTATGCGCTCAAGCGTCCGGCCGACGTCAAGGTGAAAATTTTGGAGTCGCACCTCCAAGGCACGCTGCTCAGCGTCAACCAGCGCGAGTGCTGGTCGCAGCTCATCGGCACGTTCAATGCCTACAATATGGCGGCGATGTACGGGGTGGCGGTGGAGCTTGGGGTTCCGGCCGACGAGGCGCTTCAGGCGCTGAGTGCGGTGCGCAGCGTTGACGGTCGCTTTCAAAAGGTGGGCGGACCCGACAACCGCATGGGCATTGTGGATTATGCGCACACGCCCGACGCGCTCGAAAACGTGCTCAAGACGCTGCAGGAGCTGAATCAAGGGGCCCAGCAAATTATTACGGTGGTAGGATGCGGCGGGGACCGCGACCGGAGCAAGCGCCCCGAGATGGCCCGCATTGCCGCGGACCGCAGCACGAAGGCGATTTTGACCAGCGACAATCCGCGCAGCGAAGATCCAGAGGCGATTTTGGACGATATGGAAGCCGGGCTCGATCCGGTCCAGAAGCGCCGCACGCTGCGAATCATTGACCGCGCTCAGGCGATCAAGCTCGCAGTGCAGTTGGCGCAGCCGGGCGACGTGGTTCTCGTCGCGGGCAAGGGCCACGAGACCTACCAAGAAGTTGCCGGCGTCAGGCATCCGTTTGACGATGTGGCCGTCCTAAAAGCTCAGTTTAACGATTTGTAAGCCATGCTGTACGCGCTATTTGACCTTCTCAAGCCCTACGATCTTCCCGGCGCAGGGCTGTTCAGCTACCTGACGTTTCGGGCGGCTTTAGCCATTTTGCTCTCCCTGACTATTAGCCTGGCATTTGGGGGGCGTTTAATCAAACTGCTTCGTAGGCTTCAGGTCGGCGAAACGGTGCGCGACCTCGGACTCGAAGGCCAGCTCAGCAAAGCAGGTACTCCGACCATGGGCGGGCTTATCATTTTGGCGGCCATCGTCATTCCCGTCCTACTCGTGGCAAACTTATCAAACATTTACATCCAGTTATTATTGCTTACCACGGTGTGGATGGGTGCCATTGGCTTCGCAGACGACTACATCAAGGTGTTTCGCAAAAACAAGCAGGGTTTGCGGGGCATCTTCAAAGTCATCGGACAAGTCACGCTAGGCCTTGTGGTTGGTGCGGTACTGGCTTTTCACCCCGACGTACGGATGAAAGAAGAGCTTCCGGCGACCGCGCTCGACGAACTGTACGGCGAAGTGGGCGGTGGCAAACCGACGTTTGGCCCCGCCGAGCAGCACCTGAAAACCACGATTCCGTTCATCAAAGACTCGACGTTTGACTACGCCGACTTGGTATTTTGGACCGACGCTCAAACCGAGTGGGCGTGGCTGCTCTTCATTCCGATCGTAATCTTCATCATTACGGCGGTCAGCAACGGCGCCAACTTGACCGACGGCCTTGACGGCCTGGCGGGCGGGACATCCGCCATCATCGCTTTCACCCTCGCAATCTTGGCCTACGTGAGCGGATCGGTGGTGTTCGCCAGCTACCTCGACATCATGTACATCCCGATGTCGGGCGAAATGATCGTGTTTGCCGCGGCCTTCTTGGGAGCCGCCATCGGCTTTTTGTGGTACAATACCTACCCGGCTCAAGTGTTTATGGGCGACACCGGCAGCCTTTCGATCGGCGCCATCATTGCGGTGTTTGCGCTGGCGATCCGCAAAGAACTCCTGATTCCGATTCTGGCCGGCGTGTTTTTGGTTGAAAACCTCAGCGTGGTGCTGCAGGTCGCCTACTTCAAGTACACCAAAAAGAAGTTCGGCGAGGGCCGCCGCATCTTCTTGATGTCGCCGCTGCACCACCACTACCAGAAAAAGGGCCTTCACGAGTCCAAAATCGTGACGCGCTTCTGGATTTCGGGCATCTTCTTGGCCATCTTCACGTTGATCACGCTAAAACTCCGCTAGTCCCGTGCGTGCTCCCCTACCCCATAAAATTGCCGTGCTCGGCGGCGGCGAGAGCGGAATCGGTGCGGCCCTTTTGGCGGCCCACCGCGGCGTCGACGTGTTCCTTAGCGAGGGAAAGTCCCTGGGCCCAGGCTTCCGGGCTGAATTGGAGGCGGCCGGCGTTCCGTTTGAAGAAGGGCAGCACAGCCTAGAGCAGCTGCTCCGAGCCGAGGCCGTCGTGAAAAGCCCGGGAATTCCGCCCAGCCACCCCACCGTCGTAGCCCTGAAGGAGGCCGGAATTCCGATTTGGTCCGACATCGAGTGGTTCTACCGCAACTGCCCCGCCCACGCCAAAATTGCGGCCATTACCGGCAGCAACGGCAAGACCACGACGACCAGCTGGCTCGGACACATTTTGAAGCAAGCAGGCGCCAACGTTCAGGTGGGCGGCAACATCGGGGTGGGCGCAGGCCGTCTGCTTCTCGATGCAGACGCCGACATCTACGTGCTCGAGGTTTCGAGCTACCAGCTCGAGGACTGCCCGAGCTTCAAGCCCGACGTGGCGGTGCTCACCAACATTACGCCCGACCACTTGGACCGCTACGGAAGCCTTGAGGCCTACGCCGAGACCAAGTTTGCCATTGCCCAGCACCAAGGGGCCGAAGACGCCTTTGTTTTTTATGGCGAAGACCCTGTCAGCCGCCGCTACCTCGAGCGCGTAGCCGCTAGCCTTTACCCCATCTACACCTCAGAACCGGCTGTACTTCCGGTTCAAGGTGCCGCCCCAATCCCTCCCAAGTACCTCATTCGCACTGCCCACTCCGACATGACTATTGATGAACTCGCCCTTCAAGGCAAGCACAACACGTTTAATGCCCTCGCTGCGGGCCTTTCTGCCCGACTGCTCCAGGTGCGCGACGAAGCCATCCGCGAGTCCTTGGCGCACTTTGAGGGCCTCGAGCACCGCATGGAATCAGTGGCGCACGTGGCAGGAATCCATTTCATCAACGACTCCAAAGCGACCAACGTCAACTCGACGTACTACGCGCTGGAGAGCATGACCACGCCCACCGTGCTGATCCTCGGCGGCGTCGACAAGGGCAACGACTACAGCGAACTGTTCCGCCTCGTCGAGAAAAAGGTCAAAGCCATTGTGGCAATGGGCACCGACAACCGAAAAATCGTCGAAGCCTTTGAAGGTCGCGTGCACTTCTTGGCCGAAACCGCAAGTATGGAGCAGGCCGTGCGCACCGCCTACCAGCTCGCGAGCAAAGGCGACACGGTACTGCTAAGCCCCTGCTGCGCCAGCTTCGACCTGTTTCAGAACTACGAAGACCGCGGACGCCAATTCAAAACCTGCGTACGCACCCTGTAATCCATGGAGCACCAAGGCTTTAGCACGTACTTTCAGGGCAGCACCCAGGTTTGGGTGAGCCTGATCCTGCTTTCGCTTTTTTCGCTGCTGCCCGTGTACAGCGGCGGCGGCGCCTTCAGCTACTTCGCCTACGTGGTGCTCAGCTGGGTGGTCGCCTTTGTGGTTCACCGCACCCCCTACCGATTCTTCGGCAGCCTTGCTGGCCTCCTGATGGTGCTGAGCATCGGCCTTTTGGCCCTCACGCTCGCCCAGGGGCGGACCATTGGCGGCGCTAACGCGAGCCGCTGGCTCAACATCTTCGGAATTTCGTTTCAAACGAGCGCCATGGCCAACGTGGTCCTCATCATGTTCGTCGCGCGGCAGCTGGCCAAACGCAAGGAGGAATGGACCTTTTGGCAGTCGTTCCGCAAGGTGCTTTGGGCCATTTTCTTGACCGTAGGGCTCATTTTGCCTGCCAACTTTTCGACTGCCGCCCTGGTGTTCTTAAACGCCAGCGTGGTGCTCGCCTTGGGCGGATACCCGTTTCGCTACCTGCTCGGTATCGCCGGAATCGGTGCGGGATTTCTCGCCCTGTTTGTTTCGGCGGTGCTCATCGCGCCCGACCTCATGCCCAACCGCGTACAAACGTGGAAGTCGCGCATCGAGACCTTTGCCGGCGGCGGAACCGAAGACGACACCTACCAAACCACCACCGCCCAAAGCGCGATCGCCGAAGGCGGGATTTTCGGCCAGGGCCCGGGGGCTGGGCTCTACAAGCACTTTTTGCCCCAAAACAATTCTGACTTCGTGTATGCCCTGATCGTCGAAGAGTACGGTCTCGTGGGCGGAACCGTGATCTTGGCCATGTACGTCTGGCTGCTCTTCTCGGTCGTGCGGGTTGCCAAGCGGGCCAAAGACTTGTTTGGCAAGCTCCTCGCCTTGGGCATTGGGTACGCTATCGTACTTCAAGCATTCATCAACATGGCCGTAGCCACCGGACTTTTTCCCGTCACCGGCCAAACCCTGCCGCTCGTGAGCGCGGGCGGAACCTCGTTGGTCATCACCAGCGCCGCTTTGGCCATGGTTATTGCCGTGAGCCGAGGCAAGGGCGACGGCCAAAATGTCGACCCTGAACTCGCTGACGCCCTCGCCAACGACTGGAACGAAGCACCTGAACCCAACCGCAAAGCCTAGCACCTAAGACCCCATGGCGGAACAACTGCGCATCATCATCTCTGGCGGCGGAACCGGCGGACACATTTTTCCGGCCGTCAGCATCGCCCGCGAAATTCAGTCGCGCTACCCGCAGTCGCGCATCCTCTTTGTGGGGGCCGAAGGCCGCATGGAAATGGAACGCGTTCCCGCGGCGGGCTTTCCCATTGAAGGCATTCGCATCGCCGGATTCCAGCGCAAAAAACTGCTCGCCAACCTCAGTTTGCCCGCTAAAATTTGGTCCAGCCTGCGGCGCGTGCGGGCCATTATGGAGCGCGAGCGTCCGCACTTGGTCATCGGCACCGGCGGTTACGTGAGCGGACCCACCCTTTGGGTCGCCCAGCGTATGGGTATTCCGACCCTAATCCAAGAACAAAACAGCTTTGCGGGCTGGACCAACCGTTGGCTGAGCAAAAAGGCCGGAGCCATCTGCGTTGCCTACCCCGGCATGGAATCGGCCTTCCCCGCCGACCGCATTCGCTTTACCGGCAACCCCGTTCGGCCTGACCTCGCCACTCTGGCCCATACGCCCACCACCGACGCGTTGCGTGCTGAGGCCAAAATCGCCCTGGGCTACGACCCGGCCAAGCCCCTCGTCTTGATACTCGGCGGAAGCCAGGGGGCTCGCGCCATCAACGAGGGCGTAGCCTCGTGCGAAAACATGTGGCGTTCCAGCGACATCCAAATCTTTTGGCAGTGCGGACGCTTTTATGCCCAAGACCTCATCGCCCGCTTTGGCCAGGGGCGCGGACGCCAAATCAGCGCCTTCATCGACGACATGCCCAGCGTGCTGCGCGCCGCCGACCTCGTGCTGTCGCGCGCCGGAGCCGGAACCCTCAGCGAACTTACCTGCGCGGGATCGGCATCGGTCCTGGTTCCCTCGCCCAATGTGGCCGAAGACCACCAAACCCACAACGCCCAAAGCTTGGTAGCCGCAGGAGCTGCGGTCATCATGCCCGAGGTCAACATCGCCAATCTGTGCGGATACGTGCACGGCCTCTTGTACCGCCCCGACGAACTCGAATTGCTTCGCGGGAACGCCCGCAAACTCGCTAAGCCGCACGCCGCAGCCGACATCGTCACCGAATGCGAACGACTCTGGACATGGCGCGCATAAACGGTCCAGAACGTATTCCCGCGCTCGACTTTTTGGGCATCGGCGGCATTGGCATGTCGTCGCTAGCTCGTTGGGCCATGGCGCGCGGAATCCCCGTGAGCGGCTACGACAAAACCCCGTCAGACCTCACGGAGGCCTTGGTGTCAGAAGGCGCTCGCGTTCGGTTCGACGAGTCGCTCGAGGCCTGGCACGTGCCCGCGGACGCCTGGATCATCTACACTCCAGCAATTCCCGCCGACCACCCGCAGCTGGCGACAGCCAAAGCACAGGGCCGAACCCTTCTCAAGCGCGCTGAACTTCTCGGCCAAATCGCCAACGCCGGCACCTGCCTGGCCGTCGGCGGCACCCACGGCAAAACCACGACCTCGGCCATGCTCGCCTGGATGCTCCACCAGCACCAACCGGTGCAAGCCTTTTTGGGCGGAATCGCCACGAACTTCCAATCAAACTGCCTACCCGGACCCGCCAACCTCAGCGTCGTCGAGGCCGACGAATTCGACCGCTCCTTTCTGCACCTGCACCCCAGCGCCGCGATCATCACCAGCACCGACGCCGACCACCTCGACATTTACGGCGAGGCCGATTCGGTAGTCGATGGGTTTCGGGCTTTTGCCGCACAGGTCAAGGGGCCGCTGTTTGCGGGCCCGGGCTGCGCTGACCTGGCTGGCGCCGAGACCTACGGACGCCCCGGCGACCGCTACACGTTCCGCGACGTGCGGCTTGAAGGCGGACGCCAAGCCTTTACCCTGGTGCTCGACGGCATCGAGGTGCCGACCCACGCGGGACTCCCCGGGCTGCACAACGTCGAAAACGCCGTTGCGGCGGCGGCGCTGGCCCACAGCGTGGGCATGCCCGCAGCGGCGATCGGCGAAGCCATCGCCCGCTTTCGCGGGGTAGCGCGGCGGTTCGACCGCCGCGCGAGCGCCGCCGGCCGCCACTACATCGACGACTACGCCCACCACCCCACCGAACTTCGGCGGTTCATTGAAGCCCTGCGCGGAATGTTTCCGGACCAAAAAATCGCTTTACTCTTTCAGCCCCACCTGTACAGCCGCACCCGCGACTTCGCCGCCGGATTTGCCGAGGCCCTCGGGGCCGCCGACTTCGTCGGCATTTTGCCCATTTATGCAGCCCGCGAGCGCGCCATGGCGGGCGTCGACAGCGCGATGCTGGCGGCCCGAATCCCGGGCGCCCAGCTCGTGCCCTACGACCGCGGCGCGCAGTGGCTGGCGAGCCAGCCCGCCACCGTGGTGGCCACGGTGGGCGCGGGCGACATCGACCGCTTGGTTCCGCACGTGGAACGCCTAATTCGCGCCGAAGCATGAAACCCTGGATGCGCAAAACGGGCGTGATTGCCTCCTGGCTCATCGGCCTGACCGGACTCGGAGCGGGCATTGCCCTCGGCCTTCAGCCTCGGGGCTCCATTTCGGTTCGGTCCGTCAAGGTGCGCATTCACCAACCGGCCGATCAGGTGCTGCTGGTGACCCGAGATATGCATCCCATTCTGGCTGAGGCGGGTGCGCCGTGGAAGGGCCAAAACCTCAAAGAAATCAACATTCCGCTGTTAGAAGAAAAGCTCAAAAGCCACCCACAGGTCAAAAACGCCGAGGTATTTTCATCGTGGGATGGAACAGTCTACAGCGTCGTGAAGCAAAAAGTAGCTAAAGCACGCATTTCGAACGGAATACAAAGCGCGTACTGCGACGCTTCGGGCAACCTTTTCCCCATTTCGAAGCACGACAACCCGCGACTTCCGCTCGTGACCGGCACCTACACCCGGGCGCGCCGGCTCGAAGCGATGCGCCTGCTGGACCGCGCTGCCCAGCATTCCGCGTTCCGCGGCGGTTGGTACGCACTCGATTTTGCGCCCGAAACCGGGTTTACCGCTTTCCCCGAATGGCATCCGCACCGCATTGTGTGGGGCGACGCCTCCGCCTTTGCCGACAAGGCCCACCGCGCCAAGTCGATTTATGCCTACGCCCTACAAAACAAATTTTTAGACCAGCTCGACCGGCTCGACGTGCGCTTCGAGAACCAAGTGGTCTTCACGCGAACCTCTACCCCTAGCCAACCATGAACACGCACCGCATCGCCGTAGGTCTTGACATCGGCACCACCAAAATCGCCGTGCTCGTCGGCCGCCTCGACGCCCACCGCAAGCTCGAAATCCTCGGACACGGAACAGCCCCCAGCATGGGCGTTCAGCGCGGCGTAGTGGTCAACATCACCCAAACGATTGAATCGATTCAGCAAGCCGTTGAAGCTGCCAAAATCGACTGCGGTTTTGACATTAACGGTGTCGTGGTGGGCATCGCCGGCCAGCACATCCGCAGCCTGCAGCACAGCGACTACATCACGCGCGTCGACGCCGAAGAAGTGATCGACGAGCTCGACCTCGAGCGCTTGACCGAAAACGTCCACAAGCTGGCGATGATGCCGGGCGAGGAGATTATTCACGTGATTCCGCAAGAATACAAGGTCGACGGCCAGGGCGACATTAAAGAGCCCCGCGGAATGTATGGAGCGCGCCTCGAAGCCACCTTCCACATTGTGGTGGGTCAGGTGACGAGCATTCGCAACATCGCCCGCTGCGTCAAGTCGGCCGGCCTCGACCTCAAGGCCATCAACCTCGAGCCGCTGGCGAGCGCTGAGGCCGTGCTGAGCCAAGAGGAGAAGGAAGCCGGCGTAGTGCTCGTCGACATCGGCGGTGGAACCACCGACATCGCCATTTTCAAAGACGGCATCATTCGCCACACGGCGGTGATTCCCTACGGCGGAAACATCATCACCAACGACATTAAGGAAGGCTGCAGCATCATCGAGAAGCAGGCCGAGCAGCTCAAGGTGAAGTTCGGTTCCGCGTGGCCCGGCGAAAACAAAGAAAACGAGATTGTTTCCATTCCAGGTCTGCGCGGACGCGACCCTAAGGAGATCAGCCTCAAGACGTTGAGCCGCATCATTCACGCGCGCACTACCGAAATCATCAACGCGGTGTTTACCGAAATCAAGAACTACGGGTACGACCAGCCGTCGCGCAAGCTGATTGCCGGCGTCGTAATTACCGGCGGCGGAAGCCAACTCAAGCACGTCAAGCAACTCGTGGAGTACCTCACCGGCATGGACACGCGCATCGGCTACCCCAACGAGCACCTCGCCTCGCTGCCTTCGGACCACGTGCTGAATTCGCCGATGTACGCGACCGCCGTGGGCCTTCTGATGAAGGGACTCGAAGGCCGCGACGTCGAAGGTTTTGTGCGCGAAGCCTTAACCGATGTAGAGGCCGCTCATGCCGTCCTCGAATCCTCCTTGGACTTCCAAGTGGTAGAAACCGAGCCTTCAGCCGTTTCGGCCCCCGAGGCCCTCGTTGAGGCCGAACTCGAAACGGTGCCTTCAGCGAGCAGTTCGGCGGAACAACCCCAAAAAACCAAGGCTAAAGGCGACTTTTTCAAGCGCTGGGCCGACGGATTCCTCAAACTCATTGACGACAACGATTTGAATTAATACTATGGACCTCAATCCTCTCGATTTCGACCTCCCCAAGCATCGTTCGTCTGCCATTAAAGTGGTGGGTGTAGGCGGTGGCGGATCCAACGCCGTCAACTACATGAAAAACCAGGGAATTCGCGGTGTAGACTTCATCATCTGCAACACCGACGCCCAGGCCCTTACGCACAGTCCGGTGGAAACCAAAATCCAGCTCGGAGCAACCCTGACCGAAGGCCTCGGCGCCGGCGCCAACCCCGAAGTGGGCGAGCAAGCCGCCCTAGAGAGCTACGCCGAAATTCAGGCAGCCCTCGGCACCCAGACCAAGATGGTCTTCATCACCGCGGGAATGGGCGGTGGAACCGGCACCGGAGCCGCCCCCATCATCGCTAAAGCATCGCGGGAACTCGGCATTTTGACCGTAGGCATTGTGACCGCCCCGTTTGGATTCGAAGGCAACATGCGCCTCCGCCAGGCAGAACTTGGCATCGAGCGCCTGCGGGAGCATGTGGATTCGCTCATCGTGATCAACAACAACAAGCTGCGCGAGGTCTACGGCAATTTGGGCTTCAAGCAAGGCTTCATGAAGGCCGACGAGGTGCTGTCAACGGCAGCGCGCGGAATCGCCGAAGTCATCACGCACCACTACAGCGTCAACATTGACCTTCGCGACGCCAAAACCGTGCTGCACAACAGCGGAACGGCCATCATGGGCAGCGCCAAAGCTTCAGGATCGACCCGCGCGCTTTCCTCGGTGCGCAGCGCACTCGACAGCCCGTTGCTCAACGACAACCACATCGAAGGTGCGCGCTACGTGCTGTTGCTCATCGTCAGCGGAACCGGCGAGCACGAGGTCACGCTCGACGAAATCGGTGAGATCAACGACTTCATTCAGGAGCAAGCCGGCCGCCAAGTCGACATCATCATGGGTATTGGCGAAGATCCGCACCTTGACGACGCGCTACAGGTAACCGTAATCGCAACAGGATTCAGCGCAACCAACCCGATCGGTACGGTTAATCCGGCCGAGCCAGAAAAGGTGGTGTACG
This sequence comes from Bacteroidota bacterium, assembly GCA_016868755.1. Lineage (GTDB taxonomy): Bacteria > Bacteroidota > Bacteroidia > Flavobacteriales > Schleiferiaceae > TMED14. The sequence continues at coordinate 19,283 of VGFU01000011.1, read as the reverse complement.
AGCTTCGTCCCGACTCTTCACCCGGTTCGCAGTTCAATCTGTTTGAAGAGCCGGTTCGTTCGAAAAGTCCGCTCGAGGTAGAAGCTTTGAGCCCAATCGACACGCCGATCGCCGACGTGTTTGAGCCGGTAGACGTTAGTGAGGCAACCCCAGCCGCTTCAGTTGACGCGCCCCTAGCCGAAGCCGCTTGGGAATCTCCGGTAGCCGAAACTCCAGAAGCCGAAGTTCAGCCTGCTTTTGAGCTCGAAACCGAAGACACCGATTTTGCGTTTGAGCTGCGCACCGAAGAGCCTTGGGACGCCGACGAGCCCGCTCCCGTAGCCGAAATCGAGGTCGAATCAGCCGCAGCAAGTTTGCCCGCCGAGGAGCCCGCCGAAGCCGAAGAACCGAGCCCCACCATGACGTGGACCTTGGATTGGAACGACGAGCCCGCGCGACCCGCAAAGGCCGTGGGCCTGGACGAACTTCTCGCCTTTGAAGCGGCACTCCGCGGGACCGACGCACCTATTCCGTCAACCGACAGCGACGTAGCGATGGAGTCCGTAGAAGCCATTGAGGCCGTTGATGCGATTGAAGAGATTGAAGCCGTTCAAGAGATTGAAGCATTCACTGCGTTTGAACCCGTGGACGACGTTCATGAAGTAGCGGAGTCTGCCGAAGCGGTTGACGCATTAGAAGCACCGGTAGCATTTGAAGCGCCCGAGGAGGTTGAAGAATTAGAGGCACCGGTGGCATTTGATGCACCCGAGGCGATTGAAGCTTTTGAAGCGCCGGTGGCATTTGAACCTCCTCTTGAAGCTCCAGCCCTAGAAGTGCCGATTTCTCAGCGCTCTCATGCTGAAGATGTGCGCTTCGAGGTCCGTACTGCCGAGGTCAACACCATGTTTGCTCCTGAAATCGACCCCGACCGCGACAGCCTCGAAGAGACGATGCGCCGAATGGCTCAAGAGCGCCGGGCTTACCTTCAGGCCTATAGCCACCGGTTTGGACAAAACCAATTGCGCATGCAGCAAGGTGACCTAGACCGTCCGGCGTTTGAGCGCCAGGGCTGGGATCTCGATGCATCCGCTCGCTATTCACAGCAAAACGCTCTAGGTGATCACATAGTACGAGGCGAAAAGAACGACGTGGAATTCCGCCCTAATAATTCGTTTTTGCACGACAATGTCGATTGAGGCCTTTGAAGCCCAGTTGGGTGACGACATGAAGGCGGCCATGCGCGCCAAGGACCAAGTGCGATTGGAGGCAATCCGCTCTATTCGCGCAGCGCTAACCACCGAGAAAACCTCGGCGGCCAACCAAGGCACCCTGACCGACGCCCAGGCAATCGCGGTACTGCAGCGCTTGAAAAAGCAGCGCATCGAGGCGGCTGACATCTTCAACGCCCAGAACCGAACCGACCTCGCCCTTGTTGAAGAAGCCCAGCTAGCGGTCATTCAAACCTACCTGCCGGCTGCACTCGAAGGCGATGAGCTCGAGGCCGCCGTGCGCGAACTGCTCGCAGCTCACCAACTGACTGAAGCCGGTCAGTTTGGCCAAGCCATGGGCCTCGCATCGAAGGCCTTAGCAGGGAGGGCCGACGGCAAAGCCATTTCGGCGGTCGTCAAAGCCCTGCTGCAGGGTTAAGGCCTAGTAAAATCCGTAGAGAAGGCGCACCGACACCACGTCGGCCTTATCTACCGCAGAAACGGGTACGCGCCAAAGTCCGGCAGAAAGGTTGACCTCGTTGCCGATGTAGTTGTAGCGCACCCCTATTTCAGAGAAAACCCCTGACGAGCCGTCGCGCACAAACGCTGGGCCGATGCCGCTGTAGTTGCGCACTTGGCGCGCAAAAGATCCGTACCCCAGATTCACAAAGGCTCCGACAAAGGCGTCGGAACTCAAGGTACTCCCCAAACCGGTCTGTATCGAGGCGGCAAGGGTGTAATGGTAGCCGAGGCCAAGCGCACCGGTTACGCCCTGCGACTGCGCGAGAGCCAAACCGATCGGGGCCGTTAATCCCAGCGAAAGCTCGTCGCCGACCGGAAGCGTAAACCGTGGAGCATATGTCACGCCATTGCTCGCGAACGGCATGGATAGCGTCGACAAATCGATTCCGATGCTGTAGTCGTAGCCCACTGCGTGAAACCACTGTCCATTTTTAAGGTCAATTGTCTGAGCCAAAGCGGGTAGCGCGGCCGCCGACAACAGGAGGCCCAAAATCCAGTTCTTCATGCGCTAAAGGTAGTGCGCGGTACCTTTGCTGAACGTGACCATTCCCGTTATCTCTTGGGTTTGGCGCCAGTACCGCGCCGCATTTGAAGGGCTCAGCCAAGAGGCCTGGGTCCTGGCCACCGTCATGTTTGTGAACCGGGCCGGAACCATGGTGCTTCCCTTCCTGGGGCTGTACCTGCGCGAAGGCTTGGGCTTCAGCCTCGCCGACACGGGCTGGATCATGGCCTTTTATGGCATCGGATCGATGGTGGGCGCCCTCGCGGGCGGAGCCCTTTCGGACCGCTGGGGCTCTTACCGGGTGCAAACGACCGCGCTGTTCGTAGGGTCGGGGCTGTTCTTGGTGCTCAGCTTTCTCACCGAGTTTTGGTCGCTGGCCATGGGCGTGTTTGTACTCACCGCCGTCGCCGACATGGTGCGTCCGGCTAACTCATCGGCCGTCTTCGAGTACGCCAAAGAGGGAAACGTCACGCGGGCCTTTTCGCTGAATCGCATGGCGATCAACTTTGGCTTTTCGGTCGGACCGGCAGCCGCCGGCGTCATCGCCGCGTGGAGCTACCAGGGCCTCTTTTGGGCTGACGCCGCCACCTGTGCGGCGGCCGGGCTGCTCTTTGTCGGATTTTTCCGCAAACGACGTCCGCGCCGCGCCCGCGAAACCCAACAGGGCGTAAAATCCCCGTACCGCGACCGCGGGGCCCTTGCTTTCTCGATTCTTGTCCTCCTTTTTGCCGTGGCCTTTTTTCAGCTGGTCTCCACCATGCCGCTCTACTACCGCGAGGTATTTGCGCTGCGCGAAGAGCAAATTGGGCTGCTCCTGGGCTTTAACGGCCTCCTTATCGTCGCCGTAGAAATGGTTTTTGTGAACTGGGCTCAGAACCGCATTGCGCCCCGCCACGCGATTGCCTTGGGCGTACTCGTGATGGCCTTGGCTTTTGCCAGCCTGAACTGGGCGACCGGGCTCACGGGACTGTACGCCTCAATGCTGCTGCTCAGCGTATCCGAAATCTTGGCAATGCCGTTCATGATTTCGTGGATCACGTTGCGAGCGGGCGACCAGTCGCGCGGTCGCTACCTGGGCCTCTACGCCGCCACCTACGCGCTGGGCCACATCTTGGCTCCGCTGGTCGGAACCTACGTCATCGCCCACTACGGCTACCCCCAGCTGTACTACGGCGTGGCGGCTCTGTCGGTGGTTACCGCCTTCGGATTCAGCCAGCTACCTCCCGCGATTGGGCGTCAATCGCGGCCATAGCCGTAGTATTGACGATTTCGCGCACGCTGCAGCCCAGCTGAAGCACGTGGGCCGGATAATCGAGTCCCACCAGCAGCGGTCCGACCGCTTCCATGCCCGCCATCGACTGCAGCAGCTTGTACGAAATGTTGGCGGACGAAAGTCCGGGGAACATAAATACATTGGGCCCCTTGCCCACCAGGTCGCTGAACGGAAACTGCTCGGCCAGCAACGTGTTGTCCACGGCGAAGTTGGCCTGCATCTCGCCGTCGACAACCAGGTCGGGGTCGGCGCTGCGAATCATGCGGAGTGCTTCGCGCATCTTGCGGGGCGTGACGCCGTCGCTCGAACCAAAATTTGAATAGCTCAGCAAAGCCACACGGGGCTGAATGTTCATTTTGCGGACCATCTTCGAGACCTCAGACACTATCTGGGCTATGCGCTCGGCCGACGGATCCTGATTGATCGTCGTGTCGGCAAAAAACTTGGGTCCTTGCTTGGTCAGCATCACGTACACGCCGGCCACCGTTGAGGCCGCGGTCTTCGGTCCCAAAATCTCCAACACGGGGCGCACGGCACGGGTGTACTTCACGGTGGCTCCGGTCACGTACGCGTCAGCGTGGCCGCTGCGCACCATCATCGGACCGTAGTAGTCGCGGTTAAACATCAATCGGCGGGCTTCTTCGCGGCCCACTCCGCGCCGCTGGCGCATCGCATACAGGGTCTCGGCGTACTCTGCCTGGTGCACAGCCGAATTACTGCGCGGATCAATCATCTGTACGTCTTCGAGGCCCAGATTGTATTCCTCGATCAGGGCCTTAATCTTAGCTACGTCTCCCAAGAGTATTGGCTCGCAGATACCCTCTTCCATCGCGATTTGAGCCGCTTTAAGTACGCGGTAGTGGTCAGCCTCGTTAAACACCACGCGTTTGGGTGCGGACTTTGCCTTTTCTACCGCCAGGCGGATAAACTTGTCGTCGCGGCCGAGTCGGTTTCGCAGGTCTTCTTCGTAGGCCTCCCAATTGGTTATGGGCTTTTTGGCTACACCTGATTCCATGGCGGCGCGGGCCACCGCCGGCGCAACCGTGTATATCAAGCGCGGATCAAACGGCTTCGGAATAATATAGTCCGTACCAAACGCCAAATTGCGGCTGCCGTATGCGAGGTTTACGATCTCAGGCACGGCCTCTTTGGCCAGGTCGGCAATCGCCTTGACCGCGGCCAGCTTCATGGCTTCGTTAATCTTGGTGGCACGCACGTCGAGGGCTCCGCGAAAGATGTAGGGGAAGCCCAGCACGTTGTTGACCTGGTTCGGATTGTCGCTGCGGCCCGTGGCCATGATCAAATCCTTGCGGGTCTTGATTGCGACGTCGTAGTTGATTTCGGGGTCCGGATTCGCCAGCGCAAACACAACGGGATTGGCCGCCATGGATTGGATCATCTCGGGACTCAAAATGTTGCCCTTCGACAGGCCGACAAAGACGTCGGCGCCCACCAGGGCCTCGGCCAGCGTGCGGTGCTTCGTGGCGCGCTTGAAATCCATCTTTTCTTCGGTCAGGTCGTTTCGGCCGTCGTGAATCACGCCTTTGGAATCGCACATGATTAGGTTCTCGGGGGTTACGCCCAAAGCGAGGTAAAGACGGGCGCAGCTGATCGCAGAGGCTCCGGCCCCGTTGAATACCACGCGCACCTCGCTGAGCTTCTTGCCCACGAGCTCGGTGGCGTTCAGCAGGGCGGCGCCGGTGATAATGGCCGTTCCGTGCTGGTCGTCGTGCATGATGGGAATGTCGAGCTCTTCGCGCAACCGCTTTTCAATGTAAAAGCAGTCGGGGGCCGAAATGTCTTCGAGGTTGACGCCGCCAAAGGTGGGCGCCAGAATCTTGACGGTCTCGACAAACTTGTCGGGGTCTTTGGTGTCGAGCTCGAGGTCAAACACGTCGATGTCCGCAAAAATTTTGAAAAGCACGCCCTTGCCCTCCATCACGGGCTTGGAGGCCAGCGGGCCGATGTCGCCGAGGCCGAGCACAGCGGTTCCGTTGCTGATTACGGCCACGAGGTTGCCCTTGACGGTGTAGCGGTAGGCGTCTTCGGGGTTGGCGGCGATGTCGAGGCAGGGCTCAGCCACGCCTGGCGAGTAGGCGATGCTCAGGTCGCGCTGCGAATTTGAGGGCTTGGTCGGAACCACTTCTACCTTACCCGGACGGTGCCCTTCGTGGTATTCCAAAATGTCGCGCTTGCGAATCGGCGTCTTTTTCATAGCTGCAAAGGTCTGCCGAAATTTAACATTCGAGGCAGCTATGCCGACTTAACTTTGGCGCAACAAACGGAATCACCCATTTAATCCACATTTAACGTGTACACCGGATTACTCCACAGCCACCGCAGCGTCGCCTACCTCTTTCTCGCGGCGGCCCTCGCAACCGTCGTGCTCGCTTTAATCAACCGCCTCCAAAACAAGCCGACGAGCAAGGCCCTTAACGGATTGACCCTGGCCACCCTCATTACCGGCCACCTGCAGCTGCTCCTCGGACTCGGGCTCTACTTTGTCGGACCGTGGTTCGGACTGCTCACCGAAAACGCCGCCGAAGTAATGCGGAACGCCGACCTGCGCCTGTTCGCAGTGGAACACCTCAGCGTCAACCTTATTGGCATCGCCTTGGTGACGGTGGGCCGCTCGCGCTTCAAAAAACTCGACGTCGACCGCCGCAAGCAGCAGGCCGTAATCGCCTACGTCGGCCTCGGACTATTGCTCATCGCGAGCCGTGTGCCCTGGGAGCGCTTGTTCTAACTTTGCTGCATGATTGATCGGCGACCCCGCCAGGGGCCAGAGCGCTGCGTCCTCGTGGGCGCCGTGACCCGTTTACAGGACGAAACCAAGGCCAACGAATACCTCGACGAACTCCGCTTTTTGGCCGAAACCGCCGGAGCCGAACCCGTCGCCGTATTTACCCAAAAACTCGACAAGCCCGACCCGACCCTATTTCTGGGTTCCGGAAAAATGGACGAAATCAAGGCCTACGTCGAGGCCGAGGAGATTGACCTCATCATTTTTGACGACGAACTGAGTCCGTCCCAGCTCAAAAACATCGAGCGCCTGTTTGAGCGCAAGGTGATGGACCGCACCAACCTCATCCTCGACATCTTTGCCGCCCGGGCCCAGACCTCGTACGCCCGCACCCAAGTCGAACTCGCCCAGTACGAGTACCTGCTGCCCCGCCTGACGCGCATGTGGACCCACCTCGAGCGCCAAAAAGGCGGAATCGGAATGCGCGGCCCCGGTGAAACCCAAATCGAGACCGACCGCCGCATCATCAAGCAAAAAATTGCGCACCTCAAAGAGAAGCTGACGGTCATCGACCGCCAGATGGCCACCCAGCGGGGCAACCGCGGCGCCCTCGTGCGCATGGCCCTGATCGGCTACACCAACGTGGGCAAGTCCACCCTCATGAATGCGCTCAGCAAGAGCGAAGTCCTGGCCGAAAACAAGCTTTTTGCCACCCTCGACACAACCGTGCGCAAGGTGGTGGTGGGCAACCTTCCGTTTTTGCTGACCGACACGGTGGGCTTCATCCGCAAGCTTCCGACCCAGCTCGTCGAGTCGTTTAAATCGACCCTCGACGAGGTGCGCGAGGCCGACATTCTGCTGCACGTGGTCGACGTCGCCCACCCCAACTACGAGGACCACATGGAATCCGTGGCCGGAATCCTTCAGGAGCTCGGCTGCCAAGACACCCCGCAGATCGTGGTGTTCAACAAGATTGACGCCTGGACGGCTCCGACCGACGACGAGGGCCGCCCCGCCGGAACCCTCGACGAGCTCAAGTCGGCCTGGGCCCGCCGCACCAAAGGCCAGTGCGTGTTCATCAGCGCCCTGCACAAAGACCAGTTCGACGCCCTGCGCGAGATGATCTACCGCAACGCCGCGACGATTCACGCCGCGCGCTTTCCGTTTGATACGTTTTTGTACTGATTTCGGCGCGGAACGCTCCTCGCTACCTTTGCCCCATGCACGCCCGCAGCCTCGACTTTGCCCCCGAACACCCGCTGTTTCGCTCGCGACCCATTGAGCACCCCGCCGAGGTGCCCTTTGCCCTCGTCGCTGACGCAGAGGGTCATATCGAGGAGCATCCCTACCTGCGCTGCATGGGCCGCACCGGCAACGACATCGTGCCGCTCCGCACCGAGGATTTTATTCCGCTTCCTGAAGGGTCGGAGTTCTTTGCGCTTCCCGGCCGCCGCCCGCTGGGCTGGAACCCCGAAACCCAACGTGCCGAGCACCTCGACGGCGACGCCGTGGCCGCCTTTGTCAGCCCTGCGCACACCCAAACCTACCTGGTCGCCTACGAAAAGCAGGGGCCGGCGCCGATCCTTCCGCTCTACGCCTACACGGCCCTGGGCTGGTTCGACGGGCGCTTTTGGACCACTGCCGTGCGGGTCGACCCCGACCTTCGCCAGGACGTCAGCCAGTTTCACGCTCCGATGATCGAGGGCGCGGTGGACCGCATGAAAAAGCGCTTCCCCGACAACCGCCTGGTCGAGCACCTCGCCACACAGTGCGCCGGGAGCTACCAGTGCCGCGCGGCCCAAAACTTCTTTCTCGAGCGGTGGGAACTGCCGATCCCCTCGTCGCCCGCCTGCAACGCCACCTGCCTGGGCTGCATTTCGCTGCAAGAGGACGAAGACGTGCACAGCGCGCACTTCAGGCTGAAGTTCATTCCCGACCCCCAAGAGATTGCCGACATCGCCCTGCACCACCTCGAGCAGGCGCCCTACCCCGTCATGTCGTTTGGCCAGGGCTGCGAGGGCGAGCCCCTCTTGGTCGCCGACACCTTGGCCGAGGCGATTCGCCGCGTGCGTGCCGTGACCGACCGCGGAATTTTTAACATCAACACCAACGGGTCGCGCCCCGACGACGTCGCCAAGCTCTGCGAGGCCGGACTGCGCAGCATCCGCGTGAGCATGAATTCCGCCCAAAAAGATTGGTACACCGGGTACTATTTGCCGCGGAACTACGAATTCGAAGCCCTAGCCGAGAGCCTGCGCACCGTTCGCCAGCACGGCGGATGGGCCAGCATCAACTACTTTGTGTTTCCGGGATGCACCGACACGCCCGCCGAGTGGGACGCCCTGCAGCGCCTCATCGAGACGACCGACCTGAGCATGATTCAGTGGCGCAACTTTAACATTGACCCCGACTGGTACTTCAAAAAGTTGCGCAAGCAGCCCGACGGAAACCCCTTTGGCGTCCTTGAGCTGATGCACCGGGTGCGCGAGCAGTACCCGCACATCGCCTACGGCTACTTTAATCCGGCGGCCGAAACCCAAGCCTACTACAACGCCAAGCGCGCATGAGCCTTCGCATCGACGTGGCCGTAGCGCCCTGGACCGACTACGAGCTGCTCGACAGCGGCAACTTTGCCAAGCTCGAGCGCTTTGGCCGCCAGGTACTCTGGCGCCCCGAGCCCCAAGCGGTGTGGACTTCGTCGCTGGCGCCCGCCGAGTGGTCCAAGCTGGCCGACGCGCACTTTAGCCGGTCCAAGCAAAACCCCGAATCGGGCGACTGGGCCCTCAAGCCCGGCACCCCGAGCCAGTGGCCCCTCACCTACGACCTGCGCGGTCGCCAGCTCACGCTGGGACTCGAGCGCACCGCGTTCAAGCACTTGGGCGCCTTCCCCGAGCAGGCCAGCAACTGGGAATGGATTGTTGACCAGGTCGCCGTCACCGGCCCCGACACCAAGGTCCTCAACCTTTTTGCCTACACGGGCGGAGCCAGTCTGGCCGCCCGATCCGCCGGCGCCGACACGACGCACGTCGATTCGGTCCGCAAGGTGGTCGATTGGGGGCGCCGCAACATGGAAACGAGCGGACTCGACGGCATCCGCTGGGTGGTCGAAGACGCCGCAACCTTCGTGCGCCGCGAAGTCAAGCGTGGCAAAACCTACCACGGAATCTTGCTGGACCCACCCGCCTACGGCCGCGGTCCCGCCGGCGAAAAGTGGGTGCTCGAAGAGCAAATCGACGACTTGCTGCGCGACTGTGCGGCCTTGCTGGCTCCGGGCGGATTCCTCGCCCTAAACCTCTACTCGATGGGCCTCAGCGCCGTGGTTGCCCACACGCTGATCAACCAGCACTTCAAGCGCCAGCCCGAACTACTCGAGCTCGCCGTCGCTGACCCCCACGGCAAAATCCTGCCCTTGGGCACGGTGGCCCGCCTCGGAGCCAATCAGTAAACACTTTAGGGTCGGTCACGTGGCCCTTGACGGTCCGTGAACTAAGCGAAGCTTGGTGAGAAGACCGTAGCTGGTCGAGCACCAAGCTGAGCTACTGGCAGGTCCAAGTCGTAACCTGGGTCGCGGTAACTCCGCCCAAATCGATGGTCTGGGTGAAGGGGCCGGCGAGGACAGAGTCGACTTCGGTTCCGCACAGCTCAAGCGGGCCGATGGGCACCGTGACCGGAGCCTCACCCGTTACCGTGGTAACCTGTGAGGCTTCGCACTCCAAACAGGTATTTTCGGGCTCACAGGCCACCAAAAGGGCCGTTGAAGCCACGGCGAGGGCGCTAAAACGCAGAAATTTGTTCATGACCTAAGCTTTAAAGGCACTGAGGCCGGTTACGTCCATGCCGGTGATGAGAAGGTGAATGTCGTGCGTACCCTCGTAGGTAACGACTGACTCGAGGTTCATCATGTGGCGCATGATGGGGAAGTCGCCGGTAATGCCCATTCCGCCGAGCATCTGGCGCGCCTCGCGGGCGATGTCCAAGGCCATGGCGACGTTGTTGCGCTTGGCCATTGAAATCTGGGCGGTCGTGGCGCGGCCCTCGTTCTTGAGCTGGCCGAGGCGCAGGGTCAAGAGCTGGGCCTTGGTGATCTCGGTGATCATTTCGGCCAACTTCTTTTGCTGCAGCTGAAAGCCTCCGATGGGGCGATCAAACTGAATGCGCTCCTTGCTGTAGCGCAGGGCGGTGTCGTAGCAGTCCATGGCGGCACCGAGCGCGCCCCAGGCGATTCCGTAGCGGGCTGAATCCAGGCAGCCCAGCGGAGCCCCCAAGCCCGACTTGTTGGGTAGCAGGTTTTCTTTTGGGACCTTGACGTTGTCGAACACGAGCTCTCCGGTGGCTGAGGCGCGCAGCGACCACTTGTTGTGCGTCTCGGGGGTCGTGAACCCGGCCATTCCGCGCTCGACGATAAGGCCGTGAATGCGGCCCGACTCGTCTTTGGCCCAAACCACTGCAACGTCACAAAAAGGCGAATTCGAAATCCACATTTTGGCTCCGTTGAGCAGGTAGTGGTCGCCCATGTCCTTGAAGTTGGTGACCATTCCGCCGGGGTTCGAGCCAAAGTTGGGCTCGGTCAGGCCAAAGCTGCCCAGCCACTCGCCGCTGGCGAGCTTGGGGAGGTACTTGCGGCGCTGTTCCTCGTTGCCGTAGGCATAAATCGGGTACATCACCAGCGAACTCTGCACCGAGCAGGTCGAGCGAATTCCGCTGTCGCCGCGCTCGATTTCCATCATCATCAGTCCGTACGAAATCTGGTCGAGGCCCGCTCCGCCGTACTCCGCCGGAATGTAGGGTCCGAACGCACCAACCTCGGCGAGGCCCTTCACCAGGTGCTTGGGGAACTCGGCGCGCTGCGCGTAGTCCTCGATGACCGGCGTCACGTCGCGCTTCACCCAGTCGCGGGTGGCCTCGCGGACCATCTTGTGCTCCTCGGTTAGGAGCTCATCCATCAGGTAGTAGTCGGGGTGTTCGTACAAATCCGCACGCATCATCAAGGGGTTTTTGAAGTAGGCCGCTAAGGTACAAAGCAAGTTCGACCGCGCTGTTTAAGGTCGAAGATTGCCTGTGGGTTGCTACTTGAGCTTCGCGTTATTCGCATGCCGGTCCTTGTCGCGCGCGCCTTTGGCGGCCATGCGTCGATCAAAAGCGGCCTGCAGGTCCGTGCCCGTTTGGTTGGCCAAGCACAGGGTCACAAACAGCACGTCGGCCAGTTCTTCGCCGAGGTCTTTGTTTTTGTCGGACTCCTTTTCGGACTGCTCGCCGTAGCGGCGCGCAATGATTCGGGCTACCTCGCCCACCTCTTCGCTGAGCTGGGCCATGTTGGTGAGCTCGTTAAAGTAGCGCACGCCAAAATCGGCAATCCACTGATCCACTTCGGCTTGCAGGGCCCCCACGGGCTTTTGGTCGTCAAACGTCATCATTCCTTGTTTTTGGAGTCCATCGTAATCGTCACCGGTCCGTCGTTGACCAGCGCCACCTTCATGTCGGCGCCAAACACGCCCGACTTCACGGGCAAGTTGGCCTCGTTCCAGAGCACGTCGAGAAAGTCCTCGTACAAAGGAACCGATACGCGCGGATGCGCCGCCTTGAAGTAGCTCGGGCGGTTGCCCTTCTTGGTCGAAGCGTGCAGGGTGAACTGGCTTACCACGAGCAGCTCTCCGCCGGCTTCCATAACTGAGCGGTTCATGACGCCCTCGGCGTCGGGAAACAAGCGCATTTTGCTAATTTTCTGGGCCACCCACAGGTTGTCTTCGGGGGTATCCGCCTCTTCCCAACCGGCCAGCACGAGCAGCCCGGGGCCGATGCGGCTGTGAAGCTTGCCGTCAATCGTCACGCTCGCCTCAAGTACGCGCTGCACCACCACCCTCATCGCGTGCGGCCTTTAAGTTCCTTGTAGGCTCCGTGGCGGTACGGATCCTCTTCGTCGTCGCCCGCCAGCATGCTCAGGTAGCTCTCGTAGCGGGTCGGAGCCAGTTTGTTGGCCTCGTAGGCCTCGCGAACCGCACATCCGGGCTCGTCGGCGTGCAGGCAGTTGCCAAAGCGGCAATGGGGCGCCAGCGCAAACACCTCAGGAACGTAGTGGCTGATTTCTTCGCGCTCCATGTCCACGAGGCCAAAGCCGCGGATTCCGGGGGTGTCGATGAGAAATCCGCCAAAGTGCAGCGGGTGCATCTCGGCAAACGTGGTCGTATGCTGCCCCTGTCCGTGGGCGGAACTGATTGCGCCCGTCCGCAGGTCAAGTCCGGGCTGCAGGCGGTTGGCCAGGCTGCTTTTGCCGACTCCGCTGTGTCCGCTAAAGAGCGAAACCTTGCCGCGCAGCACCTCGCGCAGCGCGTCAAGCCCATCACCGGTCTCGGCCGAAACCCGAAGCGTTTGGTAGCCCGCCTGCCCATAGGCCGCCTCGCGGTAAACCAACTCAGCCTCGCTGGCCTCGTCGAGGGCGTCCACCTTGTTGAATGCAATCACCGTCGGAATCCGGTATGCCTCAGCCGTCGCCAAAAAGCGATCCATGAATCCATAGAGCGTCACCGGCTCAGCCACCGTGGCAATTAGCACCGCCTGGTCGATGTTGGCGGCGATCACCTGCGACTTGCGCGACAAGTTGACCGACTTGCGCACCAGGTGGTTCCGGCGCTCGTGCACCCCGGTAATCGCCCAGCGTCCCTCAGACTCGGGCACCACGTCAACCTTGTCGCCCACCGCCACCGGGTTGGTCGCGCGGCTGCCCGCAAGGCGGAGCGCGCCGCGCAGGCGCGCGTCGGTCTGGGTTCCGTCGGCAAACTGCAGGCGGTACCAGCTTCCGGTTGATTTGAGTACGAGGGCTTCCATCGGAACACCAAAGATATCGGCTTACCTTCGGCCTTCGTTACACTTCGCCATGTCGATTGCCGCCGAAAACCTTCGCAAGACCTACGGGCGCCAGAATGCGCTCGACGGATTTACCCTAAACGCCCAGCCCGGGCAGATTTATGGCCTGCTCGGCCCCAACGGCGCCGGCAAGTCGACCTTCATGAAGATTGTGTGCGGACTCATTCCGGCTGACGAAGGCTCCGCCCAAGTCCACGGGATGGATTGCGCCGCCGACAGCCTCGAAGTGCGCCACATTCTGGGCTACCTGCCCGAGCAGAATCCGCTCTACCCCGACCTGTACGTGACCGAGTACCTACACTACGTGGCTGATTTGTATGAAGTTCCGCGCGACCGCGCCGAGCAACTCATCGCCGACGTGGGCCTCACGCCGGAGCGCCATAAGCGCATCGGCGAGCTTTCAAAGGGCTACCGCCAGCGCGTCGGCCTCGCCGCCGCCCTGATTCACGACCCCAAAGTGTTGATTCTCGACGAGCCCACCACCGGCCTTGACCCCAACCAACTCGTCGAAATCCGCCAGCTCATTCGCCGCGTGGGCCGCGACAAAACGGTGATTCTCAGCACCCACGTGATGCAAGAAGTTCAAGCAATGTGCGACGTCGTCGGATTCATTCGCCGCGGCCAGCTCGTGCGCGAGGCCTCGATCGAAACCTTCGGTCCGGGCAAAGAAGACCTCGAAGCGGCGTTTCGGGCGGCGACGAAGTAAGTCGGGCCACTACCTATGAACTCTTCCTCCAGAAGAGGTCGATCGGAACTCCGCTCAAGTCGTACATCTGGCGCATTTGGTTTTCAACAAAGCGCGAGTAGCTGTCTTTGACGTACTGGGGCAGGTTGCAGAAAAACACAAACTGCGGGTACTTGGTCGGAAGCTGCGTAATAAACTTGATCTTGATCTCCTTGCCCTTATAAATGGGCGGCGGCTGGTGCTTGACCAGCGAAAGCAGGCGCTCGTTGAGGTCCGTTTTTGAAATTCGCGTCGAACGGCGGCGGTACACCTCCATCGCCTCTTCGATGGCCTTCAGCACGCGCTGCTTCGTCAGCGCCGAAGTGAAGATGACCGGCACATCGTTAAACGGTTGCAATCGTTTCTTGACCACCGCTTTATATTCTTCAAGCGTTTGGGTTTGCTTTTCAACCAGGTCCCACTTGTTGACCACGACCACGAGGCCTTTGCGGTTCTTGTGAATCACACTGATGATAGCAAGGTCCTGTGCTTCAATTCCTTGGGTGGCGTCGATCACCAGCACACAGACGTCGGAATCCTCAATGGTCCGCAGCGTGCGCATGTTGCTGTAAAATTCGAGGTCTTCGTGCACCTTAACCTTTTTGCGGAGCCCGGCCGTGTCCAGCAGCACGAAGTCCATTCCAAACTTGGTGAAGCGCTGGTTGACGGTGTCGCGGGTGGTTCCGGCAATGTCCGTCACAATGCTCACTTCTTCTTCAAAAAGCGCGTTGGTGATCGACGATTTGCCCACATTCGGACGTCCCACGATGGCCAAGCGCGGCAGGCCTTCCCAGGGGTCGAGCTCGTCGGCTTCATCTTCTGACGCGGGCGGAAGAAGCGTAATCAGCTCATCCAGGAGTTCTCCGGTTCCGCTTCCGTTTACCGAACTCAAGGCATAAGGCTCACCAAAACCCAGGCTGTAAAATTCGGCCGCCTGGGTTGAGCGCGCATGGTTGTCGACCTTATTGGCGACCAGAAGCACGGGCTTCTTTTGGCGGCGCAGTAGCTGCGCAATTTCTTCGTCATCGGGCGTAAGGCCATCTTCGGCATCCACCAAGAACAGCACCGCGTGGCACTCGTCGAGGGCCGCCTTGACTTGACGGCGAATCTCTCCCTCAAACACGTCGTCAGATCCCTCGACCCATCCGCCCGTGTCGACAAGGCTAAACACGCGTCCGCCCCATTCCGAGCTGCCGTAATGGCGGTCCCGCGTCACCCCGGCCACTGAATCCACGATGGCCTCGCGCTTTTGCACTAGGCGGTTGAAAAACGTTGACTTTCCCACGTTGGGGCGACCTACAATGGCGATTAACGACCTCATACTAGTATCCGAATTGCTTGAGCGTGCGGGCGTTATCGCGCCAGTCCGCCTGAACTTTTACAAAGAGCTCCAGGTGAACCTGGCGCTGAAAAAAGGCCTCCATGGCCTTGCGGGCGCCGATTCCGACCGCCTTGATTGCCGCGCCCTTATGGCCAATGATTATGCCCTTTTGCGAATCGCGGGCCACATACAAAATCGCGCGAATCTTGTGGATGTCTTCGCCCTCTTCAAACGTGTCAATCGCCACTTCTACCGAATACGGAACCTCCTTCTGGTATCGCATCAATATCTGCTCGCGAATAATCTCCGACGCCACAAACCGCTCGCTGCGGTCGGTCAACTGATCCTTTTCAAAATAGGCCGGACCCTCGGGAATCAGTTCGAGCACCCGCGCCATCAAGTAGTCCAAGTTGAACCGGTTGAGCGCGCTGATCGGAATCACCTCCGCCTTCGGCAGCAGCGCTTGCCACTTTCCCACCTCGGCCTCGAGGACCGCCTGGTCCTTCAAGTCAATTTTGTTGAGCAGCAGCAAAACCGGCGTTTTCGTCGTTTGCAAATGCTTAAACAGCCCTTCGTTTTTGAGCGGACCCTCTCCCAGCTCCACCACATACAAAAACACGTCGGCGTCCTTTAGGGCGTCGCGCACCGCGTCGAGCATCCGCTCCTGCAGCTCGTACGCCGGATCCAGCACCCCCGGGGTGTCCGAGAACACCACCTGGTACTCGCATTGGTCGTTTTCTCCGTTCAGGATTCCAAAAATCCGGTGGCGCGTCGTCTGAGCCTTGGGCGTAATGATGCTAAGGCGTTCCCCCACCAGCGCGTTGGCTAGGGTCGACTTGCCCACATTCGGGTGGCCAATGAGGTTTACAAATCCGGACTTATGGGGTTTTGACATGGCTGCAAAGGTCGGGATTTTCAAACCACAGTTGACGATGTTCTCATTATTGAAATTCGTCGAATTCTCGTTATTTACGGTTGGCCAATCACTACTCCGCGAGATGTTTGTAACTTTACGGCTGCAATTCTTAGATTTGCAAGTTTCCCAATGTCGTCACCATTGTGTATCTAGTTTTAGCCATGAAGTTTTCAAGTGTATCCAAGAAATTTTTATTTTTACTTACAGTATTTGTTAATTGTGTAGTTGCTTCTGCTCAGGTAACTCATCCAGTTATCACCTCCTTTACCCCCACTTCAGGAGCAACGGGTACAACCGTGACCATTACCGGTCAAAACTTCAACGCAACTGCCGCCAACAACCGAGTATACCTGGGATCTGTGCAAGTGCCTATCACTTCTGCCTCCACTACCCAACTAGTCGTAACCATCCCCGCGGGTACCCAGCCTGAAAAGTGGACCGTCCTGAATACCGCCAATGCGCAACTTGGACAATCGCAAGATCACTTCGTGGTAACCTATGCTAACGGAACAGTTAACGGTACACGAACAAACTTTACCACACCATCCACACCCAAGAATGCCAAGTTTATTGACCTCGATGGCGACGGCAAATTGGACATGGTCTCGGTCAATTACGGCGCAAATACCATTTCGGTCTTCCGCAACACCTCTACCTCAGGATCCATTTCCTCTTCAAGCTTTGCCGCTAAGCAAGACTTCGCTACCGCCTCAGGTCCGCACGATCTAAATTTTGGCGACCTAGATGGCGACGGAAAAGTGGATATCGCCGTACTTAATGCAAGCGCGAAAAATGTATCTCTCTTCAGAAACACATCCACCTCGGGAAGTATTTCGTTGGCAACTAAAGTGGACGTCTCTCCGTATAATAATGCTGTTGGTTATGGTTATATCTACAAAATGGCATTGGGCGATCTCGACCGAGATGGGCAACTCGATATTGCCGTCGCAGGGCAATCACCTTACTTCACGCAAGAACGCACTATTGGAATTCTTAAAAATGAATCAACGGTAGGTTCGTTCTCGTTCCCGACGCGATACGATCATGCCGTCAACGTGAGTATGTACGACTTGAAAATCGTCGACCTCAACGCTGACGGATTCAATGATTTGGTAGCCACAAACCACGATGATAACCAAGTTTCTATTTGGCGTTCATTAGGCTCGATTGAAGATATCTCTAGCAGCAGCTTCGCCGCTCGCCAGTCACTTACCACCGGCACGACCCCTTACTTCACCGAAGTTGGTGATATCGATGGGGATGGAAAACCCGAGATCTTAGTTGCTAATCATGGCAGCAACACCCTGTCGGTCTTCCGCAACACTTCAACATCAAGCGCACTATCGTTTAGTGCAAAAGTGGATTTCACGGCGGCAACTAACCCCAGAGGTATCGCAATTGGCGACATCAACGGCGACGGAAAGAAAGACGTCGTAGTTGCTAACTATGGCTCAAGTAGTGTGAGTGTATTTGCAAACACGGCAACCTCTGGAAGCATTTCCACATCATCTCTTGCAGCAAAATCTGACTTCACAGCGGGAACAAATCCAAACAATCTCTCTATTGCAGATATTGATGGTGACGGCAAACTCGACTGGGCAGTTGCGAATGAAGGCAGTAGCTCTATTTCTGTTTTTAGAAATTCCCTCCCCCCGACTCCTCCGGTCGTGACTTCGTTTAGCCCGACAAGTGGTGCTGCAGGATCTTCTGTCACTATTACGGGATTGAACTTCAATGCAACTGCTGCAAACAACGTCGTGTACTTTGGTGGCGTCCAAGCTACCGTGACAGCCGCAAGCGCCACGCAATTAACGGTTACGGTTCCGAGCGGAATTGGTTACGATTACATCACGGTACTTACAACCAACAACAACTTGAGCGGCGAGTCTTCTGACCGCTTTACTCTGACTGGAGATGGTGTGATTTCGTACAATCAAAGCACTTCGCTCACTACGGGATCAAACCCCAACCAGGTTGCTTATGGTGACCTTGATGGTGACGGAAAACCTGAATTGATTGTACCGAACTCCAACTCGAGTAGCGTATCGGTGTTCCGCAATACCAGCACAAGTGGTAGCGTGAGCTCTTCTTCATTTGCTGCAAAAGCCGACTTTACCGTTGGATCCGGGGCCACGATGATTGCCGTCGGTGATATTGATGGGGACGGCAAGCTTGACTTGGCCGTTTCAAACTACAACGCGGGGACTGTTTCTATCCTACGCAATACCTCGACCGGCAGCGGCAACATCAACTTCGCAGCGAAAGTTGACTACTCTGGCTTTAACGGACCTCGTGGCGTGGCGCTCGGTGACCTCGATGGCGATGGACTCATCGATCTCGCTGTTGGAACCATTTCCGGCTGGTACCAGCTAAATGGCACCTGGGGACAATGGAGTATTGTTGGATTGCTTAAAAACTCATCAACCCCTGGTGTGATTTCCTTTGACGACGCCGGATACATCACCGGTCCCAACCGGAGTCACTATGGCGTTTACATCGAGGACATCGATAGCGACGGCAAACTCGACTTGGTAACTGCCAACGAAGAGTACTGGGGCGGTCACTTAAGCATCTACCGCAATACTCGATCGGGAATCACCACGCTCAACTCCGGTCACTTTGCTTCCCGCGTAGAACTTTATGCGCAGTATCAAGTTCAGTTTGCTGCGTTTGGCGATATCGACGGCGACGGTAAAAAAGACCTGATTTGCAACAACAGCAATTCCAATACGGTTTCCGTTTGGCGTAATAACAACCCTTCGGGAACAATCACCTCTGCCAACTTCGGAACTCGCGTAGATCTCACCACTGGGTCCTACCCACTGAATGTCGCAATCGCAGATCTTGATGGCGACGGAAAACCCGAGCTGTTGAGCGCCAACAATACCGGCGGCAACTTCTCCGTATTTAAAAACCAAGCCACTTCGGGATCTATAGTATCTGGCTCTTTTGGTGCCCGTAAGGATTACACCCTCGGATCCAATCCTTGGGGCATTACTGCCGTAGACGTCGATAAAGACGGAATTCTAGATGTAGTAGGCTCTCACGCGAGTGCGCTAAAGGTCTTCCGCACCCCGGCTAGACCTACGCCTCCTATCATTACCTCGTTTACCCCCACTTCAGGAGCAACGGGTACAACCGTGACCATTACCGGTCAAAACTTCAACGCAACTGCCGCCAACAACCGAGTATACCTGGGATCTGTGCAAGTGCCTATCACTTCTGCCTCCACTA
>VGFU01000010.1 GCA_016868755.1 Bacteroidota bacterium | reverse complement strand
ACGACGAATCGCAGGTTGGCTTTAGTCAACTTTTCCAGGGCGCGCTGGTCGCCGGCTTTGATTCGCTGGGCGAGCTCTACCTCCTCGTCGGCGGTAATCAGCTCGACCTTACCAATCTCCTGCAGGTACTTGTCCAGCGATGCGGTTTCGCGGTTGGTGACCTGCTTGGTAATCTTTAACTGACGCATGGGCGGATACTTAGATCGCTAAAATTAAACGAATAACTCAAATGCTTACTTATTGCGACCGCCAAATAGCGAGCTAAAGAAGCCTTTGCGTTCGGGTTCCTTCGGAGCCGACTTCACGCGGTTGGCGCCACCCGGGCGCTTGCCGCGGTTTTGGCCTTCGCCGCTGCGGTTGCCGCCGCCGTTGCGGTTGCCACCCCCACGGTTTCCACCGCCGCGATTGCCTTCGCCACGCGGACGGTCCTCACGGGCCGGACGCTCGCCGCGATCTTCGCGGGCCGGACGGTCCTCGCGGGCCGGGCGCTCACCGCGCTCCTCGCGCTGCTCGCCACGGGGGCGGCTGCGCTCGCTGCGGGGACGATCTTCACGTCCTTCTTGACCTTCGTCGCCCGCTACCGGGCCGGCTTGCTCGCCTTCGCTGCCCTCAGCGCGCTCTTCGCGGGCTGGGCGCTGGCTGCGGGGTCCGCGGTCGCGGCCACCCTCACGTCCGCCGCGCTCTCCGCGGTCTCCGCGGGGCTCACGGGGTCCGCGCTCTTCGCGGGGACGCTCTTCGCGCTCCACGTAGCCTTCGGGCTTCTCGAGAAGCACTTTACGCGACAAGCGGAGCTTGCCTTTGTCGTCAATGCTCAAAAGCTTGACTTGAACGCGGTCGCCCTCTTGGTAGAGGTCGCCGGGGTTCTCGACGCGCTTCCAGTCCATTTCTGAAACGTGGAGCAGGCCTTCGGTTCCGCGGCCGATTTCCACGAACACCCCAAAGGTTTGAACGCCGCGAACGACACCTTCGTACACTTTGTCTACCTCGGGAATGAAGCAGATTCCGCGCACGATTTCTTCGGCGCGCTTCATGCCTACGGGGTCGATGCCGCTGATCTCTACGCGGCCCACGTCGCCCACCTCTTCGATGGTGATGGTAGTACCGGTCTCAGCCTGAATGCCTTGAATGACTTTACCGCCGGGTCCGATGACACCGCCAATGAAGTTCTTCGGAATCTCCAAGCGCACCATTTTGGGAGCGTGGGGCTTCAACTCCACACGGGGTTGCGGCATGGCCTCAAGCATTTTGCCGAGGATGTGCGCGCGTCCTTCGCGGGCTTGGTTCAGGGCTTGCTCCATGATTTCGAAGCTGAGGCCTTGAATCTTGATGTCCATCTGGCACGCGGTGATGCCGTTGGCCGTACCCGTTACCTTGAAGTCCATATCACCGAGGTGGTCTTCGTCGCCCAAGATGTCGCTCAACACGGCAAACTTGCCCGTTTCGGGGTTGGTGATGAGGCCCATGGCGATTCCGCTCACGGGACGGGTGATGGGAATACCCGCGTCCATCAGGGCGAGGGTTCCGGCACACACCGTGGCCATGGAACTTGAACCGTTTGATTCCAGGATGTCTGAAACCACACGCACGGTGTAGGGGTTCTCGGCCGGAATCATTTTCTTAAGGGCGCGCTGGGCGAGGTTGCCGTGGCCGATTTCGCGGCGGCTGGTTCCGCGCAGCATACGCGCTTCACCCGTGGAGAACGGGGGGAAGTTGTAGTGCAGGTAGAAGCGCTCGTCGCCCATGAAGGTGGCGGCGTCGATGCGGTTGCTGTCGAGGGCCGTACCCAGGGTAACGGTCGTGAACGACTGCGTTTCGCCGCGCGTAAACAGGGCGCATCCGTGCGGACCAGGAAGCACGTCGGTCTCGCACCAGATGGGGCGGATTTCGGTGGTGCTGCGGCCGTCAAGGCGGGTACCGTTTTCAAGAATTTGGTTGCGCATGGCGTGGTACTCTACCTCGTGGTAGTACACCTTGGCAAGCGAGCCGTACTGAGCCAGCTCTTCTTCAGTCAAGGTTGCGGCAAAGGCCGTGTACACCTCTTTGAAGGAGGCGCTACGCTCGGCTTTGTTGGTGAGCTTACGTCCGGCAACTTCGAATGCACCTGCATAGGTGGCATCCCAAACGCGCTTCTTGAGGTCGGCGTTGTGGGTCTCGTGGCTGTAGGTGCGCTTGGGGTTGGCGCCTTCGACTTGAGCGGCGAGGGCCAACTGTGCGGCAACCTGAACTTTAATCGCATCGTGGGCGACGCGAATGGCCTCAAGCATTTCGGCTTCAGAAACTTCGTTCATTTCGCCTTCAACCATCACCACGCTGTCGGCCGAAGCACCAATCATCATTTCGATGTCGGCGCTCTCGAGGGCTTCGGGGCTTGGGTTGATGACAAATTCGCCGTTGATGCGGGCAACACATACCTCAGAGATGGGTCCGTTGAACGGAACATCGCTCACCGCAAGAGCGGCAGAGGCAGCGAGGCCAGCCAGACTGTCGGCAGCAACCTCCTGATCAAACGACAGCAAGGTGATGATGACTTGGGTCTCAGCGTGGTAGTCCTCAGGAAAGAGGGGACGGAGTACGCGGTCGACCAGACGGGCCACGAGAATCTCGCGGTCGCTTGGGCGGCCTTCGCGCTTCAAAAATCCGCCCGGAACACGGCCGGCTGATGCGAATTTTTCTTTGTATTCCACGGTCAGCGGCATGAAGTCCACACCTTCGCGGGCTTCAGGTGCTGAAACGACGGTTGCCAAAAGGGCGGTTCCGCCGCAGCGAACCAGGACCGATCCGTCGGCCTGGCGGGCCATACGGCCCGTTTCAATAGTGATGGTACGACCATCGGGGAGTGCGATCTCTTGGATCACGGGTAGGGGAGCTTTCATCTTCTCAATTGCGAATTAATGGGGCCTCGTTTAGGAACAGCAAAAGGCAACCCTTTTGGGGATTGCCTTTGCGTATAAATCGTTCGAAAACGACCTTACTTACGGAGGCCGAGTTTTTCGACAATCGCACGGTAGCGGTTAATCTCAGTGCTATGCAAGTAGTCCAGAAGGCTACGGCGCTTGCCGACCAAGCGAACTAGTGAACGCTCAGTGTTGAAATCCTTACGGTTCTTCTTCAAGTGCTCCGTAAGGTGGTTGATACGATAGGTAAACAGTGCGATTTGGCCTTCAGCCGTTCCGGTATCTTCAGAAGATTTGCCGTGCGTGGCGAAGATTTCGCGCTTCTTTTCAGAATTTAGGTACATGCCTTAATCGATTTTCGATGTTTGTGCTGTAATGTTCCTCGACGTTCGAGGACTGCAAAGATACTAAAAATACCGACGCGCCCGACGCTAGGCCTCGGCCGGAGCTTCGTTGCGCACGGCGCGCAGCCAAGCGGCTAGGGTGCGCTTGAGCTGCGAACGCTCAGCGATCTGGTCAACAAAACCATGCTCCAGAAGGAATTCAGCAGTTTGGAATCCCTCGGGCAGGTCCTTGCCGATGGTTTCTTTGACCACACGCGGACCGGCAAAACCAATAAGCGCACCGGGTTCGGCAATGTGCACGTCGCCCAGCATCGCAAACGATGCCGTCACGCCCCCGGTCGTGGGGTCAGTCAGCACCGAAACGTAGGGAAGCCCCGCGTCGTCCAGCTGAGCCAGCTTAGCCGAGGTCTTGGCCATCTGCATGAGCGAGAAGGCCGCCTCCATCATTCGGGCGCCGCCCGATTTGCTGATCATGATGAACGGTTGCTTGTTTTTGCGGGCATGGTCAATGGCGCGCGCAATTTTCTCGCCCACTACCGAACCCATTGAACCGCCAATGAACTTGAAGTTCATGGCCGCAATGGTCACGGGCATGCCGTCGAGCTTGCCGGTTCCGCTGGTGAGGGCGTCGGTCAGGCCGGTCTTAGCTCGGGTGGCCTTGAGTCGGTCGCTGTATGCCTTGGTGTCGACAAAGTGCAGCGGGTCGGCCGACGTCAGTTTGGCGTCGAGCTCGGTGTACTGGCCCTCGTCAAAGAGAAAGCTGAAGTACTCGGCGGCGTCGATGCCGTTGTGGTGCCCGCAGTTGCCGCAGACCCAAAGCTTGGCTTGATGCTCCTCGTTGTCAACCATCACCTTGCACTTGGGGCAGAGGTGCCAAAGGCCGTCGGGGCTATCTTTCTTTTCTTCGGTCGGCGTCGTAATCGACTCGCCTTTGCGGTGGAACCATTCAGACATGGGGCGAAAAGTTAAGCGATGGTAATCGACGAATCCAGGTACACGTCTTGAATCGTGCGGAGGAGGTCGATGCCCTCGTTCATCGGACGCTGGAACGCCTTGCGGCCCAAAATGAGGCCTTGGCCGCCCGCGCGCTTGTTGATCACTGCGGTGGCTACGGCCTCGCTGAGGTCGCTGGCGCCCTTGGATTCTCCGCCTGAGTTGATCACGCCGACGCGGCCGGCGTAGCTGTTGAGCACTTGGTAGCGGGTCAGGTCAATGGGGTGGTCGCTGCTGAGGTCGGTGTACACCTTGGGGTGGGTTTTGCCGTGCTTCGTAGCGTTGTAGCCGCCGTTGTTGGTCGGGAGCTTTTGCTTGATAATATCAGCCTGAATGGTCACGCCCAAGTGAATCGCTTGGCCGGTGAGGTCAGCTGAAGTGTGGTAGTCCACGCCATCTTGCTTGAATCCCGTGTTGCGGGTGTAGGTCCACAGTACCGTGGCCATGCCGAGTTCGCGAGCGCGCTCGAAGGCTTCGGCGACTTCGAGCAGCTGGCGGCGCGATTCTTCGGCCCCAAAGTACACGGTAGCCCCGATGGCCACGGCGCCCATGTTCCACGCGTCTTCGACACTGCCGTACATCGTTTGGTCGTACTGATTTGGCATCGACAAGAACTCGTTGTGGTTGATTTTCACCATGAACGGAATCTTGTGCGCGTACTTGCGGCTGAGCATGGCGAGTCCGCCAAACGTGGAGGCCACGGCGTTGCACTCGGATTCAATTGCTAGTTTGATGATGTTCTCGGGGTCAAAGTAGATCGGGTTGGGAGCAAAGCTGGCCCCGGCGCTGTGCTCCACGCCCTGGTCCACGGGGAGAATGCTGAGGTAGCCGGATTGGCCGAGGCGACCGGTTCCGTACAGCGTTTGAAGCGCGCGCAGCGTAGGATTGCTGCGGTTGCTGGCAATAAAGTAGTCGTCAACGAAGTGCGGCGAGGGGAGGTGCAGGTCTTCTTTGCGGACTTTGGTGCACTGGTGCTTCAGGAGGTAGTCGGCTTGGTCGCCGAGCAGGCTGACGATACGATCGGTTGCCATGGGGAAACGCTTTAGTTGAATGAGCTGCAAACCTAGCGAAAAAAATCGGGCTTGCCCAGGTTGAACCTGGGAAGTTTCCCACAGATTTCCGCGTTTAAATGCTTAAAACGGAAGGCCTATGGCCACCTGTAGGGCACTTCGACGAAGTCCGCCCACGGGCCGCCACCACGCTTCGCCTGCTGCCGCCCGCCTCGGGTCGTACACCTGGAGACCCCAGTCGGCTCGAGCGATAAAGAACTCGAAGTCGTAGCGCAAGCCAAAACCGAGTCCGAGGGCGGTTTGGCGCGGCACCCTCAAGGGGTTAAAGCTGACCGCCTTCAGAAGGTCGGGGTCGTTCATCAGGCTCCACTGGGCCGATTTGGCGTTCGCGGGGGTGAGCCACACGTTGCCGGCGTCGGCAAACACGGCGCCAAACGTCGAACCCAAGATAGGGAACCGCCACTCCGCCTGAGCCAGCAGCTTCACACTGCCCGAACCCAAGAACCCGGCCGTGTCAAACACAGCTTTGGGTAGGGCGCCCGGTCCAATGCGAAAGTTGATCCACGACCGCAGGTCGTTGGACCCCCCGGCGTAGAAGGCGCGCTCAAAAGGGGGCAGCCCCGGGCTGTTGGAGAGGGCGTGAAGGTATCCGCCCTGAAGTCGAACGGCGCCCTCGCGGCGCTGCCGCCCGCGGAACCTCCATCGGTAGTCAGCCTCAGCCCGCAGGTAGTGCGCAAAGGGTACGCCCGCGACGGTGTAGGGGTCAGCCTGGGCCCCGCGAACGGCCCTAAAGCCAAGGTCGGTAAGGATTCCCGAGGTTTCGAGCGACCATTCGCTGCGCCGGGACCAGCGCCCTTCGCTGACCGAGGGACGCTTGACGTTCAGGCGGGGCCCGACAATAAATACGTTTTGAAAGCCCGATTTGCTGGCCAGGGCCGCATAAAAGCTCGAGTCGATTCCGCGCAGCCCCACGTAGCTGGCAAAGAGCGGTTTGACGTCCCAGGTAGTGGCTTTCTGGCCTTCCCAGTGGTAAAGGAGCTCGCCGCTGAGGGCCAAACGGTCGAATTCGCGGCGGTACTGACGGCCCACGCTGAGGTTGGCGCTGCTGCGCGCTTGGTTGCGCTTGACGTTCGGAAGCCCCAGCAAGTCAGGCACCTCAAGGGCGAGGCCAAGCTCGTAGAAGTAGGTGCGAAACAGCTGGCTGGTGTCCCCGATCGCCACGCCGAGTCCGCCCGCGACTTTTCCGCTAAGCGCCTCAAGTCCGCCAAAAGGGTTGCGGTCGCGCACCTCAAAGGCGGTTTGGACGCCATAAATGCCTGAGGTGTTGGTGCCCTCGGCTTCCCACAGCACGCCCACCCGCGGGGCAGGCTGCAGCACCAGCTCGGCGTCGAGGCTGTCGCCGCGCGGACTCAGCCGCCATTGCTGGTTTTGAAAGGCGTCGAGCCTGCGCAGCCATTCCTGGCTTTGGGCCACCGCCGAAGCCCGGTAAAGTTCGCCGGTTTTTAGCAGGTGAAGCCGGCGGATTCCCTGTTCGTTCAAGCCGTAGTTCAGGGAGTCGGCCAAGCGCACCTGGCCGATGTACCAGGGGCGGTGCGGTTCTTCTTGCGGACCAAATTCGCCGTCGCGGGTCCAGTTTTGAACCATCCACACGCCGTCGGCGCGGTAGGGGTGGTCGAGGGTGTCGAGGTCAAAGCCAATGGCGTCGGGGCCCAGGGTAAAAAAACCGTGTTCCTTGAGGTAGTCGGCGACCCGTTTGCGTTCGGATTCGAGCATGTCGCGCGACAGGCGCATGCCCGGCACCAGCAGGCTCCCCATTTGAATCATGCGCAGCTGGTCTTCGACGTAGGGCGAATAAATTTCAGGGCGAATGCTGCCCAAGCGGGTGGGTTGGCCACGCTCCATGCTAAAGCGCAGAAGGCCGCCGCGCGACCCTGCGTTCAGCGTGTAGGTTACTCGGGCAAAAAAATAGCCTTCTTGGCGGAGTTTGCGCTCGAGCTGCTCGACCGTTTCTGCCGCTAGGGCGGTGTCAAGCAGGGCCGGAGCTTCGCCAATTTTCTGAAGCCAGCGTCCGCGCCGGGTGTCGGGCTTGCGGGTTCCGCGCTGGTAAAGAGCCACGTAGGGGTAGCTACCCAGGACCGACGTGTTGGTCTGCAGCTGGATCAGTTCCAGGTACTTGTCGTCGGTGCGATCTTGGCCGTTTTCGGTGAGCTCGATGCGCCGAATCCACGTTTGCCCCTCGGGCAGCCAGCGCTGGGGGTTGCACGATGCCGTAGCGACTGCCGCCGCCAGGATGATTAATCCCTTATGCCTCATTGAGTTGGCGGATGGTCGCAAGGGGGTCGCTCGCTTTGAACACAGCGTTGCCTGCGACCAGCACGTTGGCGCCCGCCTTTTTGAGGTCGGCTGCATTTTGAAGCCCAACCCCGCCGTCGATTTCAATCAGCGCGGAACTTCCAGCGTCGTCAATCATCCGGCGCAGGCGTTCTACCTTTTTAACCGTTTGCGGAATGAATGCTTGTCCGCCAAAGCCCGGATTGACGCTCATCAAGCACACCAGGTCGAGGTCGCCGAGCACGTCTGCCAACAGGTCGACCGGTGTGTGCGGGTTCAGGGCGACACCGGCCTTCATGCCCAAGGCGCGAATCTGCTGCAGGCTGCGGTGCAGGTGCGTGCTCGCCTCGTAGTGCACGGTGAGCACGTCGGCACCTGCCTTTTTGAAGTCTTCGAGGTAGCGCTCGGGCTGCACGATCATCAGGTGCACGTCCAAGGGCTTGGTCGCGTGGCGTTTAATGGCCTCGGTCACGGGCAGTCCGAAGCTGAGGTTCGGAACAAAAACTCCGTCCATAATATCGACGTGAATCCAGGCAGCGTCTGAAGCATTGAGCATGCGCACGTCGCGCTCGAGGTTGGCGAAATCCGCCGATAGAATAGAGGGAGCAATCATAGGCCCAAAGGTAGTGCGTACCTTCGGGGTCTTATGCCCTGGACCCACAACGAACGCAAATGGCTCCGAGAGCTGCAGCACCGCAAAGGCCGCGAAAAGCACGGCGCCCTTTTGGTGGAGGGCCGCAAGGCCATCGCTGAATTTTTGGCGAGCGGATGGCGTCCGCTCCTCCTCGCCACCACGGGCGAATCGCTCGGGCCCGACTGCCTAAGCGTGACGGCCCGCGACCTGCGCGAAGTGTCGTCGCTCGACACGCCCCCCGATTCCCTCGCCGTGTTTGCGTGGGCGGACCTCGATGCGCGCCCCGAAGGCAAGGTGCTCGTGCTCGACCGCATTCAAGACCCCGGTAACGCCGGAACCCTGCTGCGCATGGCCGACTGGTTTGGCGCCGCCTACGTGCTGCACACGACCGGCACCGTAGACTTCGGAAACCCCAAGACCGTTCAAGCCAGCATGGGTTCGCTCGCCCGCGTCCCCGTGCGTTACGCCACCGAAGCCGAGGCCATTGCCCTGCTTCAGTCAGAGGGCCGACCCATCGTGGTCGCCGACCTCGACGGCACCGCGCCGAGCCAAATAAATTGGTCCCCCAACGTCGCCCTAGTTGTGTCCAACGAAGGTCAAGGACCTTCGCAAGCCTGGCTCGACGCCGCAACGTCGGTTGCCACCATCGCGCGCTCCGCGCACAGCCGCACCGAAAGCCTCAATGTGGCCACGGCTGCAGCGATGCTGCTGTATGAAGCGCATAGAGGTAACTAGCAGCTAGCAACTAGCCGCGCGCTACTCGAACGTAAACACGTAGTCTTGGCTGCGGTGGCGAACCACGGGCAGCGACGCCGCCAGTTTGGTGTCGTCGTCGACGTGGAGGTTGCCGAGCCCAAAGCTCCAGCGGAGCTGGGGAGAAAGCTTGAAGAATTCAAAGTACAGGTCGGTCCCCAGGGCAAGGTCAAAACCGTAGTCGACGGGCTGCAGCTTGAAGAGGCGGTCGTCGACGACTTTGGCTTTGCTGCCGAGGTCGTAGGTGGTGTGAAGGGCGCCGAGCACAAACCAGCGGTGGTTGCCGATGCGCTCCGACTTCCATTTGAGTTCGACCGGGAGGCGCACTAGCGAAGATTCGACGCGGCGGGTGTACCAGTCGCGGATTCCGGTGGCGCGGTCGACCCCGTCGATCAGCAGGCTGCGTTCGCCCGCCACATAGGTCGGGTTGACGCGCAGGTTGAGGTAGGGGCTCAGGCGCACGTCAGAAATGATACCCACCAGGTAGCCGGGGCTTGACTGGGGGACGACGTGGTAGATGCCCTCAGGCCAGGTGGGTGCGTGCTGCACGGCGAAGTCGAGCTGGCTGATTCCGAGAAAAAAGCCGAAGTGCAGCGGCTTTTGGTCAAAGCGCGGCAAATTGGGCGTTTGCCCGAAGGCAAGCGCGGAACTCGAGAGGCAGAGGGCAAAAAGCCACGTTCGCATGGTGCTAGAACGGCGCGGGACGCGAATTATTTCGTTGCGACGTACAAACTGGCGATTCCGAGCGTGAGCGGGCGAATGCGCACGCTGCGGAAGCCGGCATCGCGCAGCTTGGCCGCAAAGGCTTCGCCGTAGGGAAAGGCCTCGACGCTGTCGGGCAGGTAGGTGTAAGCCGAGGCGTCTTTGGAGATGAGGCGCCCGATGCGCGGCAGTACGTTTTTGAAGTAAAACAGGTACAGCGGGCGGAAGGGCCACGAAGTAGGCTGCGAAAATTCGAGCACGGCAAGGGTTCCGCCGGACGCGAGCACGCGGTGCATGTCGCGCAGCCCCTGCTCCAGGTTTTCGAAGTTGCGCACGCCAAAAGCCACGGTCACAGCACCAAAATGGCCGTCGGCGTAGGGGAGCTGTTCGCCGTCGCCGAGGTCAAGGCGCACCCGATCGTCTTTGCGGCGGGCGCGGACTTTTTGGCGGCCCACGTCGAGCATACCGGCGGAGATGTCGACGCCAACGACCTGAGCGCCCGGAATGCGGTCGGCCAGGGCTAGGGCGAGGTCGGCGGTGCCGGTGGCGACGTCGAGTATCTGGGTGGCCCCGGTGGCGCGGATTTCGCGCACGGTTTTGCGGCGCCAGATCTGGTCGATTCCTATCGACAAAATGCGGTTAAGGGCATCGTACTTCGGCGAAATGGCGTTGAACATTTCGGCTACTTGTTCCTTTTTGGAGCCTTCGGGGCTGTACGGTTTGACGTGGCTCATTATCCTACTTGAACGCGGGCTTTGGGGTATCGGTAATCTTGAGAATCCTTGCGCTTAGAGGTCAACGCAAAGGCAAGGGTAATGGTTCCGATTCGGCCGATGAGCATCGAGGTCATCAAGATGATTTTGCCGGCGTCGCTTAACTGGGCGGTGATGCCCGTGGAGAGCCCAACGGTACAAAAGGCCGAAACTTCTTCAAAGGCAATCCGTGCGAGGCCGAAGTGGCCGTCGGTGATGGCCAGGGCAAAAGTTCCGAGGGCGATAACCGACGTCGAAAACAAAAACGCGCTCAGGGCAAGGTTAAGGAGTTCCACCGAAATGGTTTGCCTGAAGAGTTCCACGCGCTTTTTGCCGCGGATGGTGGCCATGGCGTTCATGAATACGAGCGCGAAGGTGCTGGTCTTGACTCCGCCCGCGGTGGAGCCCGAGGATCCGCCAATGAACATCAGCAGCATGACCACCAGCAAGGTGGGCAGGGCAACCGCGCCAAAATCAACGGTGTTAAATCCAGCGGTTCGGGTGGTGACCGACGAGAAAAAGGCATGGTACCACTGAACGCCCGGACCGAGGTCGCGAAGCACTCCGTGCTGCTCGAGGAGGTAAAAGGCGAAGGTTCCGAAGGGAACAAGGACCAGCACGGCATACACCGCGATTTTGGTGTTGACCGAGAAGTGAATCCACGGCCGCGAACGGCGGTAGGAGCGCGACTGCACGCTGAACATTTCAGAAATGGGGCTGAATCCGAGTCCGCCCAAAATGATGGTCAAGGCAATGACCAGGCCGAGCGGCACGTTGGTGCCGAGCGCCGCGTCGGCGAGTCCGCCCGAGTACAGCGAAAAACCCGCGTTGTTAAAGGCACTGACCGAGTGAAAGAGCGAGTGAAAGATTTGCTCACCAAAGCTGTCAAACGTGCGGGCACCCCACGAGAAGTACAGGAGCACGGCCGAGATAAGTTCAAAAAGCAAGCTGAAGCGAATGATTTGGCCCGTCAGCAGTACGCTGGATTCGAGCGAGTCCACTGAGTAGTTGGACTGCAGCATGCTCTTGTAGCGCGTGCCCACCCCGGGATTGGCCAGCAGCGCAAAAATCGAGGCGAAGGTGATGAAGTTGAGTCCGCCCAGCTGAATCAGAATCATGAGCACGGTCTGGCCCTTGAAGGTGAGCACCGTAGCAACGTCGATGGTGCTCAGGCCGGTCACGCATGCTGCAGAGATGCTGGTGAAAAAGGCATCCATTGCCGAAAGTCCGCCGGGAACCTTTGACATCTCGGGCATCATAAGGAGCCCGGCACCCAATGCGGTGATGGCACCAAAGCTCAATACGAGCAGCGCAGGCGGGCTGATTTTGAGGTGCGGAAGCAGTCGGCTCGCCTTGCCCAGTTCGAGGGCGACAAAAATCAAAAAGTATCCCTGAACGACGAGCATGAACAAGTCGGCGAAGCTTTTGATGCCCAACCACTCGCCCAGACTTTGGGTTAGTTCAATGTGAAAAAGGTTGACCGCCAAGATGTTGGCCAGCATGTAGCACATGAGCACAAATTCAAAGCGCGTGCGCCGCACGTAGTCGGGCGGACTGAAGTCGTAAAAGAGTTCAGAGAAGTACTTAAAAATGTAAAATCCAATGGTGGACTTGAGCACAAAGTCAACCCACAGCTTTTGGTCGAGGTTGAGCTGGTAGCCAAACGAGAATATCAGGGCCGCCACCGCCGTGAGCGACAAGGGTACACTCAGGTAGCGCAAAAACTTGGTTACAAACGGTTTGCTGTCGTAAATGCGCAGGTTGATGCGCTCGCGAAGTTGATTAACCGTGGTGCGGAATCCTGTCGACATGCTAGAGGGCGTTCAGGGCCTTAACGATGCGTTCTGCGGCGCGGTCGAGGTCATTTTGGCTGGCCGCGTAGCTGAAGCGGAGGTAGCCGGGGGTTCCGAAGGCTTCGCCGGGGACGCCGGCCACGCCGTGCTCCAAGAGGTACATGACCAAGTCGTTGGAGGTGGGGTAGCGGTGGTCGAGGTAGGCGCGCACGTCAACGTAGGCATAAAAAGCTCCGGGCGGGGTGTCGACGTGAAGTTTAGCGGCTCCGCGCAGCGCCTGCAAAAAGCGGTCGCGGCGCGCTTTGAAGGCCTCGACCATGTACTGAACGGGCTGGGGTCCGGCGAGCAGGGCAGCCCGTGCCGCCCGCTGGGCAATGCTGCTCGCGCCGCTGGTAAACTGGGACTGAACCTTGTCGCAGGCCTCGGCCAACCATTCGGGGGCGCCCATGAATCCGAGGCGCCAGCCGGTCATGGCGTAGCCCTTAGACATTCCGTTAACGGTGGCGGTGCGGTCAAACATTCCGTCGATGCGCGCGAAGCTGTAGTGCGGAACCTCTCCGTAGCTCAAGTATTCGTAGATCTCGTCGGCGACGACGACGACGTTGGGGAAGTCCCGGAGCACCGCCGCCAAGGCTTCGAGCTCGTCGTGGCGGTACATCGCGCCGCTCGGGTTGTTGGGGCTGCTGAAAATAAACACTTTGGACTTGGGGCTGAGCGCCTCGCGCAGCTGGTCGGGGGTGATTTTAAATCCCTGCTCGCGACCGGCCACCGGGCTCACCACGGTGGCGCCGCAGAACTCGGCCAAGTCGTTGTAGCTCACCCAAAACGGCGCTGGAATCACCACCTCGTCGCCCGGATTCACCAGGGCCATCATCAAGTTGGCGATGGACTGCTTGGCGCCCGTGCTGACCACAATCTGGTTGCGGGTGTAGGTCAATTGGTTGTCGCGCAGAAACTTGTGGGCCACAGCGTCGCGCACGTCGACGTATCCGCTGACCGGCATGTAGTGCGAAAAGTTCTGCTCAATTCCTTCGATTCCGGCGGCCTTAGCCAAATCGGGGGTATCAAAATCGGGCTCACCAAGGCTGAGGCTGATAATATCGAGTCCCTGTTCCTGTAGCGCGCGGCTTTTTTTAGCCATGGCAATGGTCATCGGGAGGGCCATTGCGTTCACGCGGGCTGATAAGTGAGAAATCACGGAGTCAAAAGTACGATTTTGAACGAAACGCCCCGATATTTGGGGCATGGACGTTTTTCTCGATACGTTTCGCTTCGTGTTCCCGTCGCTGCTGATTTTGATCGCAGTTTACCTCATGATGTCGAGCTACTTTGACAACGAAGATCGCCGCCGTCGAGCGGAACATCGCGCACAAAACCAGCGCCAAACTCTTCCGCTTCGCCTGCAGGCATACGAGCGCCTCGCGCTGTTCTTAGAGCGGATTAGTCCGAACTCCCTCGTGGTTCGGGTGAAAGCCGGAACGCTTACCAACGGCGAATACCTTTTGCTGCTGCAGAAGTCGATTCGCGACGAGTACGAGCACAACCTGAGCCAGCAGATTTATGTCAGCGACGAGGTGTGGGATTACGTGACCACCGCCAAGTCGGCAACGGTATCACTGCTCAATACCGTTTCGGCGCAGTTGGCCCCCGATGCCAGTGGAGCCGAGCTATCGAAGGCCCTGCTCAATGCCGCGATGGAGCTCAAGCAGCTGCCTACCCAGGCGGCGCTCAAGCACCTCAAGGCCGAGGTGGCCTACGAATTCTAGTTACTTTTTAGCGTAAAACGCGGCCCGAAGGGCTACTTCGGCACTCTGGCCTTGGTCAAAGGCTTCTTTGGCTTGGGCCTTGGCGCGGGCGAGGTTCGGCTGTTCTTCGGCCCAATGCGCCACGAATCGCTGCCATGCTTCGGACCAAGCGTGCGCGCGCTGCTGGGCGCGCCGGGCGTCAAATTGGCCTGTTCCGCGTGTCCAACGTTCAAATCGGTTAAGCGCTTCGTCCAGCTCGATCAGCCCCTGCCGGGTCTGCGCACTTAACGCGATTACGGGAACGTTCCATCCGTCGTCGCGGCGAAACCACTTGAGGCTTTCGCGCAGTTGGGCAGCGGCCCGCACACCCGCTTCAACCAGGCTTCCGTCGCATTTGTTGACCGCTATCAGGTCCGCGCATTCCATGATTCCGCGCTTGATACCCTGCACTTCGTCGCCGGTATTGGGCAACGCGAGCAGCAGCATCACGTCGACGTAGTGGGCCGCGTCGGTTTCGTTTTGGCCGACGCCCACGGTCTCGAGAATAATGCGGGTGTAGCCAGCGTACTCGAGCAGTTCGATGGCCGCTCGCGTCGAAGCGGCGACACCGCCCAGCTGGCCGCCGCTCGCCACCGGCCTAATGAACGCCTTGGGGTGCTTGCTGAGCAGATCCATGCGGGTTTTGTCGCCCAAAATGCTTCCGCGGTGCAGGCTGCTCGAGGGATCGACGGCAAGAACGGCCACGTGTTGGCCCATATCGGCCCAGTGCAGACCGAGGGCCTCAGTGAGGGTGCTCTTGCCGGCGCCGGGGTTGCCGGTGATGGCAAGGCGAAGGCTTTGCTGCGGAGCCGGCCCCAAGGCCGCAAACAGCGCGGCGGCCCGCTCGGCGTCTTCGTCGAGGTGGCTTTCGACCAGGCTTAGGGCGCGCCCCAAAAAGGCCCGGTCGGCGCGGCGAATGCCGTCGGCCCATTCTTCGGGAGTCCAGCTTGGGCCGTTCATCGCGTCAGCTAAGGGATTTCTGCAGGAGTTCGCGGGCTGAGGCCACCACGGGCGTTCCGGGACCAAAAACGGCCACGGCCCCCGCTTCAAAAAGGGCGTCGTAGTCCTGGCGCGGAATCACTCCGCCAACCACCACCTGAATGTCGGGCCGCCCCATCGCCGCCAGGGCCTCCACCAGCTGCGGAACCAGCGTTTTGTGCCCCGCCGCCAGGGAACTAACGCCCACCCAGTGCACGTCGTTTTCGACAGCCTGCTGGGCTACTTCGCCAGGGGTTTGAAACAGCGGACCGAGGTCGATGTCAAAGCCCAGATCGGCGAAGCCCGTCGCGATAACTTTGGCGCCGCGGTCGTGGCCATCCTGGCCCATTTTGGCCACAAGCATGCGCGGACGGCGACCGTAGCGCGCGGCAAATTCGTCGGCGAGGGCGCGGACTTCGGCCAACTGACCGTCTTGGGCTGATTCGCGGGCGTACACTCCGTGGACCATATTGAGTTGGGCTTGGTAGCGGCCAAAGGCGCGCTCGAGGGCATCAGAGATTTCACCTAAGGTAGCGCGAACTCGGGCGGCTTCGACGCTCAGGTCGAGCAAGTTGCCTTCGCCGGTCCGCGCAGCCGTTTCTAACGCATAAAGTGCTTTGGCCACCGCTTGCGGGTCCCGATGGGCTCGAAGCTGCTGGAGCCGGTCTACCTGGCTGGCTAGCACGGCGCGGGTGTCGACTTCGAGAATCTCGAGTTCGGTGTCGTCTTCAGCTTTGAAGGCGTTGACCCCGACGAGCACATCCTGCACAGAATCTAGTCGGGCCTGCTTCGCCGCCGCCGCTTCTTCGATGCGCAGCTTGGGCAATCCGGCCTCGATGGCTTTGGCCATTCCGCCCAGGGCCTCGACCTCTTGAATCAGCGCCCAGGCGCGTTCAATGAGCTCGATGGTGCGCTCCTCGACGGCGATGCTGCCGCCCAAGGGGTCGACAAAGCGGGTGATGCCGGTGCGCTGCTGGATGCGAATTTGGGTTTCGCGGGCAATGCTCGCCGAGTAGTCGGTGGGCAAGGCAATGGCCTCGTCGAGCGCGTTGGTGTGCAGCGACTGGGTTCCGCCCAAGGCCGCCGCCATGGCCTCAATCGCCGTGCGGGTGACGTTGTTGTAGGGCAGCTGCTCGGTCAGGCTCCAGCCCGAGGTCTGGCAGTGGGTGCGCAGGGCGCGGCTCTTGACGTTTTTGGGTTCAAACGACGCTACGATTCGGTCCCACAGGGCTCGGCCGGCGCGGAGCTTCGCCACTTCGGTCACAAAGTCCATTCCGATGGCCCAAAAAAAGCTAAGGCGCGGCGCGAAGTCGTCGATGTCGAGGCCCGACGCCAGCCCGGTTCGCAGGTATTCGAGGCCGTCGGCCAGAGTGTAGGCGAGCTCGAGTTCGGCTGAAGCCCCCGCCTCGTGCATGTGGTAACCCGAAATCGAAATGCTGTTGAACTTGGGCATGCGCCGGCTGGTGTAGCCAAAAATATGGGCAATAATGCGCAGGCTGGGCGCCGGCGGGTAGATGTAGGTGTTGCGCACCATGAACTCCTTGAGAATGTCGTTCTGAATGGTGCCCTGCAGCGCCTCGGGGGCCACACCCTGTTCTTCGGCCGCCACAATGTAGAAGGCCAGCACGGGCAGCACTGCGCCGTTCATGGTCATCGACACCGACATTTCGTCGAGCGGAATGCCGTCGAACAGCCGCTTCATGTCTTCGACGCTGTCAATAGCCACCCCCGCCTTGCCGACGTCGCCCTGCACGCGCGGGTGGTCGCTGTCGTAGCCGCGGTGGGTGGCCAAGTCAAAGGCTACGCTCAGGCCCTTTTGGCCCGCAGCCAAATTGCGGCGGTAAAAGGCGTTGCTGGCCTCGGCGGTGCTGAATCCGGCGTACTGCCTAATGGTCCAGGGGCGCTGGGTGTACATCGACGCGTAGGGTCCGCGCACAAACGGCGGCTCGCCGGGCGCCGAAAACTCGTGGGGCAGGCGCACTACATCCATGGATCCAGGTTTTGGTCGAGCATCTTAGCAAGGCCCCCGCGCTGCGCCCACTGCTGCACTTGGGCTCGGGCTTGCTGGGCAAGTTGGGCCGTCCATTCTTCGATCAGGTAGCTGCCGCGCAGCGGGTAATCGTGGCGGAACAGTCCGCTCTCGTAGTAGAGCACCAAGGCCTGGTGGCGGGCCCAGCGCGCGGACTGTGGGCTGTCGTTCAAAGGCTGAATCCAAAGGTCGCGGCACCCGCCCAGCGCCAGGGCCTGGGCCTGTAGCCCGCGGTCGACGAGGTCGGCGGCGTCTTCGCTCGGAGTGCCGGCCACGCGGCCCACGATCCAAAGGGGGTTGCGGGTCCAGAGCGTTCGGGCCGCTTGGGCCATGGCGGCCGTTTCAAAATAGTCTTCGGTGGCCTGCAGCACCAGCCCGACGGGACGGCCCGGTGCAGGGTTCATCGCTTCGAGGCTGGCTAAGCCCCACGCGAGTTGGGCTGCAGCGCCCTGTGGCGCGGCAAAGCAGGCATTGCTCACCACGGCGGCCATCGCGGCGGGGAGCAGGCTTTCGGCCTGCTGCAGGCGATCATGGTCGCCCGCCCAAGTTCCGGTGAACCAAGTTCCGCAGCGGGCCCGCTGCTCCAGGGGGTCGGCGTTAAACAGTCCTTGGCTGCCAGCGTCAAGGCCGTCGGCGACCGCCTTGGGGTCGAGGTCGCCGACCAGGTGCAGGGGTGCGATGCGGCTGTCGATTCCCGCCGCCAGGGCGGCCACGTCGCTTGAGGAGTGCACCCAAAACAGAATGCTGCTGGCCCCGTCCATGAGCGCTTCGAGGGCATGGCGGTTGGCCTCGGCGGGCTTGCGCCCGTCAAAATCGCAGGTAATGTGGCGGTCAGCAGGTGCTGCGGGTCCCCAGTCGGCCAGGGTTTCGCGCGCGCCGCGGGGCATGGCGCACACGGGCAGGTGCGGGCTCATAGGGTGTCGTCGGAATCGGCGTCTAACGGTTCGACAAGCATTACTTCTTCGCCCGGACGGTGCATCCAGTAGGTTTCGCGCGCAAATTTCTCGAGCTGCCGGGGGTCCGCTTCAAGCTCGTTAAGCCGGCGCTTGGTGCGCTCGAGCTCGCCGCGGTAGTATTCCACGCCGTCTTCAAGGGCGCGGACTTCTTGGCTGAGTTCCCACTGTATGAAGAGGTTGTTTGAATCCAGCGCTAAAATCCACACGCTGAACAGCAGCCCAGCGAGCACGTACTTGTTGCGAAGGAATGCGGGAATGCGGTGCATCGCTACGAAGTTAGGGTTCCGTTCCACTGCTTCTGCACGAAGGCGCGGTAGCGTCCGCCCTTAAGGGCCATGAGTTCGTCGTGGCTGCCCACTTCGGCGATGCGCCCCTCGTGAAGGAAGGCGATGACGTTGGCGTGGCGCACGGTGCTCAGGCGGTGGGCGATCACCAGCGAAGTTCGACCCTTCATCAGGGTTTCGAGGGCGCCCTGAACCAGGGACTCGCTTTCAGGGTCGAGCGACGACGTGGCTTCGTCGAGCACCAAAAGTTTGGGGTTGCGCAGCATGGCGCGGGCAATCGCGATGCGTTGGCGCTGGCCGCCACTGAGCTGTACGCCGCGTTCGCCCACCTGGGTTTGCCAGCCGTCAGGAAAGCGTTCAATGAACTCCCAGGCGTTGGCGTCTTCGGCGGCCTGACGCACTTCGTCGTCGCTGGCTTCGGGGCGGCTGTAGCGGATGTTCTCGAGGATGCTTCGACCAAAGAGCACGACGTCTTGCGGAACCCACGCCATACGTCCGCGAAGCTCGTCGAGCGGCCAGTCGCGGGCTTCGCGGCCCTGGACCACAAGGGCTCCGCGCTGCGGATCGTGGAATCGGTAGAGCAACTGCACGACCGTGGATTTTCCGGCGCCGCTTGCTCCGACCAGCGCGCACTGCTGGCCTTCGCGGATTTCGAGGTCGAGGCCCTGCAGCACCGGTACGTCGGGGCGGGTCGGGTAGGCGAAGTGAACGTCGCTGAAGCGTACGGCAATCTGCTGGTTGCTGGTTGCTGGCT
Organism: Bacteroidota bacterium; assembly: GCA_016868755.1. Lineage (GTDB taxonomy): Bacteria > Bacteroidota > Bacteroidia > Flavobacteriales > Schleiferiaceae > TMED14. Next base: position 31,278 of record VGFU01000010.1, on the reverse strand, counting down.
GCTGGTTGCCGGTTGCTGGTTGCTGGTTGCTGGTTACTGGCTGCGGGTTGCTCGTTTCGGATTGCTCGTCGAGCATGGCCATGATGGCCTCGGTCGCGCCCATGGCGCGCTGAAGGCGGCTGTACACGTCGGCGAGTCCGCCCACCGAGCCGCCAATAAAGCCAGAATAAATAACGAAGCTGAAGAGCTGTCCTGAGGCCATTTCGCCGCTGGCGATGAGGCTTGCACCCTTCCAAATCACCGCAACCAGGGCGCCAAACAGCCCGAGGATGATGAAGCTGCTGAAGGCGCCGCGGTAAATTCCGCCGCGAATTCCGAGGGCCGCAACATGATCCAGTGCTCGGCGGTAGCGCGCTTTTTCGTGGCCCTCTTGCGTGTAGGCCTTAACGGTCGCCACGGCACTCAAGGTTTCGTCGACGAGCGTGTTGGATTCGGCCGAAGCCGTTTGTACTTCTTTGGCGTACTTGCGAATGCGGCTCCCGAAGGCCACACCCAGCACGACCACCAGCGGAAGCACCATCAGCATGAATCCGGTTAGCGACGGCGACTGGTAGACCAGCAGGGCGATTCCGCCCACGATCACTACGAGCTGCCGAATAAACTCGGCGAGGGTACTGGTAAACGTTTCTTGAAGGACGCCAATGTCGCTCTGCAGTCGGTTGGTGAGTTCGCCGATGCGCTTTTCGTGAAAAAAGGGCAGGGGCAAGCTGACAAGGTGGTTGTACATGGCCGACCTCAGCGAGGCCAGCGACCGCTGCGCCACCCGCTCAAAAAAGAAGATGCGCCCAAAACTGAACACGGACTGGGCCAAAAGCAGGGCCACGAGGGTCAGGGCAATGCCGTCAATGGCCGACGGATCGGTTTGGGCTGCGTCGACGAGCTCGCCCAAGTACTTGGGGAACGCCAGGTTGCTTCCCGACGACAGGAGCAGCATAAGCAAGCCCAGCAGGAACTCGCCGCGGTAGGGTTTCACGTGAACGTACATGCGCGCCATTTGCTTCAGCGCGGTCCACGAAATAGGTTTTTTGGGCGTTTTGTTGCCGAACTGGGCTTTGGCCATTGACGCCTTAAAAGCGGTTTTTGTCTTGGAAGTCGAGCATTTTAACCCCCAACGCATTCAGTACGCGCTTCGCCCGAATTTTTGTCCATTCCTTGACGGCCGTGGCGCTGCGGCGCGCAAAGCTGTCGTCAGGGCGGGCGATGAACTTGGAGTCGCTGTACTTGAACCCGTCACTCACCTCGGTAAAGTAGTAGGCATAGAAGCTCTTGCGAGACTCGCCTTCGGGCACGTTGATGGCTTTGTAGCCGTGCGGACTGTTTTCGTCGGTCAAGAAGATGATGGCGCGGTTGTGCAGCGGAGCCACACGGTGCAGCACGGTGGTCATTTTGGGGTCCCAGATTTCGAGGTGTCCGCCCCAGGCCTCGTCCCAATGGCGGTTGAGGTAAATCAAGAGGTTGATGCGGCGCCAAAGCTTGAGTTTGGGGTCAAAGTTGACGTCAATGTGTACGTCCACGAAGCTGCCTTGCCCTCCCTGGTGCAGGCCCGAGCCCAAGGCATCGTCGGGCGTTTGCAGGTTTTCGATTCCGGTCAAGGTGCTCATCCACTCGCCAAATTCCGACGAGCGGATCGCGTTGCGCACTTCGGTAAAAATGGGGTCCCAGCGCTCGAAGTGATAGTCTTCAACTTTGTTTTCGTTGAGCGACTTGCGCTTGACTTTGAGCGAATCAACCGACGGAAAATGCTGGTGCAGCGCGTTGGCCACCTCGTCGTTGAGGAAGTTGTCGAGCACGACGTGCTTGGGCTGTCCGGCGGCGAACTGTGCGGTGAGTTCCGGCAGTCGTTCTAGGACCGTGGGGTTGATGATCGTCTTCATGGTTTGCGGCGCAAAAGCGAGTAAAACAGGCTGGGGCAAAGGTCGTGCAGAATCAGCGCGAGCCGAACACTCGGACCCGCCAAAATGTGCAAAAAGCGCCGGCTTCGCGCCGCGCGCTCCACGGCCCGAGCAGTGCGCTCAACCGACCAACCGCGGTGGTCCTGAGCCCTCGCTCCCAGGGCTTGGCCGTCGCTCGCGATGCTGTGGCGCATGATGTCGGTGGTCACGACGCCCGGAAGCACGACCTGAATGCGGTGCGGCGTGCCCTGCCATTCTTCGTTCAGGGACTCGGCCCACAGGGTGAGGGCGGCTTTGCTCGCGCTGTAGGTCGCGAGGTTTTTTTGACCAAAGCGGGCGGCGATGCTCGATACCGCGATCACGTGAAGCGGACGCCCGGCGCTCCGCGCGAGGAGGAGCTGCGTGAGGTGGACCGGCGCCGCGTAGTTCAGGGCAAAAATTCGCTCGGCGTCCTCAGGCCGGGTTTCGGCGACCGGGGCGAGGTGTCCCAGACCGGCGTTCAGCACGACGAGGTCGGGCCAACCGGCGCGGTCGAGGAGTGCGTCCACGGCGCGTTCGCGCTCCGTTGCTTGGGTGAGGTCGGCCGGAATCCACAGGTCGCATTCCGCTGGCCCTTGGGGGCGGCGCGCACTGCCCGCGGTTGCCCAACCCAGTGTTTGGTAGTGCGCGGCGAGGCCCCGTCCGATGCCCTCGCTGGCTCCGGTAATCCAAATTCTTTTCGTGCTCGGCATATTTTCAAAGATACAGACCTTGTGATTTGAAAATTCGAACTATATTTGCAGCCCGAATCCCGGTCAAGACCGCGGTGAAGGCACAAAACACGACACGATGAAACGCACATTTCAACCTTCGAAGCGCAAGCGCGTGAACAAGCACGGGTTCCGCGAGCGCATGGCTACGGCAAACGGCCGTCGCGTATTAGCTGCACGCCGCGCACGCGGCCGCAAGCGTTTGACGGTGTCGGACGAGGGTAACCCCAAAGGTTAATGCCTTTGAATCAATCTACGAAAAGGTGTTGCGCAAGCAGCACCTTTTTTTTGTGCCTTCGCGATTCGTTGGCCGCCGCCTAACCCCGATATTTGACTAAGTTCCTCAAGATCATGCCCCGCAACCACGACATTAAGCACGTCCTCCTCATTGGATCAGGCCCCATCGTCATTGGCCAAGCCTGCGAATTCGACTACTCTGGGTCGCAAGCAGCCCGCTCGCTCCGCGACGAAGGAATCGAAGTTTCGCTGATCAACTCCAATCCGGCGACGATCATGACCGACGAGGTAGTAGCGGACCACATTTACCTGCTTCCGCTCGAAGTCGAAAGCTTGGAAAAGATTTTGCAGGAGCAAAAAATTGATGCCGTACTGCCCACAATGGGCGGACAAACCGCGCTTAACCTGTGCATCGAGGCCGACAAGCAAGGGCTGTGGGAGCAGTACGGGGTGCGCATTATCGGCGTCGACATCGAAGCGATTAACATTACCGAGGACCGCGACAAGTTCAAGAACCTGCTCGATCAGATTGAGATTCCGTATGCCCCTGCTAAAATTGCCACGAGCTACCTCAAGGGCAAAGAGATTGCGCAGGAGTTTGGTTACCCCCTCTGCGTGCGCGCGTCGTTTACCTTGGGCGGCAGCGGCGCCAGCTTTGTGTGGAACAAGGAGGAGTTCGACAGCGCTCTCAAGCGCGGACTCGAAGCCAGCCCCATCCACGAAGTCATCATCGACAAGGCCCTGGTGGGCTGGAAGGAGTTTGAGCTCGAGCTTCTGCGCGATGCCAACGACAACGTCATCATCATTTGTTCGATTGAGAACATGGACCCGATGGGCATCCACACCGGCGACTCGATCACGGTGGCCCCGGCGATGACGCTGTCTGACACCACCTACCAGCGCATGCGCGACATGGCGATTAAGATGATGCGCTCGATCGGCAACTTTGCAGGAGGCTGCAACGTGCAGTTTGCGGTCAGCCCCGACGACAAAGAGGACATTGTGGCGATTGAAATCAATCCGCGCGTATCGCGTTCGTCGGCCTTGGCCTCGAAGGCTACGGGATATCCCATCGCCAAGATCGCCGCCAAGCTGGCGATTGGGTACACGCTCGATGAGCTGCAAAACCAAATCACCAAGACCACGACGGCCTACTTCGAGCCCACGCTGGACTACGTGATCGTGAAAATTCCGCGCTGGAACTTTGACAAGTTTGAAGGCGCCGACCGCCGCCTCGGCCTGCAAATGAAGTCGGTGGGCGAGGTGATGGGCATCGGCCGAAGCTTTCAAGAAGCACTGCACAAAGCCGCGCAATCCCTTGAGATTAAGCGCAACGGATTGGGCGCCGACGGCAAGGGCCTCACCGACCAGAACGTGATCCTGCACAAGCTCGAGCATGCCAGCTGGGACCGCGTGTTTGTGCTGTACGATGCCATGCAGATGGGGATTCCGCTGCGCAAAATCCACGAAATCACCAAGATCGACATGTGGTTCTTGCGCGAAATCGAAGACCTGATGCTTACCCAGCGCCGCCTGGAGCAGCACCACCTCGGTTCGATTTCTAGCGACCTGCTGCTCGAGGCCAAGATGAAAGGGTTTGCTGACCGCCAAATCGCCCACATGATGCGCTGCCTCGAGAGCGAGGTGCACGACCTGCGGGTGAAGCTCGGCATCGAGCGCGTGTGGAAGCTGGTGGACACCTGCGCCGCGGAGTTTCCCGCGCAGACTCCGTACTACTACTCGACGTTTGAGCGCGGATCGGGCAAGCCCGGTGCGCTGAGCGCCCGAAACGACAGCCCGTCGAGCGACCGCAAAAAGATCATCGTGCTGGGCAGCGGCCCCAACCGCATCGGTCAAGGTATCGAGTTCGACTACAGCTGCGTGCACGGGGTGCTGGCGGCCAAAGAAGAGGGTTTTGAAACCATCATGATCAACTGCAACCCCGAAACGGTCTCGACCGACTTTGACACCGCCGACAAGCTCTACTTCGAGCCCGTGTTCTGGGAGCACATTTATGACATTATTCGCCACGAGAAGCCCGTGGGCGTCATCGTGCAGCTCGGCGGCCAGACGGCCCTCAAGCTGGCGGAGAAGCTGGACCGCTTCGGAATTCCGATTGTGGGCACCAGCTACCAGTCGCTCGACCTCGCCGAGGACCGCGGACGCTTCTCGACCTTGCTGCATGAGCACGGCATTCCCTACCCTAAGTTCGACGTGATCACGCGCCCCGACGAGGCCCGCGCGGTGGCCGAAAAGCTCGGGTACCCCATTCTGGTGCGTCCGTCGTACGTCTTGGGCGGACAGGGCATGAAGATCGTGATCAACCACGACGAGCTCGAGACCCACGTGGTGGAGCTATTTAAGGACTTCCCCGGCAACCGAGTGCTGCTGGACCACTACCTCGACGGTGCGATTGAGGCCGAAGCCGACGCGATTTGCGACGGCGAAAACGTGCACATTATCGGCATCATGGAGCACATCGAACCCTGCGGCGTGCACTCCGGCGATTCCAACGCCACGTTGCCGCCGTTCAACCTCGGAGAGCTGGTGATGCAGCAGATTATTGACCACACCCACACGATTGCGCGCGCGCTGGGCACCGTGGGCTTGATCAACATTCAGTTCGCGATCAAGGACGACAAGGTGTTCATCATCGAGGCGAATCCGCGGGCATCGCGCACAGTACCGTTCATCTGCAAGGCCTACCAAGAGCCATACGTGAATGCGGCTACGAAGGTGATGCTCCGCACCAAAAAGGTTACCGACTTCACCTTCAACCCCAAAAAGGGCGGATGGGCCATTAAGGTTCCCGTGTTCAGCTTCCACAAGTTCCCCGACGTGAACAAGACGCTGGGGCCGCAGATGAAGTCGACCGGAGAGGCGATTTACTTTATCGAGTCGCTGCGCGACCCGCTGTTCCGCAAGCTGTATAGCGAGCGCAACTACTACTTGTCGAAGTAAGCCGCCAGTTCGTTGGCGATGCCGAGCCTGGTGTAGCGGCCGCGGGCTTCGGGGCTGGCGCCTTGCTCGGGCCACTGGGCGAGGGCGGCGGCGGCTTCGTGAGCATCGTCAAAAAGTCCGCCGGCATGGGTTTCGCGCAAAATGGCGTTGGCGTCGCCGTCGACGGGGCCAAATCCCCAAATGGGGCGGCCGCTACCGAGGTACTCAAAGAGTTTGCCGGTAAGAATTCCGCGGTTGTTGGGCAATTCAGGAATCAGCAGCAGCAGTGCGTCGGCCCCCTGAAGCAAGGCCACGCTTTCAGCGTGGGGCAGGTAGCCTTTGAATTCCACCCGCAGGGGCAGTTCGCGGGCTAGGGCCTCCAGGGCGTCTTTGGCCTCTTGAGCGGGGCGGCCGGCAAACACTAGTTTGAGTGCTCCGTGCTCGGTGGTGTAGGTCCGCAGGGCGGAATAAAGCGCATCAAGCGGGTAGTCGAGCGTCAACGTGCCCGTGTAGACCACGGTGCGAACTTCGTTGCGCGGAACCGGAGCCTGATCGTCGAAATCAGCGGGGTCGTATCCGTTGGGCACCACAAGGAATTTTTCGTGGGCGCCGTCCAATTTACCCGCCAGCAAACGCTTGAGGTCGTCCGAAACGCATAGCACGCGCTCGGCATGCTGCAGCACCCGGCGCTCGAGGGCGGCATCGCGGCGTCGGGCCCAGGCCGACGGGTAAAACATGCGGTAGTAGTATATGTCGGTCCAAGGGTCGCGAAAGTCGGCCCACCAGCGCATCCCGTGCTGCTGCAGCTCGAATCCGATCAAGTGGGTGGAGTGGGGCGGACCGCTCGTCACCACCAAGTCAAAAGGCGCTCGGGCATGCTGCCGAAGGGCCTCGGCCACGGCGTATCGGTTCCATCCGCGCCGCGGATCCGGCAAAAAGAAGTTGCCGCGCACCCAGCGCGACAGGCGCTGAATGGGCCCTGGTGCCCCGGCTTGGTTGGCAAAACCGCTGAACGGAACCTCCTTGCGGCGGGTGAGCTTTTGGTAGGCGCCGAACCAGTCGCGCGCCGGGGTTGCGTGCACGCTAATCCCCAGGGTTTCGGCCAAGAGGCTCTCGTCGCGCAGGGGGTAGGTTGCATAAGCTGGGTCGACGGTGAGTACCTCAACGTCGTGGCCAAGGTGCTTGAGGGCTTGGGCTGTTTTAAGCCAGCGCTGCACGCCCGGTCCACCGGCCGGCGGCCAGTAGTAGGTCGCGACGAGTATGCGTTTAGGCACTGCGGCGGCGCTTGAACTCGATCCAGAGGGCGAATCCGAGCGAGGCGAGCAGCAGCAGCGAAAAGGCTCCGTCGATAGAGCTGCCCGTCGTGTAGGTTTCGGGCTCAAAACGGAACACTACCTCTTTAGTGCCCGCCGGAATGACCGCCGCGCGCAGCACGTAGTTCACTCGGGCCACTGGAACCTCCACGCCGTCGGCCGTGGCCACCCAGCACTGCCCCGGAACTTCATAGAAAATCTCCGAAAACACCGCCGCCGAGTTGGACGTCAGTCCCTCGACCTCATAGGTCATAACCTTGGGGTCGTACTTCGTCAGGGTGATGCGCGCCGTTGAATCGGGCGCTTGGGAGTTCAGCAGGCGCTCGGCGTGCACGCCTTGCTCCACAATTGCGGTCTGCATCGGGTCGAAATTGCTCAGCGCAGCCATGGCCTCGTCGGCGTTGGCCACTTGGCGAATCTCGGCCGGGAACCACGCATTGCCGCAGGCACTCATGTTGGGCTGCGCCTGGAGAATTCCGGTTTGTTGATCCTGCGTGATGACCCACTTGGTGTTGAGCATGCTGTAGGCCGCGATGTTGCCCTGCGAAAGCTGGCGCTCAATCAAATCCTGGTAGCGAGCGAGTTTGGCACCGTGGTAGCCGCCCACGCTCTTGTGGAAGTAGGACGTGTAGCTGTCACTGGTCAACCCAGAGGTGGTGTTGTACACGCGGTAGTGCAGGTCGGTGTCCTTGAGAATGAACTCGTCGGCCGGAGTCGGCGTGAACGCGGACTTGAACTCGCGCTCGGTTTGAAACTCGTCGCTTCCGAGCTGGTCGCGGTCAAATCCCCACTGGTCCACCGCCACGAGGGCAATGAGGGCGCCGGCAAACACGGCGGGCTTGAGGCGGCCGTTTAGCTGCAACCAAAGAACGCCGGCCGCTAAGGCCACCAAGATGAAGCTGCGCCAGGCCGAACTGCGCATGAGGCTGGCGCGGTCGGTTTCGAGGAGCGCGAGGTCAAAACCCTGCTGCGCGAGGTTGGCGTCGTTCAAGCCCTCCAGGGAGAACAGCGCCGGCCCCAGAAGGGCAACCACAGCGGCCAATCCGCCCGAAATACCGGCGGCCAAGTATAGTGAGCGCTGCTTTTGGGCGTTGTCGCCTTCGCCGGTAAGCCACTGCTGAAGTCCGACAAACGCGAGGTAGGGCACCGCCAAAAAGCTCACGACCAGGGCCATCGAGGGCACGCGGAACTTGTTGTACAGCGGCAGGTGGTCAAACAAAAAGCGGTTGATGAACTCGGCGTTGCGGCCCCAGGCCAGGATCAAGCTTACCGCCAGGGCGCCGAGCACCCAATTGCGCGTCGCGCCCCGCACGGTGATCGCCCCGAGTACAAACAAAAAGAACACAACGGCGCCGAGGTAGTAGGCACCGTTCACCATACTCTGGTCGCCCCAGTACAGGAACGACCCAGCATACTGGTTCACCGTTTCTTTGAGTCGTTCGCCGCCCAAGCCCTGCTGCTGGAAGACGCGGGCAAGGTTTTCGTAGGTTTCGGTGCCCTCGTAGTCCTGCTTGGCTCCGCCGCCCATTAAGTTGGGAATGAAGAGGTTGAGCGACTCCGTCACGCCGTAGGACCACGACATGGCGTAATCAAAGTCAAGGCCCTCGGCCTTGGCCGCCGGGGCCGTCCCCGTGCTGTCGGGAAGCGGGCTCAGGTCGGAGTGTCCACCGCGCATCGTCGCCTGGGTGTAGGCGTAGGTCGACCATAGGTTGCCAAAGTTGGGCCCGATGCCGACGACGGCCGCGCCGAGCAGCAGAGCCGAGCGCAGCACCCAAGCGTTTACCTGGCCCGAGCGGGCGAGCTCCACCAAAAAGGCGACCGCAATCGCCAGCGCGGGAATCGCCGAGTAGTAGGTTATTTGGAAGTGGTTGGCGTGAATATTGAGTCCGGTGGCCAGGGTGGTCACGGCAAATCCGGCCGCAAGTTGGCCGCGGTACACCATCAAAATGCCCAGAATCACCGGGGCCATGTAGGCGGCGGTGTGGATTTTTGCGTTGTGTCCGGCGGCGAGCGAAATGATGAAAAATCCGCTAAACCCAAAGGCCAAAGCGCCGGCCACGCTGAGCCAGGGCTGCACTTTTTCGGCGCGCAGCAGCGCAAAAAACCCGAGCATTAACAGCCCAATTAGGTAAACACCGCTGTGCTCCACCAGCGGCTTGCGCAAGGCTGCGTCGACGTAGCTCAGCACGTTGTTGGGGTATAGCGTCGACATTTGGAACGTTGGCATGCCGCTAAACATCGCGTTGGTCCACAGCGGTTCTTCGCCGGTGGCGGCGCGGTAGTCCACGATTTCTTTGCCCTTGGCAAGCCCTAACTTAATGTCGTCTTGCGGAATCTGCTTGCCCTGAAACACGACGGGCGCGAAGTAGGCAAAATTGAGGGCGACCACGGCGAGCACCGGGTAGAGCCACGAGCGGCTAGCGTTGCGAAAGAGTTCGTTCATAGTCCGCAAGTTTACGCCAAAAATCTTCGCGCTTTTTGGCCTTGGCGAATGCTGTACCTTAGCCAACCGATGGCGGTTACCAGACACGGACTACTTCGCACGTCGGGCGCGGCGCTGGCGTTTACGCTGGGCGGAATGCTTCCGCTGCTCTCGGGCTTCGTCCTTCTACCGTACTACACCCAAATGCCGGCGGCCGATTTTGGCCTTTTTGCGCTCTACACGGGCGTCTACGTGCTCGGCCAAACCGTGATCAACTTTGGCGTAGACACGCTTGTCGGCGTCAGCTACGTCGAGCACCACGACCAGCCCGCAAAATTGCGCGCGGTCATGTCGGCCCTCTTCGGATTCATCATGCAGACCGGCGCCACCGCCGTCGTGCTTTCGCTGGTCGCCACGCGCTGGTTTGCCGATTCGCCGCTGCTGCCGTGGAACGAGCTCGCCGTGGCTTCGGTGCTCTCGTCGCTGTGCTACGCGTTGTTCAAAACCTACAGCAACGTGCTCATCAACCAACAGCGTCCCGTGCCCTACCTGGCGTTGGCCGTGCTCAACTTTGCGTTGGTTATGGCCGCCACGCTCGTGGCCTTCAACCTCGACGGCTACCAGCTGCGCGCGCCGATTTGGGGCCGCACCCTGGGCTTAGCCCTGAGCGCGGCGGTCGTCGCAGTCTTGTGGCTGCGCAGCTTTGGAATCCGCTGGGACCGCAGCCAGTCGGTGGGTTGGCTGCGCGTGCTCTACCCCATGGTGGCCTACAACCTCCTGGGTTGGGGGCTGCGCTTCGCCGACCGCTTTGTGCTGCAGGGCAGTCTGGGTCCCGAAACCGTAGGACTTTTTGACTTTGCCGTCAAGCTCGCCATGGTTTTGGACCTGATTCAGGTCGGACTTTTCAACGCCGTGCTTCCGCGCATCTACCGGGTGTTCAAGGAGCGCGGATTCCTCGACGGCCGCGAGGTGCTCAACCGCAACCTCCACAGCTTTACGGCCGTGGTCGTGCTGGCGATTCCCGTGATTTATGCCGGACTGGTGGGCGTGCTGCCCCTCGCGATGCCGCGCCCTGAGTTTGAGTACTCCTACCGCTGGGTGGGGCCGCTCCTTTGGTCGCTCTCGCTGCGCGGAATGTTCAATGTCTACCTCGCCCCCCTGTTTTACTTCAAAGAAACCAAGCTTTTTCCGCGGTTTTATGCGCTGAGCATGGCGGTGTATCTGCCGGTGCTCGCCGTTTTGGTCGCGCGGAACGGCGCCGAGGGCGCCGTATGGGCCACGGGGGTGGTGGCGCTGCTCCAAGTGGCTTCGGTTCACTTCGTGTCGCGGTCGCGCTACCCCATGAACTACAACGTGCTGAAAATGCTGGGGCTGCCCATCTGGGGCGCCCTTAACTTCGTCCTGATCACGGCGGCGGTCGACGGCATTTGGTTGCAGTCGGCGTCGATGCTTGCTGCCAACGCGGCGGCGGTGGCCATCTTATTTGGACGGGAATTCCGCCATTTACTGCGATGAGGGTCCTCTGGGTAACCAACTGGTATCCGTCGGCTGAGGCGCTGCACCGCTCGCCGTTCATTCGAGCTCAGTGGTTGGCGGCCCGCGCGGCGGGTGTGGACGCGGACCTTCTGCACCTCGATATTTTGACCGGCGGTTGGGTGCCTACGGTATCCTGGCAGCGCGGACCCCACGGCGAACACGTGCTCCGCGTAACCTGGCGCGCGTGGAAGCTTCTTTACCACCTGCCGTGGCTGGCTGCGGCCTACGTCGCCCTGCGCTACCCAGGACCACGTCCGGAGCTCGTGCACGGCCAGGTTTTGCTGCCGGCCGGAATCACCGCAGCCGCCCTTGCCCGGCACTGGGGCCTGCCTTTGGTGCATACCGAGCACTGGAATCTGGCTCCAGCCAAGCTTCAAACCCGGTTTTGGGGCTTTTGGGGCCGTCGGGCCCTGCGTCAAGCTCGCTTTGTGCTGCCCGTTTCGGACCACCTGGGGGCAGAGCTGCGCGGGGTGCTCCCTGGACTTTCCATCGAAGTGGTTCCCAACGTGATGGATTGGTCGCGCTTTGCGTACGCGCCGCCGTCGACCCTGGCGAAGTCTGCCCGGTTCACCGTGCTCAGTGTGGCACAGCTTATTCCCCTCAACCGGTTCATTAAAAAGACCGAATGGACCCTTGAGGCTCTTGCAGAATTGGCGCGCCGCCATCCTGAGGTTCAGTGGAACTACGTGCACGTGGGCGGCGGACCTCGACAAGCCGAACTGGCCGCTTATGCTGAGAAGCTCGGCATTCGGGCGCAATGGCTGGGTCACGGAGCCCCCGGAGCCTGGGCGTCCCTTGACGTCGACGTGCTGGCGCACCCTACTGTGGACGAAACATTTGGAATGGTCGTTTACGAGGCCCTGCACCGCGGGATCCCTGTGGTGGCCACCGACATTCCGGCTTTTCAGCCGTGGTTGGCAGAGCCGTTCGGACGGCGCGTGGCTCCGGGAGCCGTGGCGATGGCCGACGCCTTGGAGGCCTGCTGGCAAGAGCCCTGGCGGGTTGCGTCCGATGCGTTAGCCTACCCAAAATTTGAGGCGGCCCTGGTGGGGAGCCGCCTCAACGAAATTTATCAGGAAGTTCGGGCTACTTCTTGACCCGAGTCCAAGTCGTCGAGCGGCCGACGAAGCGCATACCCATCATGTAGCCCTTGAAGTACAGCGAACCGTCCTCGTTCAGGCGCGCGTAGCAGTCGTAGGAGTTGCCCGACTTCGTGTCGTAAATCTGGCCACCGGCCCATTCTTTATCATCGGCGTCCCACTTGAGGCCTGACAAGATGGTCGTTCCCTGAAGTACGCGGCTGCGCAGCTTCACGTCGGGGTTAAGGTTGTCTTTTTTGGGGCTCGTGCCGTCGGGGTTGGTGTTGACTTTGACGTAGACGATGCGGCCGCGGTATTCGGTTCCGACCTTGTAAATTTCAACTTGGCCGTCTTTTTCGGCGTTCCACCATACGCCCAGAAGGTCGTCGGCTTTTTGGGCCCAGGCCGAAAAACTCAGCAGCACAGCGGTTCCCAAGTATAAAAATCTTTGATTGATAGTATTTGGTTTTTTTAATCACCGTGAATGTAAACGATTTTTTGCTTCGGCCATCGAGGCGTTGAGTTCAAAACCGATAATGAGTCCGATCGCATTGACGTAGATCCAAAGCTGAATGATCATCAGGGTGCCGATGGAACCGTACAGTTGGTTGTAGCGGCCAAAGTCCGTAACGTAAATTCCAAATAGGTACGACGTGAGCCAAACCAGAAGGGTGGCAAGCAAGGCTCCGGGCGAAACAAACCGCCACGGCGCGCGGCGCATCGGTCCGAAGTAAAACAGCAGCGAAATCGAAAGCAAAACCAGACCTAGCAGCACTACCCAACGGCTCAGTGCGGCCAGCCAAATGCCCAGTTCTCCACCAATCCACTCGCTGAGGTACACTTCGCTCAGAGTCAGGGCGGTGATGCCCGAAATCAGGAGCACCGAGAGCGCCAAGGTCAGCAAAAAGGCCGCGAGGTACTGCGACCAAAATCCGCGCACGTTGAGGCGGTGAATCGACTGCCCAAAGTTGCCGATGAGCGAAAGCGTTCCGTTGGTAGCAAAGAAGAAGGCCGCGATCACGGTCACGCTCAATAGGTCGCCGCGCTTAATGGTTAAAATGTCGGTGATGGTCGAGTAGGCCGCGTCAAAGCTGTTGGGCGGAAGCACGTCGCGCAGGAGCTTGAAAAGTTCCGACTGAAAGCCCTCAACGGGAATGAAAGGGATGAGCGTGAACAGAAAGATAACGCCCGGAAAAAGCGCCAAAAAGAAGCTAAAACTGATGCTTGCGGCGCGGCTGGTGACCGAGCCTTCATAAATGCCTTTGCCAAAAAACACCGCGACGTCGTAGGCGCTCAAGCCGTCAAAGAGCGGAAGCCTCAGGTTCTGTGCGGTGGTGCGGACTGCGCGCCAAAGGGTTGCTGCGTTCACGGGGTGGCTTCGGGTTAAATCCTTCGGGCCTTAAAATTAAGGTCCACCGCCGGAGCCGAGTGGGTGAGGGCGCCTACCGAGATGAAGGTGACGCCGGTCTCGGCATAGGACCGCAGGGTTTCGCGGGTGATTCCGCCGCTCGCCTCGAGCTCTTTGCGGCCGGCATTGAGGGCCACGGCCTCGCGGCACTGGTCGGGCGTAAAGTTGTCGAGCATGATTCGGTCGACGCGCGGTAAGCCCAGGGCTTCGCGCACGTCGTCGAGGCTGCGGCATTCCACTTCAACGGCCCGGTGGAGTCCGCGCTCGGCCAAGTACGCTTCGGTGCGGTGCACGGCCTCGGTGAGGCCGCCGGCCAGGTCGATGTGGTTGTCTTTGAGCATAACCATGTCGTGCAACCCGATGCGGTGGTTGCGTGCTCCGCCGACCTGAACCGCCCATTTTTCGAGCATGCGCCAACCCGGCGTGGTTTTGCGTGTGTCGAGCAGGGTGCAGGGGAGGTCCGCCACTTGCGCAACGTACTGCTGGGTGAGGGTGGCGATGCCGCTAAGCCGCTGCACGTAGTTAAGTAGGGTGCGTTCCGCGACCAGCAGGTCGCGCAAGGGGCCGTCTACCTCGGCCGCTACCTGTCCGGGGTTGAGTTGGTCGCCGTCTGCCGCGAACCATGTAGCGTTCAGTTCGGGGCTGACGGCGCGCAGCACGCGTTCGGCTACGTCGCACCCGGCAAACACCAGGAATTGCTTGGCTTTGAGCGCGGCGCTTCCGCGCACCCCCTCGGGGAGGGCGGCGCTCGAAGAGTGGTCCCCCGCGTCGGGCCCTGTGCCGAGATCTTCGGCCAAGCTGCGCTGAATGTGGGCGTCAAGGTCGGCGGTGTCGAGGTATGCGCTAAGGGGCTTCATCTTTGTGGGGCTCGAGCCAAGGGGGCTTGGGGCGGAACCCAAACTTACGCCACAGGTGGAGATCATTCTTTTAGTCGTCGGGGCCACGCAGGTGGGCTATGCCAAAGAGGGAATTGCGGACTTTGGTAAACGCTTGAACCACTACACTCGGTTTCGGGTCGAAGCCGTTCGCGACCGCGCGGCCCAAAAGGCGTTTGTCAAAGCTGGCGATGTGGTCGTGCTGCTCGACGAGCGCGGAACCCATTTAACCTCGGTTGCGTTTGCGGACCGGCTGCAAAAGTGGATGAATGCCGGGCCAAAACGCTTGATTTTTGCGGTCGGCGATGCCTACGGTTTTGATGCGGAATTTCGCGCAGGAGCCTCGTTTGAGCTGGCGCTGAGCGCCATGACATTTCCGCACGACTTGGTGCGGGTGCTGTTCGCCGAGCAGCTCTACCGCGCCTTCAGCATTTTGCGCAACGAGCCCTACCACCGCGAGGGTTGAGGTCGTAGGTTTGCCCAATGCAGTCGGTGCTCCAAAAGCTCATTAGGTCTTGGGACCAGGGTTCGTTTGAGCCCGTGTATGTTTTTGCGGGCGAAGAACCGTTTTGGGTTCACGCGGCGACCGACGCCCTGCTGCAGCGCGCGCTTCCCGAGGCCGATCAGGCCTTCAACCAAAGCGTTTTGTACGGGCGCGATACCGAAGCTCGGGCCGTGGCTTCTGAGGCAAAACGCTTTCCGATGATGGCGGAACGCACCGTGGTGGCGGTGCGCGAAGCGCAGGACCTGCGCAACCTCGAAGACCTCGCCGCGTACGTTGCGCAGCCGCAACCCCAAACGGTGCTGGTGCTGAGCCTGACGGGCAAAGCCCTCGACAAGCGCAAGGCCCTGTACAAGGCGTTGAAGCCGGGGGTCACGTACTTTCAATTTGACCGCATTCCCGAATACCAAATCACGGGGGTGGTTGCCGAACTCGCTCGGGAACGATCCCTCAAAATCAGCGAAAAGGCAGCCTCAGTCCTGGTGGAGAGTTTGGGCGTCGACCTCTCGGCCATCGATCAGGAACTCGGCAAGTACGCCGTGGTCCTGGGTGACGGGGGCGAGGTCACGGCCGCCACCGTAGAAAAGTACACGGGTTCAAGCCGTGAATACAACCAGTTCGAGCTGCTCCGCGCCTTGGTGGCCCAGGATGCTGAACGCAGCTACTGCATTGCCCGAAGTATGATGCAGCACAGCCGGTCGAGCCCGCTGATTTTGGTCATCGCCACGCTGTACGGTACGTTTTTCAAAGCCTTGGTCTACCAAAGCTTGGGCGCCCACCCCAACCCCAAGACGGCTGCTGCCCAGCTCGCGGTTTCGGAATTTGCCCTGCGCGACATTGCGCGAGCGGCCCAAAACTATTCGGGGGGGCGCTTGGCCCGCATCGTGGGTTATCTTCGCGAGGCCGACCGCCAGGCTAAAGGCATGGGGTCTCCCAACTTACGTGATGCCGATATTCTCGATGAACTTTTGTTTAAAATCCTTTACTAGCGCCCTTTTTGTTTTAGTAGTGGCGCTAACGGGCACATCCCCGTTGGCCGCTCAAACCACCGGTGGCCTTCGCGGCCTCGTGGTCGACGGGTCCGACCAAAGTCCGCTCAACCTCGTTCAGGTATCGCTTAACGCCGCAGGCAAACGCTACGAAACGTTTACCAACAACGACGGTTTCTACCAAATCAACGCCATTCCCGTCGGCGCCTACAAGCTCAGTATTTGGCGCGCTGGCTACAGCACCCAAACTCTAGACGTCAAGGTGGTGGCCGACAAAAACACCTTCAACCGCATCAGCCTCAAGGAGTCGACGGTCGAGCTTGACGACGTTACGGTTGACGCGCGCAAGCAAGAAAGGCAGACCAAGGTTTCGACGGCCGTAGTGCAGCTGAACCCCAAGTCCATCGTCACGTTTTCAATCGGTGGCGAGCCCGACCTCGTGCGGGCCCTCCAGGTCATGCCGGGGGTTATTACCACGGGCGACCAGGGTGGTCAGCTGTACATTCGGGGTGGCGCGCCGATTCAAAACCTCGTCAAGCTCGACGGTATGATCCTCTACAACCCGTTCCACAGCATCGGGTTTTTCTCGGTTTTTGAGACCGACATCATGCAATCGGCCGACGTCTACACGGCGGGTTTTGGCGCGGAATACGGCGGACGCACCTCTTCGGTAATGGACATTCGCACCCGCACCGGCCGCCGCGACCGCATTTCGGGAAAAGTGGCCACCTCGACCTACCTCGCCAAGGGCTTGCTCGAAATTCCTGTCGGCCGCAAGAAAGACGGCATCGCGCCGAGCTCCTTACTGGTTTCGTACAAGCAGTCGCTGCTCGACAAGGCGGCGCCCATTTTTTATCCCTACGTCGCCACGGAGTACGGCGGACTCCCGTTCCAGTTTCGTGACATTTACAGCAAGTACACGCTCGAATCCAACGGCGGCAATAAGTTCAACGTCTTTGGCTTCAACTTCAACGACGCCGTTCGCTTTGCGGGCAATAAATCCATTTCGTGGGATTCTTATGGCTACGGAACCGACTTCACCGTAGTTCCCGCCGCATCCAACACCATTTTGGAGGGCCACCTCGCTCAGAGCGCCTACACCATCACGTCGACCGAACTTGAGAACCGTCCGCGCTACTCCACCATCAATGGCTTTAATGGCGGACTCGACTTTACCTACCTGTTGCGCAAGGCCGACGAACTCAAGTATGGCCTCGAGTTCATTGGCTACTACACCGACTACCAGTACACCAATTCGGTTGGGCGCACGCTTAAAGACGAAGACAACACCACCGAGCTCGGCCTCTACTTTGACTACAAGCGCCAGCAAGGCCGTTGGCTGATTCAGCCGGGCATTCGCCTGCACAACTACGCAACCATGGGCATTTTGCGGGTCGAGCCGCGCCTCGGAGCCAAGTACAACGCCACAGAAAATCTGCGTTTCAAGTTTTCGGGCGGACGCTACTCACAGAACCTGATCGCGGCCAATTCGGACCGCGACGTGGTCAACCTTTTTTATGGCTTTTTGAGCGGCGGTGGCATTGACCTTCCCAGCAGCATCGGCAATGAACCCGTTACCGGCCGCCTGCAAACGGCGGACCACCTGGTGTTTGGCGTCGAATTCAACCCGGCCCCAAAATGGAACGTCGAGCTGGAGGCCTATGTGAAGCGCTTCAACATGATTACCAACGTCAACCGCTACAAGCTCTACGACGACAACGAACAGTACGCCAACCAGCCCGAGCGACTTCGCAAAGATTTTATGGTGGAGCGCGGACTCGCCCGCGGCATCGACGCCTTCGTTACCTACGAAGACAAGAGCTGGTACTTCTGGGGAGTTTACTCCCTGGGCAAGAGCACGCGCTTTGATGGCCTGCAGGAATACAACCCGTTTTATGACCGACGCCACAACGTAAACCTCGTTATGGCGCGCAAGCTCCCGAAGGACCTCGAGCTCAACGTGCGCTGGAACTATGGTAGCGGATTTCCGTTCACTCCAATCAAGGGCTACTACGAACTGCTGCCCTTTACGGACCCCGACGGAAGCCCGTGGATCGATTACCCATTCCCCACCCGAAACGGACAAATGGGTATTTTGTACGGCGAGCTGAACAGCCACCGGCTGCCCGACTACCACCGCCTCGACGTGACGGCTAAAAAGGCCTGGGACCTCGGCGAAAAGCAGCATTTGGAGGCATCGTTTGCGGTAACCAACGTGTACAACCGCCGCAATATTTTCTACTACGACACCCCTAAGGCACAGCGCGTCAACCAGCTGCCAATTATGCCTACGCTCTTGCTGAGCTACGCCTTCTAATGCCCTAACTTTGCGCGAACCTCGCAGCGCATGGCAAATCAGGCTAAATACATTTTCGTCACCGGTGGCGTGACCTCGTCGTTGGGCAAGGGCATCGTTGCCTCGTCCCTCGCCAAACTCCTGCAGGCTCGCGGGTTTTCGGTGACCATTCAAAAGTTTGACCCCTACCTGAACATCGATCCAGGTACCCTGAACCCCTACGAGCACGGCGAGTGCTACGTGACCGACGACGGCGCTGAAACCGATTTGGACCTGGGCCACTACGAGCGCTACCTCAACCGCCCCACGTCGCAAGCCAACAACGTGACGACCGGACGCATCTACCAGCACGTGATCGATAAGGAGCGCCGCGGCGACTACTTGGGCAAAACGGTGCAGATTATTCCCCACATTACTGACGAAATCAAGCGCCGAATGCTCCTTTTGGGCGAAGACGGCCGCTATGAAATAATCATTACCGAAATTGGCGGGACGGTCGGCGACATTGAGGCCCTACCGTTCATCGAGGCTGTCCGCCAGCTCCGCTGGGAACTGGGTTCGCGCTGCGTAAGCGTGCACCTGACCTTGGTTCCCTACTTGCGGGCCACCGGCGAACTAAAGACCAAGCCCACCCAGCACTCCGTCAAAATGCTCCAGGAATCGGGCGTGCAGCCCGACATTCTCGTGTGCCGAGCCGAGCACAGCTTGGGCGACGATGTGCGCCGCAAGCTTGCCCTGTTCTGCAACGTTACCCCCGATGCAGTAATTGAATCACTTGACGCCCGGACCATTTATGAGGTGCCAATGCTCCTCCGCGACCAGGCAATGGATCAGGTGGTCCTGCGCAAGCTCGGACTTTTCGCCGAAGGCAAGCCTCAACTCAAAAAGTGGGAAACGTTTGTTACGCACTTACTGAATCCTGAACGCGAAGTGCGCATTGGCCTCATTGGCAAATATGTAGAGCTAAAGGATTCCTACAAGTCCATCAGCGAAGCCCTGATTCATGCGGGGGCTGAACACCGAACCAAGGTTCAGATTGAGTGGATTCACTCTGAAGAGCTCACTCCAGAGAATGTGGCGAGTCACCTCGAGGGGCTGCACGCTGTCCTCGTGGCTCCGGGTTTTGGCGCCCGCGGATTTGAGGGCAAAATTGAAGCGGTGCGTATTGCCCGCGAACACGGCATTCCCTTCCTTGGAATTTGCTTTGGAATGCAAGCTTCGGTGATTGAGTACGCACGTAACGTGCTTGGGCTCAAAGGGGCCAATTCGAGCGAAGTCGATCCCGAAACGCGGCACGCGGTCATCGACCTCATGGCGGGCCAAAAAGACATTACCGACAAAGGCGGAACCATGCGCCTCGGCGCCTGTGACTGCGCGCTCGAGCCCGGCAGCAAGCTAGCCCAACTCTACGGCAGCACGCTGATTTCGGAACGCCACCGCCACCGCTACGAGTTCAACAACGCCTTTCGTGCCCAGCTGGCCGAAGCGGGCTTGAAGCCCGTGGGCGTGAACCCCCAAAACGACCTCGTGGAGATCGTTACCCTTCCTTCGCATCCCTGGTTCGTCGGGGTTCAGTTTCACCCGGAGTACCGCTCCACTGTCGAAGCGCCGCACCCGCTGTTCACCTCGTTTGTCGAGGCTGCGCTTCAGCACGCACACGCCTAAATCATGGAACAACGTCCGTTTTTGGATCGCAATCAGCTGATTGGTTTTGCCCTCATTGGGGCCATTTTGCTCGGAACCTCCTACTGGGCCAGCACCATGGAGCCAGCTGCCAAGCCCAAGGCGACGTCCGAGGCAACGACCCCGACTGCTGCCGCTCAAACTCCGTCGTCATCGGACACGCTTGCCGCCGCGGCCGACACCGTAGCGCCCGAGCAGGAGTACGTCCTCGAAAACGCTCAAGTTCGCTACGTCTTCAGCAACCGCGGCGCCCAGATTAAGTACGTTGAACTCAAAGAATACCGGGACTGGCAGGGCAAGCCGCTTCGGTTAGTCGACGGCAACCAAGTGCTAGAAGGTCTTCCCCAAGACGGAATGAGCGCACAGCAAGCCGGCTCCAAACTCATGTTTGCCCACGCCTCGGGGACCCAATGGACCTTTGAGCTGCCCGCTGAGGGCTACGGACTCCGCTGGGGCCTCAATACTCCGAGCAAAACGGACCTTACGCTAACCTGGATCCAGCAGGGAATCCGCCACGAGAAGAGCCAAACCAACGAGACGACCAACTCGAGCACCTACTACCTTGAGAATGCCGAAGAAGAGCGCAGCAGCCTGAGCGACGGTCGCGACGACGACGAGTCAGCCGAAAACTTGGGTTGGGTGGCCCACAAGCAACAGTACTTCAGCAGCATACTTCAAGCAGACCCAGGCTTTGCGAAGGCCGACATGGAGATTCGCGTCGCCTCCGACACTGCCCATACGCTGAATTTCACTTCAAAGCTCACGCTGGCTGCCGAGAACGGCGCGGTATCTGCGCAAGGAATTTGGTACCACGGCCCCAACCACTACCAGACGCTCAAGGCCTTTGACCTGCATTTGGACGAGGTAATTCCCTTTGGCTGGGGCATTTTTGGGTGGATCGGCAAGTATGTGGTGTCTCCGCTGTTCAACTGGCTCGATGGCTACGGACTCAACTACGGCATCATCATATTGCTGATGGCGGCGCTCATCAAGCTGGCCCTTTCGCCCTTGACGTTCTCGAGTTACAAGAGCATGGCCAAGATGCGCGTGCTCAAGCCCGAGATGGACGAGCTCAACGAGAAGTTCAAGGACGCCGACCCCGCCAAAAAGCAGCAAGAGACGATGGCCCTCTACCAAAAGGCCGGCGTAAACCCCCTCGGCGGATGCATTCCGCAGCTGCTCTCGCTGCCAATTCTGATTGCGATGTTCCGCTTTTTCCCGGTTTCGATCGAGCTGCGCCAGCAAGCCTTTTTGTGGGCCGATGACCTGTCGAGCTACGACAGCATTCTAAGCCTTCCGTTTGAAATTCCGTTCTATGGCGCGCACGTTTCGCTGTTCACCCTACTTATGGCCGTTTCAACCTTCTTGTACACCAAGTTCAACAATACCATGACCCCGACATCGGGCAACAGCATGATGCAGCAGCAGATGCTGATCATTCAGTACCTGATGCCGTTCATGCTGCTCGTGTGGTTCAATAACTACTCGTCGGGTCTGTCGTACTACTACTTTATTTCCAACGTGCTGACCTTTGGCCAGCAGTGGATCATCAAAGAATTTGTGATCGACGAAAAGGCCATCCGCGCCAAAATCGACGAAACCAAGGCCAAGGGTGGATCGCAATCGCGCTTCGCCAAGAAGATGAACGAAATGCTCGAGGCCAACAAAGAAGCGGGTAACCGCCGTGCCCGACGCGGAAAATAGCCCAGGGTTCCCCGTGCTTCGCGAAGCTCAAGGTGGCGGAATTGGTGCGCAGTTGCTGGCCTGGGCCCTTGCCTGGGCGGAAGCCCAAGGAACCTCCGAACTTTGGCTCGGCGTGTGGGAGCACAACCATTTGGCCTTGAAATTTTATGCCCAGCACGGGTTTGAACCGGTCGGAAGCCACGTATTCATGCTCGGCGACGACGCCCAAACCGACCTCATCCTTCGGCGCCTGATCGGCACCGCTTCCTAAGCCGAACGCGCATAAAAAAGCCGGCGCGAGGCCGGCTTCAATCGTTCTGTCGCGCAACCAACTACTTGTGGTCGATGTGGCCGTTGACAAATAGCACGCCGGGCTCGCCATCTTGACGCGGCGCCCAAAGGAGCGTAGCCACCTCCAACTTTACGTTGGGAATAATTTGGCGGACCGCCTGCATCTGGATGTCTTTGTTCAACGGAATCTTGATCACGATCGGTGTGAACTTCGAGCCAAAAATGTCGCCCTCAAAGAAGTCGTTGCCCAGCGGGTTGATCGAGTCCAGTTCCACCCCAAACACGTTGGGTGTAAGTCCTGAAGTCATTGGGATGTGGTCGTGCTGGTAGATGTCTCCGGCAACTTTTTTGGTGAGCGGATCTGCCTGACCGGTCCACTTTGACGGCGTTGCGCCTGAACCCGTTGTTACGATGGGCACGGAACTAACTTGGTTTAGGTTAATCACCGGGCCTCCAGCGTTGTACTCTTTAGCGTCGATGTTGGTGACCAGCACATACGACTGCACGTAGTACTGCGCATCCTTGCTGTCCTCAAAAAACTGCACCTTGGGGTACACATAAATCGTATCGTTGGTAGCATTCATAAACCACGCGTGGTTAACGCCAACCTTGGGTTCATTCGCCAAAGCTCCGGCAATAGGACCCATGATGTCTTGTCCGGCATCGGCGTTTTGCACGTAGAAATTGGGCACGCCTGTGGTCGGGAACGCCGTATTCAAAGCCGTCTGAACCGAAGACTCAAAGGGATCGCCCGTGTGCGACGCAAACGGAATAATCAGGGCCTCGTGGTTGACAGTGTCGTTAAAGGTGTTGATGGCCATGAGCATCGACTGCGCTCCGTTGGGGCAATACTGGCACCAGGTTCCGGTGGTTTCGATCACCAGCACTTTTTGCTTCGGACTCACCGTGAGCGAATCAGTGATGTACACTTCGGGAAGCGGATCGGGATCTTGGGGCTGGCAAGAAGCCAGGGCAAGTACTGCGAGGCTGGCGGTAGCTAGGTGTTTCATAAACTTTCGTTGGGTTAAGCCCAATAAGCTGCTAAAATACGCGCTTTTTAGTTCCGATGTACCACCAGCCGCACGGGGAGGTGGTCCGATGCGCCTCCGGCGTAGTTCACTCCTTCAAAGGTACCCCGCACCCGGTAGCCGCTGGTCGCGGAATACTTCAGGCCGTAGGGCACCACCGCGCAGCGCAGCGTAACGCCTCGGCCGGCCGCCGTCCACACCCCGTCGAGCGCCTCAAGCCGACCCCGGTACGCATAGGTGCCCTGGGCACCGGTCCAATCGGCAGGCAGCATGCCCAAGTTTCGCAGGTACTCCCCCAGCGGCCCATGATCCCCTTCGTTCAGGTCGCCGGTCAGCCCGTCGGGCAGCGATGCCTGGCGCTCCACGATGTGCCGAAGGGCGTCGGCACGTGCGCGAGGCGACGGCGCGCGCTGCGAAGGCAGGTGCACCCATAGCCATGTCACGCTTTGGCCCTCGGAGGTCGTCCAACGCACCCAAAGGGCTTCACGAGTGGGTCGTGTTCCGGGTGGATGAATCCAGGCCACCGAGTCCACCCGAAGCCGTTCCGGGTTGTACCAAACGGCTACGTCGATGCCGCGTTCGTCCGGGCTGTCGCGGTGCAGGCGCCACAGGCGCCATTCGGGCGGCCACACCCGCTCCAGATCGTCGAGCACGTCGGCATTTTCTACCTCGCAAACCCCGATCGCGTCGGGAATTTGGCCGCCCGCCGCCGCGGCGAGGCCGCGGCCCACCGCATACAGCTTCGTATAGTACCGTTTGGAGTCCCAGCGGTACCTTCCATCGGGAACGAAATCCACATCCCTAGGGCCCGAATTGGGCACCGTATCAAAAAGATTCTGAAGATTCCACCACAGAAAAAGCAACGAATCCTGCCTCGGTTCGACCGTCGCCGCCAAACCTTGAGGTACCCTCATCAGCTCCGCAGGCTCTGCCTCGCGAACACTCGCTAATCCCGTCCATGCACCGAGCACGACGCCGCCAAACCACAACGTGTTCATGCCCGCAAGCTGCACCCGACAGCCGGGGAACCCGCTTAAAAGCGGTACAAATTCGCGTCGCCGTAGCTTAAAAAACGGTAGTTGTTCGCCAGAGCGTGCTCGTAAACCCCGCGCCACGCGGTTCCGAGGCCGGCTGAAACAAGCAGGAGGAGCGTGGATTGGGGCTGATGAAAATTCGTGATCAACGCCTTAACTACGCGAAACGAATAACCTGGAGCAACGATCAAGGCCGTGCGGAACGACACCACGCCGTGCCCGAGCTTGGTCAATTCCTTTGCGGCCCACGTAAACAGCGCGCACACCTCGGGATCAAGCAGCTCCCCGCCCTGCGCCGAGAAACCAGAAGCCAGAAGCCCCTCGTAGGGAGCCCACTGATCCACGTAGCTGGGCATGGTTCCGCTGCGCTGCCATTCCAGGGCCCACCAGTAGAGCGATTCGAGGGTCCGGGCCGCGGTGGTGCCCATAGCGAGCACCGGGAGTCCGTCAGCGAGCGCCTCGAGTACGTCGCGCCGAACCACCACCTCTTCGGCGTGCATGTGGTGGTCGCCCACGGCCTCGGCGCTGACGGGCTGAAAGGTGCCGGCCCCCACGTGCAGCGTGACCGATTGGGTGTCGGCGCAGACCTCGCGCCAGCGGCGCATCAGCTCGGGGGTCCAGTGCAGGCTGGCGGTGGGCGCAGCGACGGAGCCCTCGTGGCGGGCAAACACCGATTGGTAGCGGTCGCGGTCGGCTTCGGTGTCGGCGCGGTGCATGTAGGGCGGGAGGGGAATCCGCCCCACTTCGTTCAAGATTTGCGCCCACGTCTGCCCCGACGACCAGCGGAATTCTACCAGAGATTCGCCGTCCCGCTGGGCTAGCCGCGACGCGGTAAGTCCGCACGGGTGCTGGAGCACTACGCCGTCCTTCCACTTTTTGCTTGGGCGCACCTTGCACCAGGCTTGGAGAACAGACGCTTTGGCCATCGCTTGTTCGACCGACAGACCTTCGGCGTCCAAGTAGAAGAGCTCTATGTGCCCTGCTCCGCTGGGGCGCGGCAAAAAAATTCGTGCGGGAACCACCCGCGCCTCGTTTACCACCAGACGAAACGGTCCCCACGAAGCCACAACCTCGGGAGCGTCGCGCACTCCGAGGTCGCGAATCGTTCCGCGTTTCCAAACCAATAGCTTGGCGGCGTCGCGCGGATCGCAGGGCTCCTGGGCAATGCGGTCGTCGGGTAGGGGGTAGTCGTAGTCCGAAATGCGAAGGTGGCGGGGATCCGTCGTCATGCCGGCAAAGTTCGTTCAAAAGCCGGCTGCGTTACCTTCGCTGCATGCAGCCCACGGTAGTTTTGAGCGTCATCAACGACCTGCACAGCGACCAGCGCGTGCACCGCACCGCGACCTTGTGGTCTGAACGCGGGTACCGCGTCGTGGTGGTGGGGCGGACCTACCCCAATCCCGCTCCGCTCCAGCGCCCCTACGAAACGCACCGAATGGTGTGCCGGTTTAATCGCGGACCCTTGTTTTACCTGGAATTCCAGGTTAGGCTTTGGTTCGCACTTAAGCGCCTGCGCCCCGACGTGTACCTCGCCAACGACCTCGACACGTTGGGGCCCAACGCGTGGTGGGCCATGCGCCGTGCCAAGCCACTGGCTTACGACAGCCACGAGTATTTTTTGGGGGCACCCGAGCTCGAGTCACGCCCCTTGGTTCAGCGCCTTTGGCGCGGAGTGGAGCGCTACGGAATTCCGCGCACTGATTTTCGGGTGACCGTCAACCCGAGCATCGCAGATCAGTACGCACGCGAATACGGCTCGACCTGGGACGTCGTTCGCAACGTGCCCCTCGCTGCAGAACTTCCGTGGGGACCTGACGGCGAGTGGCCGGATGCTGCAGTGAGAATGCTTGCCGTCCGCGCCGAGTTGGGTCTACCTGCAGACAAGACCCTTTGGATTCTCCAAGGCGCCGGAATCAACGTCGACCGGGGCGCCGAAGAACTCGTCGATGCTGCGGCCCTTTGCCCTGAGGTGGAGCTCGTGGTGGTCGGCAGCGGCGACGCCATCCCCCAACTTCAGCAGCGCGTTACCGTGCGTGGAATCACCAACGTTCGCTTCGTCGGCCGGGTTCCGCGCGAAGAGCTACTGCGCTTCACCGCCGCCGCCGACCTCGGCTTCAGCCTCGACAAGCCCAAGTCGCAGAACTACCGCTGGAGCTTGCCCAACAAGCTGTTTGACTACGTTCAGGCCGGAATTCCGGTGGTGGCCAGCGACCTGGTGGAGGTGGCTCGGGTGGTTCGCGAAACGGGAGCAGGAACCGTGCTGACGGAACTCACCCCGTCGGCCATCGCCGCCGCCGCGCGCGACCTGATGCAGTCCGCAACCTATGCTGCTGCAAGCCAGGCCGCCCGCCAGGCCGCCCACCGCTACCACTGGGGTCACGAGGCTCAGGTGTGGCACCGGCTGATCGACCGCCTCGAGGGCCGAGCCACCCACCACATTTGGAGCATGGACCGCCTGGAACCGCCCCGCTACGGAGGTACGCTCGAGGTCCTCGGCCACGTGCGGTCCGCGGTGGGCCAGCAGGTCGTGCTGCACGCATTTACCCGACGTCCGCTCGCGCAGCCCAGTGCGTTTGCCGAGGTTCAGGTCAACGTGATCAGCCGACGCCGCCTTCCGTTCAACCTGCTCCCTTGGATCGTGCAGAGCCGCCAAACCCGCATTGCTCAGCACCAGGCCGCGGTTCAGCGCGGAGCCGTCACCTACCACGGCCTGCACTGCAGCGGACTGGCCAGCGACGGCGTACTTCGCCTGCACAACCCTGAATCGGCCTACTACGCCAGTTTGGCTCGCCATGCTCGCGGACTCAAGCGGGCGTACTACCGCGCGGAGGCCTGGGCCCTTTCGCGCTGGGAGCGCCACCTCGCTGCCACATGGCAAGGATCCGTTGAGGCGATCACCCCCGCCGACGCCGAGGCGTGGAATGCCCTGCGCCCCCGTTCGGCGGCCCGATGGGTTCCGCCGCACCACCCGTTTGCAGAGCGGATTCCTCTGCATCCCGCGACCGAGCCGCTCGTTCTCGCCGTCGGCAAGTTCAGCGTCGAAGAGAACGCCGCCGCCCTCAACGGCTTACTTGCGGCGCAGCCTCCGCTCGAAGGCCTGTGCTTTGCCGGCCACAACGCCCCTGAAGGCACGCCCCATTACCTCGACCGACCGAGCGACGAAGCGCTCGACGCCCTGTACGCCAAGGCCCAGGTCGTAGTGGTCCATGCGGAACATGCGCTGGGAATAAAGTTTAAGCTAATTCAGGCCCTGCTCCAGGGGCGCCACATTGTCGCCCACGAATTTGCGGTTCAGGGACTGGATCTGGGCGAACGGGTTATCACCTACCGCACGTGGGACGAGGCTTATGCCGCAATTCGAAGCGCACAGCAAAGACCGTGGACGGCCGAGCATGCGGAGCGCGCACGCGAAGTGGCTGCGCGGTTTCGGTCCGTGCCACCAAAAGCTTAAAGGGTGCGCTGGACCGTCGACGCAAGCGTTCCGTTGGCGCAGCGGTAGGTAGCGTGCGGAAACTTAAGCAGGAGCGCATAGTCGTGGGTGGCCATCAAAATGCTGCGGCCGCTGGCGCGGATTTCTTCGAGCAGGTGCATCAGCTCCTCAGACATGTGCGGGTCGAGGTTGCCCGTCGGCTCGTCGGCCAAAATCAACGGAGGGTCGTTAAGCAGAGCTCGCGCAATGGACACGCGCTGCTGTTCGCCACCTGAAAGCTGGTGCGGCATCTTGTGGCCTTTGGTGGGCATACCTACGCGGCGAAGCACGTTGTCGATGCGGTCGTCGTTTTCGCTGCGGTTCATTTGGCCCGTGGCCCGCAGCACAAAGTCCAGGTTGTCGCGCACGCTGCGGTCCATAAGCAGCTGAAAGTCTTGAAACACAATGCCCAGCTGCCGGCGGAGGTACGGGATGTCGCGTTCCTGAAGGTTGCGCAGGTCGTAGCCCACAATGCTGCCGTCGCCCGATTCGAGCGGAAGGTCTGCGTATAGCGTCTTAAGCAGCGACGACTTGCCCGAACCGGTGGCGCCGATCACATAAATAAATTCTCCCGCGGCGACTTCGAGGTTGACGTCGCTCAAGACGCGGTGGCTGCCTTGCACGATGCTGGCGTTGCGAAGCGATAAAACGGGAGACTTTTCCATGGGCACAGTTTCTGCAAAGTAACGAGAGCCGAACCAAAAGCACGATGTACTTTTGAACAACATGAGGATTCTGATTTTTGCCGCGCTAATGTTCAGCGCACGCCTGTTTGCCCAGCAGCCGATCACGGGCCAGCAACCCGAAGCCCTTTTTGCCGAAGCCCGCGCCCGATTTGACCGAGCACTCTACAGTTCGGCCTACGAGTACTTCGGCCAAGTCCGCAGCTTGGTTCCCGAATCCAGCGATTGGTCGGAGCAGTCCATGTACTACCAGGCCTTGTGCGCTATTCGCCTGCTCCATCGCGATGCGGAGGAATACGCCGAAGCGTTTTTGCAGACCTACCCTTCGTCTTCGCGCCGCATTGACCTTATTCTCGAGGCCGCTGAGCAAGCCTTTAATCGCCGCCGATACCAAGAGGCCAAGCGGTGGCTTCGCCAACTGGACGGTGTGGATTTGGCGCGCAACCTCCGAGCTGAAGTCCAATTCAAGCTGGGGTATGCGCACTTTCTGCTGAACGAGTTTGACCTCGCAAAGGCCGAACTGGCCGAGGCCAAAAAGTCCAAGTCTGCCGTGACCAAAACGGCGCAGTACTACTACGGCCACATCGCCTACCTCGAAAAGGCGGACCAAACGGCCCTCGAAAACCTCGAGCCGCTGCAGCAGCATGCGGAGTTTGGACCGGTCGTGCCCTACTACCTCGCGCAGATTTATGCGCGCCAGGGCAAAGACGACGAGCTGCTGGCGCTCGGCGAAACGCTCATGAAGCAGGCTTCGGCCAAGCGCGCACCCGAAATCGCCTTGCTGATTGGCCAAAGCATGTTCCGCAAAAAGCGCTACGCCGACGCGAAGTCGTACTTTGAATTCAACCTGGCACAGGGCGGAAAAATGTCGCCCGAAATCGCCTACCAAACGGGGGTGTGCGCCTACCAAACCAAGGACTACGAAGGCGCGATCAAGGCATTTAATCAGCTTCCGAGCGAAAGCAACACCGACTGGGTGCTGCAGTCTCGGTTGATGCTCGGCGACAGCTACGCCCGCCTCGAGCGCTGGGAAGAGGCGCAAACCGCCTTTCGCGCGGTGTGGCAAAGCAAGGCAGACGAAGCGACCCGCGAACAGGCCGCCTACCAGTACGCTAAGCTGACCTACCGCAGCGCTAGCCCGTTTGGCGACGCCATTCAGGTGTTTAACCAGTTTTTGCGCGAGTTTCCGCGTACCGAGCACCGCCGCGAAGCCAACGAATACCTGGCCAACCTTTACTTGACTTCACGCGATTACGGTCGCGCCCTCGAAGCGATTGTGCAGACCGGAATGGCGTCGTCGGCCATGCGCGAAGCCTACCAAAAAGTGGCCTACTTCAGGGCGGTCGAGCTCTACCAAGCGTCGCAGTGGGACAAGGCCAACGAGCTGCTCGATCAGTCGCTGAGTTATCCGCTCGATCGGGGCTACACCGCATTGGCCCACTTCTGGAAGGGCGAAATGGCCTACCGCCAAGGCGACTACCGTGCAGCGCTCGACCAAACCGAGAAGTTTCTCAAGACGCCCGGTAGTTTTAACTTGACCGAGCGCCCCGCAGCCCAGTACAACAAGGCCTACACGCTGTACCGCCTAGACCGCCTCGAAGAGTCGGCGGCCAGTTTCAGGGTGTTTCTTGAAGATGCGCCCCAAAACGACCGCCGCCGCGAAGACGCCGAACTGCGCATCGCGGACCTGTACTTTTTGCTGGGTCGGCATGCGCTGGCTCGCGACTACTATGCCAAAATAGCCAAGGGCACGACGGCCGACGCCGACTACGCCGCCTTTCAGCAGGCACTCTGCCGCGGACTCCTTGGCGACAACGCGGGCAAGATCGAACAGCTCGCCAAAATTGAAAAGAGCGCATCGCTGCGTGCCGACGACGCGCTGTTCGAGCGCGCCCAAACGCTGCTGCGCATCGGCCGCAACGCCGAAGCTGAAGAGGCCTTCGCGAGCTACGTTCGCCGCAAACCGAATACCGAAAAAGCGCGGCGCGCTGCCTTGAACATCGCGCTGGCACGCCGGAACGACAACCGCCTCAACGAAGCCATTACCTCGTTTCAGGCGGTAGTTCGGGACTACCCAGGAACGGCCGAGGCGCGCGAGGCCGTAGCGGTGGCTCGGTCGGTTTACGACGATGCAAACCGAATCGATGACTACCTCGAGTGGGTGCAGGGAATGCCCGCTTCAGGAATCCGCGCCAGCGAACTCGATTCGGTGGCCTACATGTCGGCCTACGACAAGTATGCCCAGTCGCAGTACGCTCCGGCCCTGGATGCCTTTGGTAAGTACCTCAAGCGCTTTCCCGACGGCTACTTTGCGCCAGAAGCCCAGTTTCAGGCTGCCGAGTGTGCTCGCTTAACGGGGCAGATGGCCCAGGCGCTGCCCTACTACCGCAACGTTGTTCGGGGTGCCGTCAATGCCAACACGGTTCCGGCCTACAAATGGCTGCTGCGCGATGCCGAGGTCCGCAAGGATTGGCGCGAAACCAAGAGCTACGCCGAACGCCTCCTTGCCTTGGCCGAAGACGCCAGCTTGCGCAGTGAGGCGAACCGCAGCATGATGCGGGCGCATTTTGCCGAAGGAGCGTCTGACGTCGCCCTGACTTATGCCGAGGGAATTATCGTGGACCAGCGCCAGACCCCCGAAGACCGCAGCGAGGCGTTGGCCACGCGCTTGAGGGTGCTTGAGGCGCAGTACCGCGCCGTTCCTGCCGACAGCAACCGCTTGGGTCTGTGGCAAGCTGCGGCCACCCAAGCCGCCGCCGAGGGTACGGCCGCGGTTCAAGCCGAGGCCACGTATGCGTTGGCTCAGATTGCCCGATTGCGCGGTCAGTTTGGGGCATCGAACGAGGTAATTTTTGGCCTGCTCGACAACTACCCGGGTCAAACGGATTGGCGCTACAAGGCCCTGCTCGTATTGGCTCGCAACTACGCCAGCCTCAACGACGGGTTTCAGGCCCGCTACACGCTCGACTTCGTCATTTCGGAACACCCTTCTGACGAGCTAGTAAAGCAAGCTCAGGCGCTTCTCGTGGAATTCAACGCAGCGCAGCTTCCGTCTAACGCACCCCAAACTCAAGATGCGCAATAACATGAAAAACGGTTTCGTACTCGCATTGGCCCTCGGGGCTTGGAGCGTGCAGGCCCAGGTGGGCCAGGTCGAAGTTTCGGTAAC
>VGFU01000009.1 GCA_016868755.1 Bacteroidota bacterium | reverse complement strand
GGCCCGACGTCGAAACTGGGGTGCTCGACGACAGCGGACGCGTAGGCATGCAGTATGTGAAAGTGACTTCTTTAGAGCCCACGGGCGAGCTTACGTTTCAGTTCAAGCAAGTTTGGGACTTGCGGTTGCACGGGGTGTTGCGTCTTGCCGTTCAGGATTCGAGCGGTTGGCCGGTGTACCACTTGCCCAAGTACGAGTTGGGCGCGCAGGCTCGGGCCAATTTTGGTGAGAAAATTCGACTCGACGGCGCGGTGGTGCTGCGCGGTCCGCGAACTACGTTGTACAGACTCATGATGCCTTATGACTTGCCCGCCTTTGCCGACGTGCGCGTGGGAGCCCAGTACCGCTACAACAGCCAGCTCGATGCAGTCGTTCGCATCGACAACCTGCTCAACCAACGTGCGGAATGGTGGATGGGGTACCCGGTACAGGGAATTCGCGCAAATTTGGGCCTGGTTTACAAGTTTTAAACGTTTAGGGTTCCGGATATCAATCGGTTGCCGTTCGTGCGTCTTGTTGAAAAAAATGTTGATAAACGGGCCTAATTTTTCCCGCTTCGGACTCCCTCGCGCAAGCCAAGGACTATCTTTGTAGGTAGTCCTTTTTTATTGGAAATATGAGCGAAAACAAGCAGTATGGCGCGGACAGTATTCAGGTCCTCGAAGGTTTAGAGGCGGTGCGCAAGCGCCCCGCGATGTACATCGGTGACGTCGGCCAAAAAGGTCTACACCATCTGGTTTATGAAGTCGTCGACAACTCGATTGACGAGGCCCTGGCGGGTCACGCTACCAAAGTGAGTGTAGTCATTCACGAAGGCAACAGCATTACCGTCAAAGACGACGGCCGCGGAATCCCGGTCGCCATGCACGCTAAAGAAGGACGTTCGGCCCTCGAAGTGGTCATGACCGTACTTCACGCGGGGGGCAAGTTTGACAAAGATTCATACAAGGTTTCGGGCGGCCTCCACGGAGTAGGGGTGAGCTGCGTGAACGCGCTTTCTACGCTGCTCCGAGTGAACGTTCACCGCGACGGCAAGGAATACCAGCAAGAATACAGCATCGGCAAGCCTATGTACGACGTTAAAGAGGTCGGGCCTTCAGACTACCGCGGTACGATTGTGCACTTTCAGCCCGACACGAGCATCTTCTACGAGAGTGTGTACCAGTACGACATTTTGGCGGCCCGACTTCGCGAATTGGCGTACCTGAATCGCGGAATCCGCATCCAGCTGACCGACGAGCGCGACATTCAAGAAGACGGCAGCTTCCGCACCGAAGAGTTCTACAGCGTGGGCGGCCTTAAGGAGTTTACGGAGTTTATCGACCAGAACCGCGAAAAGCTCATCCCTGAGCCAATGTACATGGAGGGCGAGATCGAGGGAATTCCGGTGGAGGTGTCAATGACCTACAATACCTCGTACGCAGAAAACATTCACTCCTACGTCAACAACATCAACACCCATGAGGGCGGAACCCACCTCGCAGGCTTCCGACGCGCCCTGACGCGTACCCTGAAAAAGTACGCCGACGAGTCGGGCATTTTAACCAAAGAAAAGGTAGAGGTTGCCGGTGATGACTTTCGCGAAGGCCTTACTGCCGTCATCAGCGTCAAGGTTATGGAACCTCAGTTCGAGGGGCAAACCAAGACGAAGCTCGGCAACAGCGAAGTGTCGGGTGCGGTAGACCGCATTGTAGGCGAAATGCTCACGAACTACCTCGAAGAGCACCCCAACGAGGCGCGAATCATCGTTTCAAAAGTGGTCCTGGCGGCCAAAGCGCGTATTGCGGCCCGCAAGGCCCGCGAAATGGTGCAGCGCAAGACAGTTTTGGGTTCGCACTCGCTGCCGGGCAAGCTGGCCGACTGTTCTGAGACCGATCCCGCGCAGTGCGAAATCTTCCTTGTCGAAGGTGACTCTGCAGGCGGTACCGCGAAGCAAGGTCGCGACCGCCGCTTTCAGGCCATTTTGCCGCTACGCGGTAAGATCCTGAATGTGGAGAAGGCCATGCAGCACCGCATTTTTGAGAACGAAGAAATTCGCAACATCTTCACTGCGCTGGGCGTCAGCTTGGGTACCGAAGAGGACAGCAAAGCCCTCAATACCGATAAGCTGCGCTACCACAAAATCATCATCATGGCCGACGCCGACGTCGACGGTTCGCACATCGCCACGCTCGTGCTCACGTTCCTGTTCCGCTACATGAAAGAACTGGTTGAGCGCGGATACGTGTACATTGCTTCGCCGCCCCTGTACTTGGTAAAGAAGGGCCAAAAGTCCCAGTACGCATGGAACGAGACCCAACGCGACCAAGTCGCCCGCGAGCTGGGTGGTGAAGAGCAGACCGGCGTAACCATTCAGCGCTACAAGGGCCTTGGAGAGATGAACTCGGAGCAGCTGTGGGAGACCACGCTCAACCCCGAGGCGCGCACCTTGAAGCAGGTGACCATTGACAACGCCACCGAGGCTGACCGCATCTTCTCGATGCTGATGGGCGACGACGTGCCGCCGCGCCGAGAATTCATCGAGAAAAACGCGCGCTACGCGCGCATCGACGCTTAAGTCGAAGGGTTTTCGGTACTACCTTTGAAGGGTCGCTTCGGCGGCCCTTTTTTAATACCCCCAACCTAATGAAAATTACCGTTGTAGGCGCAGGAAACGTAGGTGCTACGTGCGCTGAGGCGATGGTCCGCATGGAACTCGCCGAAGAAATTGTACTCCTCGACATCAAAGAAGGTTTTGCCGAGGGCAAGGCCATGGACATGAACCAAACGGCAAACCTGCACGGGTTCACAAGCCGTGTTCGCGGCGTGACCAACGACTACGTGGCTACGGCCGGGTCTAAGGTTGTGGTCATCACGAGCGGAATTCCGCGCAAACCGGGCATGACCCGCGAAGAGCTGATCGGAACCAATGCCGGAATCGTGAAGTCTGTAGTCGACAACGCCCTCAAGCACTCGCCCGACGCCATCATTGTGGTG
Source organism: Bacteroidota bacterium (assembly GCA_016868755.1). Taxonomy (GTDB): domain Bacteria; phylum Bacteroidota; class Bacteroidia; order Flavobacteriales; family Schleiferiaceae; genus TMED14. The sequence goes on along the minus strand of VGFU01000009.1, from coordinate 49,393 downwards.
ATTTCGAACCCGATGGACACCATGACCTACTTGGCAGCCAAGCAGAGCGGACTTCCCAAAAACCGCGTGATTGGCATGGGCGGAATCCTCGACTCAGCCCGCTTTACCTACTACCTATCTGAAGCCATGGGCGTTCCGGCGAGCGACCTTCAAGGCGTCGTTGTGGGCGGACACGGCGACACCACCATGATCCCATTGACGCGTCTGGCGAGCTACCAAAGCAGCCCAGTCAGCAACTACCTCAGCGCCGACACCTTGGCCAAGGTAAAGTCAGCAACCATGGTCGGCGGCGCCACGTTGACGGGCCTGATCGGCACTTCAGCGTGGTACGCGCCGGGTGCGGCTGGAGCGGTTCTGACCGCCAGCATCGTGCGCGACCAAAAGAGAATTTTCCCGTGTTCGGTCTACCTTGAGGGCGAGTACGGCGAGTCCGACATTTGCCTCGGCGTGCCCGTAGTAGTTGGTGCAAACGGTTGGGAGTCCATTGTAGACTACCAACTCAATGCCGATGAAGCGGCGGAGTTTGCGAAAAGCGCAGCGGCCGTCCGCGCCATGAATTCGGTGCTGGACAGCTTGTAAGGTCCTGCTTTGCACGGCCAAATAGGGTATACCGGTGGGTTGCGATCCACCGGTATATTTTTTGGTACCCTGGCGTTGCGCAAACGATAAAGGCTAAGATTCGCCCGCTTCGGCCCAGCATGCGAAGTGCGGCCACCACCGCATCGGCTCCACCAACGGCGCGATCGGGCGTCCACACCACCACACCGCCCGGGAAAGCAGCCGTCCATTCGGCCGTCAGGGGTGCGTACTGCAGCCGATCGTGGCGATCCAGGGAATGGAGCAAGCGCACCGACCGATGGCAAAGGGCGCAGTGGCCGTCAAAGAGTACGACAACCGGAACTACGGGAGCTTGATCCACCGCGTGCGGCCCAACGGGCTCGTCAAAACATAAACGCCTGAGGGCCATGCTTCGGTTCGCAGGGGGCGGTCCGGGCCCACCTCAAATTCGCCAACGAATCGACCGTCGAGGTGGTGCACGCTGACTCGAGTTTGCTGCCCGCTGCGAAACTGGCCGTTGCCTGGGGTGGGGTAGACGCTCCAGTCGTCGCCAGGGGCTCGCCACTCGTGCGTCGCAACCTGCATCGTATCGCCGGTCATGTAGCGAATTCCGCCCGTGCTTACGCCAAGGACCAATTCGGGGCGACCGTCAGCATTGAGGTCGCGAAACCACGGAGCGTTGCTGTTGCCGTCGTGCACCAGGAAAGCGGAACGCTCCAGACGCGGGGTCATGACGAACTGCAGGTCGACGCGCAAGCTGTCCACCCCGAGTCCGGGCATGCTGCAGCCGTTGCTGGTAATGCTGTTGTTGTTGGCGACGTCACCGAAGGCGTGGCTCGCAAATGCGGTGCGGTGTGCGGCAAGGTGTACATCGGCGCTCGGCAGGTTGCGGCTGAAGCAGAATTCAACGACCAGGTTCGACGTGCCGTCGTAGTCGATTGGGTTTTGAAACGAAATCAAATTCCAGCCTTGGCTCAGCACGGCGAGGTACGAAAACCCAACTTCACCCCCCGGACCCATGCCGCTTAGGGATGAGTCGGTGGTGGCCCGAACGTTCACGTTGAACCCTTGACTGAGGTAGGGAGCGCTGCTGCTCAAGCAGTTCACCTTGATGCCCTGAATGCGGGTGGGTCCATTGATTCCGGCGGCGGCGAGCTCTGAGGCGCGAATGAGGTACTGGTGCCGACCGGTTCGCTTGCTGCTACCAAACGGAGTTTGCAGCGTGGTGGCGGTGGCTTGCGCGATGGAAGTTTGGATCAGCGGATTTTGAACCGGAGGCAGGCTGAGCATGCTGGACGCGTTGGGGTAGGCGTGCACGCCGGAATACCGACTGCCCACCCAAAGCTCCATGCTACCGCCGTTGAGGTAGGCCCGCGGAACCGATCGGCCGTTGAAGGTTCCCGAGGTGTCGACGTCGATCGAGCCAAACGATTCCGTGATCAGGTTCCAGGCGCCACCGTCGTTGCGCACGTAGGCTACTTCGCCGCGTTCGTTGCCGATCAACAGGTCGAGGTCGCCGTCGCCGTCGAGGTCCGCCAGTTCGGGGCTGGCGTTTTGGCCGACGTCGTGGGTGGTGAGTAAGGGCGCAACACCGCTGTAGCTCGGGCTAATCAGGGTGCCGTAGTTGTAGGCGACGTAGACTTGGCCGTTGGCGCGGCCCACCACGAGATCGGCGAGTCCGTCGCTGTTTAGGTCGCCCAAGGCCGGTGCCGTCCAGCTCGGGTCAGGTCCCAAGTTGCTGGGCAGGGTGAGCGGAGTCTCCCGCCACACCGGCTGGGTTGCGCTGCCGAAGTTTTCCCAGTAGGAGAGTCCGCGACGGCTTCCCAGAACCAAGTCAGAAAGCCCGTCGGTGTTGAGGTCGGCGCCGTACGGAACTACGTAGGTTCCCAGCTCCAGCATTTCGCTCTGCAGAAATCGATCGTGAACCCGTTGCCAGTTGGCCGCCGTCGTGCCCGTGTTTTGGTAAAGCCACACGCACGAGTCGCCCAAGCCGCTGTATTCGTTTGGACTAGCCATTAATTCCTTCACGCCGTCGAGGTTGGCGTCCAGCGCTGAAAACCCAGGAAAAAGCATGTTGACCGGGGTCCCGGCAATCGGCCAGGTGCTGTCTTGGCTTTCAATGTTGGCCAGCGCCAGGGTGCCTACGTTGAACCCAACTACTCCCGTGGGGTACGAAACATCGCCAATGAGCGCGTCGGACAGCCCGTTGCCGTCGACGTCGTGGAGCAGGAGGGTTGAACCCGCGTGCTTGAGGTCTTCGCGGCCCGACGATGGCGAGGCTACGCGCGAACCCGTGCAGGCGTCGATGACCAGGGCATTCCGCACGCCAGATTCTTCCACGTCGGCCCAGCAACCGTCGGCGCGCGCAAAATTGAGTCCGCAATTTTGCTGGTTCTGGTGCCACTCGATGCGCGACCCTCCTTGGTCGAAGGTGAGTACGTCGACGTCGCCATCTTGGTCAATGTCACCGATGTAGGGCCGGTCTACGCTGAGCACCTGGAGGTTGTAGGCCGGGTTGCCCGCAACGTAGACGGTGCGCAATTCCGTTTGGGTTCCAAGCGCCCAGCTAAAGGTCATTTTGCCGTTGATGCGCTGGCCCTGCCAAACGCCGATGCCGTGCGTGACCCAACCAAAGAGGTCGGTGACCCCGTCGCAGTTGTAGTCTACCAGGTGTACCCACTGCTGGTTTTTGGGAAAGCCCGCCGCCCATTCCGGGCGCTCAATCCAGCTACCGTTGACCCGTTCGAGCGTAAGCCATCGCCCGCCGTCGCGGTCAAAGACCACCAAATCGTGGATTCCATCTCCGTTGAGGTCGGCGCTGTAGGCTTGCGGATTGTTGAGTCCGCCCGAGGTGCCGAGGTTTAGGTTTTGGCCGTTGGCCCGCTGAACGATCGCTTGCGCGCTCGGAGCAAAGCTCCAAGTCACCTGAGCCTGAAGTGAAAGCGTTGCGAGGCTTGCGGCTAGGCTAAGGGCAATTTGCAGAATCCTGGGCATAATGCCAAAGGTAATTCGACTATATTTGCCGCCTCGTACTAATTTGAACTCGAGTATGCAAAATAAAGTGATCATCCGCCTGTTTGCCGTGGCTTTTGCCCTGGCCGCCTTGTACGAATTGTCGTTTTCCTTTGTCGCTCAACGTGTTGAGCAAAAGGCGCTGGAATCGGTTGGGGGCGATGCTTCTAAACTCAATGCGGCGCTGGATTCGCTCGCGAACCAAGAGGTGTACAACCTTGGCATCACGTCGTTCACCTACAAAGAGGTGAAAGAGAAGGAGATGAACCTCGGCTTGGACCTTCGTGGCGGTATGAACGTGATTCTCGAGGTTTCGGTGCGCGACGTGCTTATTGGCCTTGCTGCAAACCCCAACGACGCGCTGTTTGTCGAGGCGCTTGCGGCGGCAGATGCCGAGCAAGCCAATTCGGGTGAAGCGTACGTCGATTTGTTCATCAAGGCGCTTGACGCCAAGCGCGGAACGCGCGGCTGGGGCGACCCCGCCCTCTTTGGCACCAAAGACATGTCAGACCGGCTCGGGTTTAACGCGACCGACGACGAAATCAAGGGAGCTATTCGTTCCGACGTAGAAGCCTCTGTACAAAACGTTTACACCGTTCTTAAGGCGCGTATTGACCAGTTTGGCGTAGTGCAACCCAACCTGCAGCGCCTGGGCAACACCGGCCGCATCTTGGTAGAACTGCCGGGCGTCAAAGACCCTGCTCGGGTACAGCGTCTGCTTCAGTCTACAGCCCGCCTTGAATTTTGGTGTGCGGACTACGGTGCAGCTTGGATGCAGTTTATGGTCGACGCCAACGAGCGCCTTCGCGCAGTGGTACCCGATCCGAACGCAACCAAAACCTCTGCGGCCAAGGCCAATCCCCAGGCAATCGATCTGCCAAGCGCCGTCGACGCCAGCGAAGTAACCAAGCCCGAGTCGACCGCGGTCGCCGCCACCGATTCGTCCGCCCTCAAGCACAACCCGCTGCTTAACATCTTCCAACTGAACGTAGACCCCCAAACGTTTACGCCGCTGGAAGGACCAATTATTGGTTTTGCCCTCCCCAAAGACACGGCAACCATCAATGGCTACCTGAACACCGACGTAGCCAAGTCGCTGATCCCGGGAGACAAGCGTTACGTTCGCTTTGCCTGGACGCGCCCCGACGCCAAGGCCGGAATTACCTTTTTGATTGCCCTGCAAGGCAACCGTACAATGGAGCCTGAGCTCGACGGTGGCGTTATTGTCGACGCGCGCCGCGAATTCGACCAGGGTAACAACCCCATCGTCACGATGTCAATGAACGGCTACGGAGCCCAGATTTGGCAGCGCATTACCGCCGAAGAAAGCGCCAAGAACCCCAAAGGTCACGTGGCCGTGGTTCTCGACAACCTGGTGTACAGCTACCCGCGCGTCATCAACGAGATTTCGGGCGGTCGTACCCAAATCGAAGGCGGCTTCTCGCTTGACGAGGCTACCGACTTGGCCAATGTGCTTAAGGCGGGTAAACTTCCCGTGCCTGCTCGGGTAATTCAGGCCGACGTCGTAGGTCCAAGCTTGGGTAAAGAAGCGATCAGCTCGAGCATCAACTCGTTCATCTTCGCCTTTTTGGTGGTCTTTGCCTACATGATTTTCTACTACGCCGGTGGGGGAATCGCGGCCAACCTTGCCCTTCTGGTCAACATGTTCTTCATCTTCGGAATTCTGGACGCCATTTCGGCAGTCCTGACGCTTCCAGGTATGGCCGGTATCGTGCTTACGATTGGTATGGCGGTGGATGCGAACGTCCTCATTTTTGACCGCATTCGCGAGGAGCTCGCCGCCGGTAAGGATGTGCGCACGGCCGTTGCAGACGGCTTTGTAGGGTCGCGTGGCGCCATCCTCGACGCCAACGCCACCACGCTGCTGACGGCGATTATCTTGTTCATGGTGGGAACGGGTCCGATTAAAGGTTTTGCTACCACCCTTATTATTGGTATTCTCTCGTCGCTCTTTACGGCAATTTTTGTTACCCGCTTGTACATCGAGTGGCGTTTGGCAAAAACGGGAACGATGTCGTTCGCAACCAAAACCACCAAGGATTGGTTCAACAACGCCAAGTTTGACTTCATTAAAACCCGGATTGCGGCCTACGTCATTTCAGGTGTGCTCGTGGCGATCAGCGTCGTGGCGCTCTTCACCAAGGGCTTGAGCTACGGGGTTGACTTTGAAGGCGGACGCACTTACCAAGTGCGCTTTGACCAGCCCGTTGAAGTTTCTCAGGTGAGCTCGGCGTTGGCCAAGGAGTTCGTCGATGCCAACGGCAAGTCGTTTGCCCCCATCGTCAAAACGCTCGGTAGCGCCGACCAAGTAACGATTACGACCAACTTCCGCGTGTCGGAATCAGGTCCTAGCGTCGAAGAAGAGCTGCGCAAAGAACTTTATGCGGGTGTCAAAGGCTTTTATACTTCAGCACCTTCTGAAGAGGTATTCAACGAGCCGGGGACCAAGGGACTGGGCGTAGTTGCCTACCGCCAGGTCGGGCCTACGGTTGCAGACGACATCGCCAACTCAGCTGTTTGGGCGATCCTGTTCTCGCTGTTGGGAATCTTTACGTACCTGCTGGTTCGCTTCAGCCGCTGGCAGTACTCCTTAGGTGCCGTGGTGGCATTGATGCACGACGTGGTAATTGTACTTGGTGCCTTTGCGCTTTTCGACGGAATTCTGCCCTTCGCTATGGAGGTTGATCAAGCGTTTATTGCGGCGATTCTCACGGTAATCGGTTACTCGATCAACGATACAGTGGTCGTGTACGACCGCATCCGCGAGTACCTGTCGGGCCATAAAGGAAGCCACTCAGACAAGGGCGTAATCAACTACGCCTTGAATTCAACACTGAGCCGCACGTTCAATACGTCGTGGACCACGATCATTGTACTTCTGATCATCTTCATCTTTGGTGGTGAGGTGCTGCGCGGATTCATCTTTGCGATCTTGCTCGGTATTGTGGTGGGTACCTATTCGTCGCTCTTCGTGGCTTCGCCGATCCTGTACGACGCAACGCCCAAAGACGATAAGACTAAGTAAGCCATGCTGCTTTTGTTCATCAGCGCCGGAGAAGTAGTCGTTCTGCTTTTTGCGGCGCTGATGCTTTTTGGGCCTGACCGATTGCCAGGCTTTGTGCGTTCCGTCGCTAAAGGCATCCGCACGGTGAAGAACGCCCAGGCCGACCTCACCCAGCAGCTCATGTCAGATGAGCAAAGCGGAATTAAGGACCTAAAAGACGCCGCTGAAGACATCAAGTCTGAAATTGAGGGGGTGGTATCCCGAAAAAAGTAGTTTTTTTTGTCGACACCCCCCTTTTTTTGAAGGGTTGTTGATAAAAAAATAACTTTTATTTGAGTAGGCGAGTTAATCGCGGTACTTTTGTGCCGATAAACTCTTTTACCATGCCCACGTCACGCTACCTCGGTCTTGAAGCCGCCTTGTCGCACAAGCCCGCCGAATTCACCAAACCCGCTGGAAAAGCATCGGAGTACTTCGGTGCCAACGTCTTCAACAAAAAGGCGATGCGCGAGTACATGCCCAAGGAGGCGTTTGAGTCCGTCATGAAGGCTATCGAGCGGGGCGATAAAATCGACCGCGCCATTGCCGATCAGGTAGCAACAGCGATGAAGGCATGGGCCATGGCCAAGGGAGCGTCGCACTACACCCACTGGTTTCAGCCCCTCACGGGTGCCACAGCCGAAAAGCACGATGCGTTTTTTGAGCCTACGTCAGACGGCTACGCCATCGAGAAATTCAACGGCGGCATGCTGGTGCAGGCCGAGCCCGATGCGTCGAGCTTCCCTAATGGCGGAATTCGCAACACGTTTGAGGCCCGCGGCTACACGGCGTGGGATCCCACCTCACCTGCCTTTGTGCTTGCGGACACGCTCTGCATTCCTTCGGTATTTGTAGCCTATACGGGCGAGGCCCTCGACAACAAGACGCCGTTGCTCCGTTCGCTTCAAGTGATTGACCACGCGGCTACGGCGGTGTGCCAGTACTTCGACAAAAACGTCTCCAAAGTGCACGCCACGCTTGGCTGGGAGCAGGAGTACTTCCTAATCGATGAGGCCTTGTTCCATGCGCGCCCTGATTTGGTGATGACCGGTCGCACCTTGGTTGGCCACTCTCCGGCCAAGGGCCAGCAGATGGAAGACCACTACTTCGGTAGCATTCCGGAGCGCGTGATTCAATTCATGCGCGAGATCGAGTTCGAGAGCCACCTGCTCGGAATTCCAGTGAAAACGCGCCACAACGAAGTGGCTCCGGGCCAGTTTGAGTTCGCACCCATTTTTGAGGAGGCCAACGTAGCGGTGGACCACAATTCCCTGTTTATGGACCTGCTCGAAAAGGTAGCGGCACGCCACCATTTTAGGGTGCTGCTTCACGAGAAGCCGTTTGCCGGTGTAAACGGTTCAGGCAAGCACAACAACTGGTCGCTGGCGACCGATACCGGAATCAACCTGTTGGCTCCAGGTTCAACGCCCAAGCGCAACTTGCTGTTCTTGTCGTTTTTTGTGAACACCATCAAGGCCATGCACGATCGTGCCGACTTGATCCGCGCCGCCATCGCCTCAGCGAGCAACGACCACCGCTTGGGTGCCAACGAAGCTCCGCCAGCCATTATCTCGGTATTCATCGGTAGCCAACTAACCGAGGTACTCGACGAGCTAGAGAAACTCGAAGGAGGTAAAATGTCGCCCGAAAAGAAGACCGAGTTGAAGTTGAACGTTGTGGGCAAGATTCCCGAAATCCTGCTCGACAACACCGACCGCAACCGCACGTCTCCGTTCGCGTTCACCGGCAACAAGTTTGAGCTGCGCGCGGTGGGATCGCTGGCGAACTGCTCGCACGCCATGACCACGCTGAACCTGATGGTGAGCGACCAGCTCATGCAGTTCAAGGCCGACGTCGATGCCCAAATCGCTCAAGGCCTGAAAAAAGATGACGCCATCTTCAACGTGCTCAAGGACTACATCAAGGCCTCCAAGAAAATTCGCTTTGAAGGCGACGGCTACAGCGATGTCTGGAAGGACGAAGCGGCCCAGCGCGGATTGAAGAATACGCCGGACACGCCCCGCGCGCTCGAATTTTTGGTGACTCAAGACGCCGAGAATTTGTTCACGAACCACGGCGTATTGAGCAAGGTTGAGCTGCACGCTCGCTACGAAATCCTGCAAGAGGAGTACTTTAAGCACCTTCAAATTGAGAGCCGCACCCTAAGCGATTTGGTGAACAACCACATCATTCCTGCGGCCATCAAGTACCAAAGTGTTTTGAGTGAGAACCTGCTTCGCCTTAAGGCATTGCTTCCCGAGGCTACGTTTAAGAAGTCGTGCAAAGAACAGCTTTTGCTGGTCGAAGAGTTGAGCGAGCGCATCTCAACCGCGCTGCGCCACGTCGACGAAATGACCGAAGCACGCAAGAAGGCGAACAAGATCGAGTCGGCACGCGAGCGGGCGCTGGCCTACTGCGACACGGTAAAGCCCTTCCTGTCTTCGATCCGCTACGAGGTCGACAAGATGGAGCTGATTGTAGACAACGACACCTGGCCGCTGCCAAAGTACCGCGAGCTGCTTTACATTCGCTAAGGCCGTAGGTCGAGAAATTTAGCCCTTCATGCTTCAGTGTGAGGGGCTTTTCTCGTTTTATCGGGTTGCATTTGTTATTTTCGTGTCCTCAGCGCCTGAAACGCCTAGACCCTATGAATACACGACCGATGATTGCCTTGCATGCTGCCCTTGTTTTGGGGCTGCTTACCACTCCGGCATGGGCGCAAAAGGCTTCCAACGAGGACGCACCTAAGCGCCCGAAAATTGCCCGCCAAGGCGACGATTACTACCAAGGTAAAGAATACACGAAGGCTATTGACCTCTACCGCAAGGCCTACAGCAAGGTGAAGTCCCGCCCTGAAAAGGCAGAAATCAGCTACCGTTTAGGCGAGTGCTACCGCTACACCACGCAGTACAAGGCTGCTGAAGCGCAGTACCGCCGCGCCATCAAGGCCGGGTACAACCAGCCTGAAGCCTACTTGGGCGTTGCCGAAATGCTGAAGTACCAAGAGAAGTACGAAGACGCGCTTGTGGCCTACGAAGACATGGCGAAGGCCTTTCCGTCAGATCCGCGCGCGGCCCAAGGTATTGAAAGCTCCAAGGCAGCCGTTGCTTGGAAGAACGCGGTTACCCGCTTTCAGGTGGGATCCGTTACCGACCTCAATACCAAAGCGCACGAATACGGAATCGCATTCGACGGCCGCCAAGGAACCCACGAAGAATTGCTGTTTACCTCTACACGGGAAGGTGGAATAGGCAAGAAGAAAGACGGCTGGACGGGTCAGCAGTTCTCCGACATTTACAGCACCAAGCGCTTGAACGCCGACGGGTCCGCTCGCGGAGGTAAAAAAGCCCCCAAGGGTGGCGCGGGAAAGCCCGACCCCACTGCGGCACGCGCCCAAAAGTTTTCGGCGCCCGAGTTGCTTCCCGAAATTATCAACACGATGGACCACGAGGGTTCACCCTCATTTGACGGCAAGCGCCGAAACCTCTACTTTACCCGCTGCATGGACGTCAAGCGCGCCCAGCTGGGTTGCGCTATTTATGTGACCCGCCGTGCTGGGCAGACCTGGCAAGACGCCACCCCGGTGGTCCTCACGACCGATTCTTCGCGTTCGGTTGGGCACCCCTCGGTAAACGAGGAAGAAACCCTCCTGTACTTCGCCGGCGACCTCGAGGGCAGCGTGGGAGGTAAGGACCTTTGGGTCGCGAGCTACGACAAGCGCAAGCGCACCTGGGCCAACCCCGTGAATATGGGCGCCTTGGTAAATTCCAAGGGCGACGAGTTGTTCCCGTTCATTCACGACGACGGGTTCTTGTACTACGCATCAGACGGCTTTCCCGGCATGGGCGGATTTGACTTGTTCCGCGTTCCGGTAGGCGAGGACGGCCTGCCCACGGGCGAGCCTGAGAATCTGAAGGCCCCGATTAACAGCTCGGGCGACGACTTCAACCTGATATTGCGTCCGGGCGGACTTCGCGACGGGTATTTTGTGTCCAACCGCGCGGGCGGTACGGGCGGAGACGACCTCTGGACATTGTACGAGGTGCCCCTGAAGTACGCGTTGCGCGGAACCCTTAAGAGCGAAAAAGACCAAACTCCGCTCGCCAACGCCACCGTGAAAATCGCGGGCAGCGACGGCTTTACCGCGACGGTCATGACCGACAAGCTCGGCAAATTTGAACTCGTCGACGACAAGCTGAGCGCTGAGGTTACCTACGAATTCGCATTTGAAAAGAAAAAGTTCCTCAACGGCGGGGCGAAGGCCAACACCGTCGGCCTCAACCTCGACAAGTTTGTGTTCATGGAGAGCGAAAACGTGTTCCGCCATACCATGGACGTGGCCGCGACCATGGCACCTATCGAGTACCCGGTTATTCTGCCCGAACTTTACTTTGCCTTGGCCAAGTGGGACCTCAACGACCAAGCGCGGGCCTCGCTCGACACGGTGTACCGCACGCTGGTGCTGAACCCGACGATTGTGATCGAGCTTCGTTCGCACACGGACTACCGCGACGCCGACGACAAGAACCAAATTCTGTCGCAGAAGCGTGCCGACACCTGCGTCAAGTATCTCATCAGCAAAGGAATTGCACCGGGTCGCCTCGTATCGGTGGGCATGGGCGAAACCCAGCCGTTTGAAGTCCCCGCGGGCTACAAAGGCAAGGGGAGCGACGTCTTCCCCGCAGGGACGAAGTTGACCGAGGCAACCATCAAGAAAATGCCGGCCGCCCAGCAAGAGCTGGCAAACGGGATAAACCGTCGCACGGACTTCCGAGTGATCCGCGACGACTTTACGCCGCCGGTTGATACGGCTGAGCTGGCCGAGCAAAAAGCCCTTGAAGCCAAGGAGGCCCCCAAGCCGGTCAAAGGCGAAGTGTACACCGTGGGTGACAAAGAGACCTTTGCGACCGTTTGCCGCAACGCGAACATTAACATTACCGACCTTCGCCGCATCAACGGCGGACTCCGCGGCGTTAAGCTCGAGCCGGGAATGCTGCTCAAGGTTACCGCCAACGGAGACTACGCGGACTTTGACGCCAAGCACCGCCAGGTGGCCCTGGGCGAGACGTGGAAGTCGATTGCCTCGGAACTCAAAATGAAAGAAAAGGAACTCAAAGAACTCAACCCCGAATGGGCCAAAGTTGAGCCGCCGGTTGGAACCTTCATTCGCGTGAAATAGGTTGATAACCTTTTGAACTTCCCTTCGGCCTGCGCCGGAGGGAAGTTTTATTTTTGTACCCATGAGTTCGAGCAACCGCTACGCCGGCCGAGGCGTTTCCTCCGGCAAAGAAGAAGTCCATCAAGCGATCGCTGCGCTCGACAAAGGCTTGTTTCCGAACGCCTTTTGCAAGATTGTTCCCGACGCCTTGAGCGGGTCACCCGAACACTGCCTGGTAATGCACGCCGACGGGGCTGGAACCAAATCGTCGCTCGCCTACCTGTACTGGAAGGAAACGGGAGACCTCAGTGTGTGGCGCGGAATCGCCCAGGACGCCGTCGTAATGAACACTGACGACCTGCTCTGCGTCGGCGCCACGGGACCTATTTTGCTGAGCTCGACCATCGGACGCAACAAGCACCTTATCCCCGGCGAAGTCATCAAAGCACTGATTGAAGGCACCGAATCGGTCTTGGCCGACCTGCGCGAAGCCGGCATGGACATTCAAAGCACCGGCGGCGAAACGGCAGACGTGGGCGACGTGGTGCGCACCGTAATCGTGGACAGCACCGTGGTGGCGCGCATGAAGCGCAGCGACGTAATCGACAACGCCCGAATTGCGCCCGGCCAGTACGTCGTCGGGTTGGCTTCGTTCGGACAGGCCAACTACGAGTCTGCCTACAACGGCGGAATGGGGTCCAACGGTCTCACCTCGGCCCGGCACGACGTCTTCAGCCACCTGCTAGCCGAGTGCTACCCCGAGAGCTTTGCCCCCGAAACCGACCTTGCGCTCGTCTACAGCGGCACCAAGAAGCTCACCGACGCGGTGGCGGGAAGTCCGCTCGACGCCGGAAAGCTGGTGCTCTCACCAACGCGCACCTACGCTCCCGTCATGATCCAAGCAATCAAGGAACTGGGAAGCGCGCTGAAGGGCGCGGTCCACTGCAGCGGAGGCGCCCAAACCAAGGTGCTGCATTTTTTGCGCGAGGGCAAAGTCATCAAAGACAACCTGTTCCCGATTCCGCCCCTTTTTGAACTCATTCGCGCGGAATCCAATACCCCGTTGCGGCAGATGTACGAAGTTTTTAACATGGGTCACCGCATGGAGCTGTACCTCGACAGCCTCGAGGCTGCCGAGCTCGCGGTACGCCTTTCCCAGAGCTTTGGGGTGGACGCCCAAATAATTGGCCGCGTTGCGCCGAGTGCCCATCCTGAAGTTGAACTCCATGCCCCCGACGGCATTCATACCTACCGCCGCGCATGAACCTCGCAGAAAAACTTCAGGCCATCTGGGTGCGCCATCAAGACGTGCACGACCAGTTGATGACGCCCGAACTTGCCGCGGACCCCGCCCGCTTCATTCGCCTCAACCGCGAGTACAAAGAGCTAGACGAACTCGTTCAGGCACGTACCCGCTACCTCGAGGCAATCGCCAACCGAGACGAGGCCCAGCAGCTGCTCGACGTCGAACAAGATCCCGAGATGCGCGAAATGGCGCAGGAAGAGTTTGATGCGGCACGTACCCGCATTGCGGCGCTCGAAACCGAAATCAAGGAACTGCTCATTCCCAAAGACCCCGAAGACGCCAAAGATGCCGTGCTCGAAGTGCGCGCGGGCACCGGTGGTGACGAGGCTGGGCTCTTTGCGGGTGAACTCCTGCGCGCCTACTTGCGCTTTGCCGAAGAAAAAGGATGGACCACCGAAATGCTGAGCCTCACCGAGGGTTCGGTGGGCGGCATCAAAGAAGCCAGCGTTCAGATCCGCGGCGAACAGGTTTATGGAGTGCTCAAGTTTGAAAGCGGCGTGCACCGAGTGCAGCGGGTTCCGGCCACCGAAAACCAAGGGCGGGTGCACACCTCGGCGGCGACCGTAGCCGTGCTCCCCGAGGCCGACGAGCTCGACGTGCAAATCCGCGATGTCGACATTCGCAAGGACACCTTCCGCTCAAGTGGGGCAGGGGGGCAGCACGTCAACAAGACCGAATCGGGCGTTCGCCTCACGCACTTTCCGACCGGAATCGTGGTGGAATGCCAAGACGGCCGCTCGCAGCACCAGAACTACGATCGGGCCTTGACCGTGCTTCGCGCGCGAATTTGGGACAAGGCCCGCGCGGAGCGCGACGCTGCTGTGGCCGAGCACCGCAAATCGCTGGTGAGCACGGGCGACCGAAGCGCCAAAATCCGCACCTACAATTTTCCGCAAAGCCGAGTGACCGACCACCGCATTGGCTTGACGGTGTACAACCTCCCCGACGTGATGAACGGCGACCTCGGAGCCTTGATTGAGGGCCTCCGGGTTGCGGACCACGCCGAACGACTTCAACAAGGCGCCGACGAATGACCTACGCTGAACTTACCCAACGCATCGAAGAAGCCGGGCACGGCCTGTGTGTTGGGCTTGACCCAGACCCCAGCAAAACCCCTTCAGGGGTGCGCGACCTCGCTCAATTTTGCATCGGCATCATTGAAGCCACCGCCCACGTGGCCGGGGCCTACAAGCCCAACTTTGCGTTCTTTGAAGCCCTTGGCCGTCCGGGCTGGGACGCCCTCGAAACGGTCTCGCAGCACCTGCGCGATTTGCCCCAAAAGCCCCTGCTCATCGCTGACGCCAAGCGCGGGGACATCGGCAACACGGCCAGCCGCTATGCTCAAGGAATCCTTGAAGTTATGGGGTACGATGCGATTACGGTGGCTCCCTACATGGGGCGCGACAGCGTAGAACCTTTCCTTCGAGAAGGCAAGTGGGTGGTTGGTCTCGGCTTGACGAGCAACCCGGGTGCCGACGACCTTCAGCAGCTCGCGCTGCACGACGGCCGCAGGGTGTACGAGGCCGTGGCCGACAGCTACCTAACGTGGGGAACGCCCCACAACCTCATGGTGGTAGCCGGAGCAACCCGGCCCGAGGCCCTCGGCGCCTTGCGCGACCGAATGCCCGACACTTTTTTCTTGGTTCCGGGCGTTGGGGCCCAAGGCGGTAGCGCCGAAGAGGTGGTTCGCCACGGCGCCTTCCGCGGAAAACCGGGAATGGGACTGCTCATCAACGCTTCGCGCAGCATAATGTATGCCTCCTCAGGTGCGGACTGGCAGCGAAGCGCCGCCGATTCTGCCGAAGCCTTGGCAGCAGAAATCCGAACCGCCTACCGTGCCTAGCGCCGACCAACGCCCCTTGCGCATCGTCGTTACGGGCGCCAACGGACTGCTGGGGCAGTCGCTGCTCTACTTGGCCCAGGGCCGCCATGAGCTGTTGGCCACCGGGCGCGGACCAGCCCGAGGCAACCACTTCGGATTTCCCTACGCGGAACTCGACACCACCCGCCCCAAAGATTTTGAGCGGGTGCTGACAGAATTTCGTCCCGACGTCGTAATCCATTCGGCAGCAATGACCCAGGTCGACGACTGCGAGAACCAGCCGGAGCTCTGCCACCTCCTGAATGTGGAAGCTACGCGGCACTGCGCCGAGGCGTGCGTGCGGCACGGCGTGCACCTCATCTTCATCAGCACCGACTTCATTTTTGACGGACAAAACGGACCCTATGCCGAAGACGCAGCCCCAGCACCACTTAGCGTGTATGGCTGGTCCAAGCTTCACGCCGAAGAAGCCGTAAAGGCTAGCGGCGCCCGCTACACCATCGCACGCACGGTCTTGGTCATTGGGTACGTTCCGGGGCTGAGCCGCAGCAACATCATTCTTTGGGCGCGCGGCGCCCTGCAACGCGGCGAGCGCATTCGGGTCGTCGACGACCAGGTGCGCAGCCCGACCTGGAGTGTGGACCTCGCGGAAGGCTGCTTGCGCATTGCCGAACGCGGAGCTGAGGGAATTTACCACCTCAGCGGCCCCGATACCTTCAGCATCCTCGAACTCGTGCGCCGAGTGGCCGCACATGCCCACCTCGATGCGAGCCTCATTGACGTCGTCAGCAGCGCCTCGTTGGGGCAGCCCGCGAAGCGTCCGCCCGTAACCGGGTTCGACATAACCAAAGCCCAAAGAGAATTAGGTTACGCACCGCATTCCTTTGACGCGGTACTGAACGAGATACCTATATTTGAAAACCTTAGCTAAGCCCAAACACCTATGAGTAGCAACACCCAATCCTGGGGTTCCCGGGTAGGATTAATTCTTGCCATGGCCGGTAACGCGGTCGGACTCGGAAACTTCCTGAGATTCCCCGTACAAGCCGTGCAAAACGGTGGAGGGGCCTTTATGATTCCCTACCTCGTCTCGTTCTTGGTGCTGGGAATTCCGCTGCTTTGGATCGAGTGGGCCTCGGGCCGTTTTGGCGGAACCAAGGGCGACCATAGCGCCCCGTTCATCATGAACTCCATGGGCAAGCGGTCCTACTGGAAGTACTTGGGCGTGTTTGGCATCTTCACGAACATTGCGGTTGCCGCCTACTACACCTACATCGAATCGTGGACGTTCTCCTACGTGTTCCACTCGGGAGCTCAAACGTTTACCGGTATGAGCCAGACCGAAGTCGCGCAGTTCTTCACGAGCTACGTCGACATCGGCCAATCCACTACGGGCTTGCCCTACGAGGCTATTTGGTTCTACATTTTAGTGCTCGGACTCAACACCTGGATCTTGAGTAAGGGCCTTGAGGGCGGAATCGAAAAGGTGGCCAAAATCGGCATGCCGCTGCTCATCGTGTTTGGGGCCTTTTTGGCCGTGCGCGCCTTTCTGCTCAGCGACTCGGGTGCCCCTGCCGGCTGCGCAGAGTGCGATGCTATGCTCGGCTTCAACTTCTTGTGGAATCCACAGTTTGACTCCTTGAGCAACCCCAACGTGTGGCTTGCGGCTGCGGGCCAGATATTCTTTACGCTTTCGGTCGGAATGGGTACCATCCACTGCTACGCCGCCTACGTCAAGCCCAAGGACGACATCGCCCTTAACTCTATGGCTGCCGGTTGGATGAACGGCTTCGTAGAAATCGTGCTCGGCGGCAGCATCGTCATTCCCATCGCCGTGGGCTACCTCGGTCTCGATTGGGTCAAAGAAAACGCCGGGTTCGCCATGGCCTTTCAAACCATGCCCTACCTCTTTACCAAATGGGGCGCCGTAATCGGTAGCGTGGCGGGAGTGATGTGGTTCGGACTCCTCTTTTTTGCCGGAATCACCAGTTCGCTTGCCATGGGCTCACCCTGGGTGGCCTTCATGCAGGACGAATTCAAATTCAGCCTCAAAACTTCGGCCTGGACCTTTGGTTTGGTTACCCTTTTGGCCGGACTTCCTACGGTCTTCTTTTACCAGCAGGGCGTCTTTGACCAGTACGACTATTGGGCCGGCACGGTTGGCCTTGTCTTCTTCGCCCTCGTAGAAGCCGTTCTCTTCGCCTGGATTTGGGGCATCGACAAGGGCTGGGACGAAATCAACCGCGGAGCCGACATTGTGCTTCCTAAATTTTACAAGCCCATTTTGAAGTACGTCACGCCGTCGATCCTGCTGGTCATCTTCACCATGAGCTTGGTGACGCCCAAGGGCAACGACTGGAAGTCCGCCTTCAGCGACGGCTGGAAGTTTGATTCGTCGAGCATTATCGGGCAAATTCAAAACGTCGACATCACCTACAACCGCGAGGCCATCGCCGATGTTTTTGTGGCCGAAGTGAGCGGAGTCGCCGACGTGCAGTCCGCCGACGGCCAGACCACCATTCGCCTCGTGCAACCCAACGGAGGCGCCACCACCTACCAGTGGGACGCGGCCGATGCCCAACCGGTGGTCACGACCGGCCAAGTGGTGCGCGCCGGAGACCAGATCGCAGCGGGCTCTTTTGTGAACCCGATTTTTTACAAGCACCTCGCGCGCGGAATCCTCGTAGCGCTGTTCGCCTTCATCGCGGGAATGGTGTTTGTTGCCTACCGCCGTCGAACCAACGCTCTGAACTGATATGACCGCTGCTGCCTGGACCATGATGTTGGTCACCGAAATTCTGGTTACCGCCGTAACCATTTACTTCTTTGTTAAGGTGCTTCGAACGCCGCCCAAAGACGAGCCAGATTCTTACACCCAAAACGACGCCGAGTAGTGCGGCGGCAACCCAAACCTTGGGTTGCAGAACTTGGATGGGCGGGGTTGTTCCTCGCCCTTTTCATTTTAAACGAGTGGTACGCCACGCCACCGCCCGAGCCGATGTGGGCGGAGTTTCCGGAGCTGCCAGCCGTGCGCGATCCGCGCGCAGCGTACCCCGAGCGCAGCTACCCCAAACGCCAACCCTTCGAGTACCCCAAGCCCAAGCTTCGTTCCTCGAGGCTCCATGTTGCCAGCGACACCGTTTCAGCACAGTGGCTGCACGGCCAGGGTTGGCCCGAATGGAAGGCCCAAGGCTTTGTGCGCGACCGCGATCGCTGGGGCGGGGTGGACTCCTTGCTGGTAGCCCGCTGGGACGACCGCCACGACTTTTTGTGGGACCTTCATCCGCCGAGCCCCATGAACCTAAATACGGTTCCCGAAGAACAGCTGTACGGTCATCCGTTGTGGCGCTCGGCTCAGGTGCGGGCGCTGCACCGGTTTCGAAGCCGGGTACGTCCGCTCCGTTCCCTGGACGAGGTCTTTGCCTTAGCGCCGTTTGATTCCGCACAAAAGGTCCAAATACCCCAGTATTTTTATGTGGGTAAATAGTTGTACCTTTGCAGCCCAAAGAGAGGAGGTGTCCCCATTATGCTAGTAGTACAAGTCAAAGAAGGTGAAGGAATTGAGCGCGCGCTTAAGCGCTACAAGCGCAAGTTCGACAAGACCGGCACGATGCGCCAACTGCGCAGCCGTCAGCAGTTCACCAAAACGTCGGTGAGCCGTCGCAAAGAAATTATTAAGGCTACCTACGTTCAGGGTCTTCGTTTGAAAGACGCCGAATAAGTAGGTGTGTGACCTAATTTAAGCCTCGAGGAAACTCGAGGCTTTTTTTTATGCTCGAAGCATTCATAGACTACCTGCGCTGGGAGCGTCGCCGCTCCGAGGCCACCGTACTCGCCTACGCGGCCGACGTGGGGCAATGGCTGTCGTTTGCGGAACATGCTCTGGGTATGCCGCACGCCGAGGGGGCCACACGAGCTCACGTGCGCTCTTGGGTGACCGACTTAGTTCAGGAGGGGACCAAGGCCCGATCGGTCAACCGAAAGCTCAGTGCCGTGCGCAGCTACTACCGTTGGAGGGCGAGTTTGGATCCGAGCATGGTGAACCCTGCACAGGGCGTACCCTTGCTGCGCACCCCCAGTCGGGTCGTGCGGGCCCTCACGGCCACTGAGGTCGAAGCCTTGCTCGATCCCAAGGCCTTCGCGGACGACGCGGTGGGCCGCCGCGACCAGTTTTTGCTCCTGACCTTGTACACCGTGGGTCTGCGCCGTTCCGAACTCCTGAATTTGACCTATTCGCGGGTTCACGGGTCGAGCCTTCGGGTCGTAGGAAAGGGCAACAAGGAGCGGGAACTGCCGCTTCTGCCCGAATGGATGGCCTTGTATGAACGCCACCAGCGCGAATGGCGGTCGGTGGCCGAGTGGATTTTTTGCAGCCCGTCGGGTAAAAAACTTGATCCGCGTAGTGTGTATTCCATGGTAAAATCGTACCTTCAAAGGGCAAGCACCAGCGAACACTTAGGCCCGCACGCCCTGCGGCACACCTTTGCGACGCATTTGCTTGACCTGGGTGCAGATCTTACGGTGATTCGCGAGCTCCTGGGGCACGCGAATTTATCGGCCACGCAAGTCTACACCCATGCGTCGGTGGAACAACTCAAATCGGTCTACCAACGCGCCCATCCCCGCGGCCGATAGGGGAGGCGCTGCCTAAATCCCCTTATGTAATGATTACCGAAGTACGCGCAATCCAATTCAAGGCGAGCGATCGCCTCATTGCCTTTGCTCATCAGCGTCTCGAACGCGTTACTCAAGTTTACCAGCGTGCGATTCACGCGAGTGTTCAGTTCAAAATTGATAACAACCATTTAGCCGAGAATAAGATTGCGGAGATTACCGTCCATGTTCCCGGTGAAGATTTAGTGGTCCGCAAGGAGGCGAGAACCTTTGAAAAAGCGCTGAGTATGGCTGTCGATCGCCTTCGTCGCGTTGCCCGCGAAGCCAAGGCGAAAACAAAAAAGCTCCGAAGGTCAAAGTAGGTATTGAATTAATCGCTTTTTTTTCTACATTTGCAGTCCGTTTGAAAAAGCGGCCGTGCTGCACGGGCAGCAACGTTCTTTTTCGCGCACTGCAGGGCGTTAGCCCCTAAGCCAGCATAGCTCAGTTGGTAGAGCTACTGATTTGTAATCAGTAGGTCGGGGGTTCGAGTCCCTCTGCTGGCTCTACATGCTCTGCAGAGTGCGAAGTTTTTGTACTAAACTGTACATTGGGAGTATCGCATAGTGGCTATTGCAGCAGACTGTAAATCTGTCGCCTAACGGCATCGGTGGTTCGAGTCCATCTACTCCCACAACAGCTTACCGCGGAAGTAGCTCAGTTGGTAGAGCATCAGCCTTCCAAGCTGAGGGTCGCGGGTTCGAATCCCGTCTTCCGCTCCACCGCCGATGTAGCTCAGGGGTAGAGCGTTTCCTTGGTAAGGAAAAGGTCGCGGGTTCAATTCCCGCCATTGGCTCAACGTTCACAGTACAGGTTTTATTAATCTCTCTTAACTCTCTAATTCGCAATGGCAAAGGAGAATTTCGTGCGGAACAAACCGCACCTCAACATCGGTACCATCGGTCACGTTGACCATGGTAAAACCACCCTTACGGCAGCTATTACTTCGGTACTGGCTCAGGCGGGTCTTTCACAGGCGCGCAGCTTCGACTCAATCGACGCTGCTCCTGAGGAGAAAGAGCGCGGTATCACCATCAACACCGCCCACGTTGAATACGAAACAGCAAATCGCCACTACGCGCACGTTGACTGCCCGGGCCACGCTGACTACGTAAAGAACATGGTTACGGGTGCTGCCCAAATGGACGGCGCCATCCTGGTAGTTGCTGCGACCGACGGTCCTATGCCCCAGACCCGCGAGCACATCCTGCTTGCCCGTCAGGTAGGTGTACCCCGCATCGTAGTATTCATGAACAAGGTCGACATGGTCGACGACGAGGAACTCCTCGAGCTCGTTGAAATGGAAATCCGCGACCTTCTTTCGTTCTA
Organism: Bacteroidota bacterium; assembly: GCA_016868755.1. Taxonomy (GTDB): domain Bacteria; phylum Bacteroidota; class Bacteroidia; order Flavobacteriales; family Schleiferiaceae; genus TMED14. Next base: position 28,491 of record VGFU01000009.1, on the reverse strand, counting down.
CAAGTACGACGGCGACAACACTCCGGTTATCAAAGGTTCAGCTCTTGGTGGCTTGAACGGCGAGCCGAAGTGGGTTGACACCGTTATGGAGCTTATGAACTCGGTTGACGCTTGGATCGAAGAGCCTGTTCGCGACAAGGACAAGGACTTCTTGATGCCGATCGAAGACGTGTTCACGATCACCGGCCGCGGTACCGTAGCTACGGGCCGCATTGAGACGGGTGTTGCTAACACTGGTGACGGTGTTGACATCATCGGTTTCGGTGACGAGAAGTTGACTTCAACCGTCACGGGTGTTGAAATGTTCCGCAAAATTCTTGACCGCGGTGAAGCTGGTGACAACGTAGGGCTCCTCCTTCGCGGTATCGACAAGGCTCAAATCCGTCGCGGAATGGTTATCGCCAAGACGAACTCTCAAAAGCCCCACGCCAAGTTCAAGGCTGAGGTGTACATCCTGAAGAAGGAAGAGGGTGGCCGTCACACGCCGTTCCACAACAAGTACCGTCCTCAATTCTACCTCCGCACCACGGACGTAACGGGTGAGATCATGCTCCCCGCCGGCACGGAGATGGTAATGCCAGGCGACAACTTGACGATCGAGGTTAACCTCATCGCTCCGGTTGCACTTAGCAAGGGTCTGCGTTTCGCTATCCGCGAGGGTGGCCGTACCGTAGGCGCTGGCCAGATCACGGAACTCCTCGACTAAGAGGACTCTGTTACGGGTTAGAGGTGCCCCGGAATTCCGGGGTACCTTTTCTCGTCTACGGGTGTAGTTCAAGGGTAGAATAGTGGTCTCCAAAACCATTGATGGGAGTTCGAATCTCTCCACCCGTGCAAAAACTCATTAGCTAACGAACGATCAAAACAAAAGGAACATGGAAGCGCTCCGCTCGTACCTCCTCGAATCTTGGGAAGAATTTGCCCACCGCACCACTTGGCCTACTTGGATTACCCTCCAACGCAGCGCTGTGGTCGTGATCGTTGCTTCCTTGGTGTTTGCCCTGATTGTGTTCGCTATGGACAAGGGTCTCTCTACCGTGCTCGATTTCGTTTACTCCATCTTCGCTTAAGACATGTCGAACGAAGGAATGAAGTGGTACGTGGTCCGCGCCATTAGCGGCCAGGAGAACAAGACCAAGTCGCACATTGAGCAAGAGGTTCAGCGCACGGGTATGTCGTTGCTGCTCGGACAAGTGCTGATTCCCACGGAGAAGGTGTACCAGATCCGCAACGGAAAAAAAGTGCTCAAGGAGCGCAACTTCTTCCCCGGGTACATCATGCTTGAAGGCGTGCTTACGGGTGAACTCGTGCACGTTCTCAAGAACATCCCTGGGGTGATTGGGTTCTTGAGCGAGACGAAAGGCGGTGATCCAACCCCGCTTCGTGCCGCTGAAGTAAACCGTATGCTCGGTAAGGTTGATGAGCTCGCGGAGAGCGCGGAGCACGTAGCGGTTCCGTTTGTTCTGGGCGAGAGCGTAAAGGTAATTGACGGTCCGTTCCGCGACTTCGTGGGCACGGTCGAGAAAATTTTGGAAGACAAGCGCAAGCTCGAGGTGATGGTCAAGATTTTTGGCCGCAAAACTCCGCTAGAACTTGGCTTCATGCAGGTTGAAAAAGAAAATTAACGGTGTGAGCAACCGATAGCCAAGCGGAGCTTCCAACCGCAGCGGCACTCAAGTACGAAAAGTAATAACAACAAACAATGGCAAAGGAAATCAGCGCGATGGTTAAGCTGCAGGTCCGCGGTGGCGCCGCGAACCCGTCTCCTCCGGTGGGCCCCGCACTTGGTGCGAAGGGCGTGAACATCATGGAGTTCTGCAAGCAGTTTAACGCGCGTACTCAGGATAAGCCAGGCAAACTACTTCCGGTAGTTATCACGGTTTATACAGACAAGTCGTTTGACTTCATCATCAAGCAGCCGCCGGTCGCGGTTCAGCTTTTGGAAGCGGCTAAACTGAAGAGCGGATCGGGCGTACCGAACCGCAACAAAGTCGGCAAGGTCACTTGGGAACAGGTGAAAGCTATTGCTGAAGACAAGATGATTGATCTCAACTGCTTCACGATGGACAGCGCCATGAGCATGGTGGCTGGAACCGCGCGCAGCATGGGTATCACCGTAACCGGAACCAAGCCTCAGGCATAATCCGCACAAACTATGGCAACGATGACGAAAAAGATGAAAGCAGCCTCGGCAAAAATTCAGCCGGGCAAGCTCTACAACCTCGAAGAGGCCTCGGCCCTTGTGAAGGAAGTCTCCACTACCAAGTTTGACGGAAGTGTGGATCTGGCCGTGCGATTGGGCGTAGACCCGCGCAAAGCCAACCAAATGGTTCGTGGAACGGTAAGCCTTCCGCACGGAACGGGTAAAACCATTCGCGTTCTCGCCCTCGTAACCCCCGACAAGGAGGCTGAGGCTAAAGAAGCGGGTGCCGACTTCGTGGGTATGGACGAGTACCTCGACAAAATCAAGAACGGTTGGACCGACGTAGACGTGATCATCACGGTTCCGGCGGCTATGGGTAAGCTTGGCCCCTTGGGTCGCGTACTCGGACCCCGTGGTTTGATGCCGAACCCAAAAACGGGCACTGTGACCATGGAAGTGGGCAAGGCAGTTCGCGAGGTAAAGGCGGGTAAGATTGATTTCAAGGTGGACCGCTACGGCATTGTTCACGCTGGAATTGGCAAGGTGTCGTTCTCTGCTGAGAACCTCCGCGACAACGCCGACGAAGTGCTGAAGACTTTGGTACGCTTGAAGCCGTCTGCGGCCAAAGGCACCTACATCAAGAGCATCACGCTGAGCCCCACGATGGGTCCTGGCGTTCCGATCGAACCTAAAAACGCGTAAGCACCAGTTTTATGACACGCGAAGAAAAAAACCAACAAATCGAGAACCTGGTTCAGGTTCTTGAGGCGACCAACACTATTTACATCGCCGACACCTCGGGTCTGAATGCAGAGCAAACCAGCGACTTACGTCGTGCATGCTTTAAGGCAGACATCAAGATGACGGTAGTGAAGAACGCCCTTCTTAAGAAGGCCATGGAGCGTTCGTCAAAGAATTTTGACGAGTTGTTCACGGCCCTCAAGGGAAATTCGAGCATCATGATCTCAGAGGCGAGCAACGCTCCTGCGAAATTGATCAAGGACTTCCGCAAGAAAGGTGAGAAGCCCCTTTTGAAAGGTGCCTACGTAGAAGAGGCCATCTTTGTTGGGGACAACCAACTTGACGCCCTCGTCAACCTGAAGTCGAAGAACGAACTCATCGGAGATATCATCCTCTTGCTGGAAAGCCCGATGAAGAACGTTATTTCGGCCCTTCAAGGCGGCGGTGGTCAAACCATTGCAGGCTTGCTCAAAACTCTTGAAGCGCGCAAAGCCTAACGATTACGCACTCAGCTTCCAACTTGTGCATTTGTTTCATTTCTAATCAATATCCCAATCATGGCTGATATTAAATCACTTGGCGATTCTTTGGTGAACCTCACCGTTAAAGAAGTAAAAGAACTCGCCGACTACCTCAAAGAAACCTACGGTATCGAGCCCGCTGCTGCAGCTGTTGCTGTTGCTGCTGGTCCTGCTGCTGGCGGTGAAGCTGCTGCTGAGGAAAAGTCTTCGTTTGACGTAATCCTTAAAAGCGCAGGCGCTCAGAAGCTTGCGGTAGTTAAGGTCGTTAAGGAACTGACCGGTCTTGGTCTTAAGGAAGCTAAGGACGCTGTTGATGCAGCTCCCGCTCCGATCAAGGAAGGCGTTTCTAAAGACGAGGCTGAAGCCCTCAAAAAGCAGCTTGAAGAGGCTGGTGCCGAGGTTGAGCTCAAGTAAGAGCGCTGCCTAACCTACCTGGTTTAGGTGTTCGGGGTCGATTTTAGACCCCGGGCCCCAGACCTTTTCGTGTTTCCACAAGTTCCATCCATCCTTTTACGTCCAAGCCCCATGGCGCACGCACAACCGCGAATCAATTTTTCGAGCACCTTCGCTCAGGCGGACTGCCCCGATTTTCTGGACATCCAAATCAAGTCCTTCCGCGATTTTTTCCAAATTGACACCAAGCCGGAAAATCGCAGTGACGAAGGCCTTTTCAACACCTTTAACGAGAACTTTCCGATTACGGACAGCCGAAACCAATTCGTGCTGGAGTTCCTCGACTACTTTGTGGATCCCCCGCGCTACTCCGAAATGGAGTGCATTGAGCGCGGACTCACCTTCTCGGTGCCCCTCAAGGCGCGCCTGAAGCTCTACTGTACCGACCCCGAGCACGAGGACTTTGAGACCATCGTGCAGGACGTGTACCTCGGAACGATTCCGTACATGACGCCGCGTGGAACCTTTATCATCAACGGAGCCGAGCGCGTAATCGTGAGCCAGCTGCACCGCTCACCGGGGGTATTCTTCGGCCAGAGCTTCCACGCCAACGGCACGAAGCTTTACTCAGCCCGTATTATTCCGTTCAAAGGAAGCTGGATTGAGTTCGCTACCGACATCAACGGAGTGATGTATGCCTACATCGACCGCAAGAAAAAATTGCCGGTTACGACCCTGTTCCGCGCCATTGGTTACGAACGCGACAAAGACATCCTTGAAATCTTTGACCTCGCTGAGGAAGTTAAAGTGAGCAAGGCCGGGCTTAAGCGCGTGGTAGGCCGCAAGTTGGCCGCGCGCGTGCTGAAATCTTGGATGGAAGATTTCGTGGACGAGGACACCGGAGAAGTGGTATCGATCGAGCGCAACGAGGTGATTCTCGACCGCGACACCGTTCTGGAAAAAGAGCACGTCGACCTCATCATTGAGAGCGAAGTGGCTACGATCCTTCTGCACAAAGAAGACATCGCCGAGGGTGAGTTTTCGATCATTTACAACACGCTGCAGAAGGACCCCACGAACTCCGAAATTGAGGCCGTGGAGCACATCTACCGCCAGCTCCGCAACGCTGAACCGCCCGATGAGGAGACCGCGCGCGGAATCATCGACAAGCTCTTCTTTAGCGAGCAGCGCTACAGCCTCGGAGAGGTGGGCCGTTACCGCTTGAATAAGAAGCTCAGTCTGGACATCGATAACTCAAACCAAGTGCTTACCAAGCAAGACATCATCATGATTGTCAAGTACTTGATTGAGCTGATCAATTCTAAGGCAGAGATCGACGACATCGACCACCTTTCAAACCGCCGGGTTCGTACCGTTGGCGAGCAGATGGCCAACCAATTTGGAGTCGGTCTTGCACGCATGGCCCGTACGATTCGTGAGCGCATGAACGTGCGCGACAACGAGGTGTTCACCCCGATTGATTTGATCAACGCCAAGACGTTGAGCTCGGTCATCAACTCGTTCTTCGGAACCAACCAGCTAAGCCAGTTCATGGACCAGACCAACCCGTTGGCTGAAATCACGCACAAGCGCCGCCTTTCGGCCCTCGGACCCGGTGGTCTGAGCCGCGAGCGCGCGGGCTTTGAGGTTCGTGACGTTCACTACACGCACTACGGTCGTCTGTGTCCCATTGAAACGCCTGAAGGACCGAACATCGGTTTGATTTCGTCGCTGTGTGTGTACGCCAAGGTCAATTCGATGGGCTTCATCGAAACCCCTTACCGCCAAGTGGACAACGGACGCGTGAAGCTCGAAGGAGCCCCCGTGTTCCTGAGCGCCGAAGAAGAGGAAGAAAAAGTAATTGCCCAAGCCAACGCGCCGATCAAGGCCGACGGAAGCTTTGTCAACCCCCGCGTTAAGGTGCGCGACAAGGGCGACTTCCCCGTACTGGAGCCGCAAGAGGTTCAGCTGATGGACGTAGCTCCGAACCAGATCGCTTCGATCTCGGCTTCGTTGATTCCGTTCCTCGAGCACGACGACGCCAACCGCGCCCTCATGGGATCAAACATGATGCGCCAGGCAGTTCCCCTGCTTCGTCCTGAAGCTCCGATTGTGGGTACCGGCCTGGAACAGCAAGTTGCCCGCGACAGCCGCGTGCTGATCAACGCCGAAGGCGCAGGAACGGTACGCTACGTCGACGCTAACGAAATTGTGATTGAATACGACCGCACCGAAGACGAAGAACTCGTGAGCTTCGAACCGGCGACCAAGTCGTACCCGCTGATCAAGTTCTTGAAGACGAACCAGTCGACTACGATCAACCTGAAGCCTATTGTCACCAAGGGGGAGCGCGTGGAGCGCGGACAAGTGCTCTGCGAAGGCTACGCCACGCAGGGCGGAGAGCTTGCGCTCGGACGCAACCTTCTCGTGGCCTTCATGCCGTGGAAGGGCTACAACTTCGAGGATGCCATCGTAATCAACGAGCGCGTGGTACGCGAAGACATCTTCACCAGCATCCACATCGACGAGTACTCACTCGACGTGCGCGACACCAAGTTGGGCATGGAAGAGCTGACCGCCGACATCCCCAACGTAAGTGAGGAGGCGACCAAAGACCTCGACGAAAACGGTTTGATCCGCGTTGGAGCTGAAATCGTTCCGGGCGACATCATGATCGGTAAAATCACGCCGAAGGGCGAGAGCGATCCGTCACCTGAAGAGAAGCTTCTTCGCGCCATCTTCGGCGACAAGGCCGGCGACGTTAAAGATGCCTCGCTCAAGACGCCTCCGGGCATCAGCGGTGTGGTGATTGACAAGAAGCTGTTTAGCCGCAGCATGAAAGACAAGCGCCAGCGCAGCCGCGACAAAGAAGAGCTCGAGCAGCTCGATCTTGAACTCGCTGCGCAGCTTGAAGAAGTCCGCAACGTGTTTGTCGACAAGCTGTCGAAGCTGGTCAGCGGTAAAACCTGCCAAGGTGTGTTCAACGACCTGAACGAAGACGTGATTCCGAAAGGGACCAAGTTCACGCTCAAGGTGCTCAACGGCGTTGAGGACTACACTCACCTCACGGGCGGAACCTGGACGACCGACGACGACAAGAACGTGCTCATCGACGCGCTGCTGCACAACTACAAGATCAAAGTGAGCGACATCATGGGCGTCAACCGCCGCAAGAAGTTCACGATCAGCGTAGGTGACGAGCTGCCCGCGGGCATCGTGAAGATGGCCAAAGTGATCATCGCCAAGAAGCGCAAGCTGAAAGTGGGCGATAAGATGGCCGGACGCCACGGTAACAAGGGTATTGTCGCCAAAATTGTGCGCCAAGAAGACATGCCGTTCCTCGCAGACGGAACGCCGGTGGACATCGTGCTGAACCCCTTGGGTGTACCGTCACGTATGAACATTGGTCAGATCTACGAGACCGTGTTGGGCTGGGCAGGTAAGAAGCTAGGAACCAAGTTTGCTACTCCGATTTTTGACGGCGCGAGCATGGACCAAATCAACGAGTTCACGGAGAAAGCCGGAATTCCGCAGTTTGGCCACACGCAGCTGTACGACGGAGGCACGGGCGAAGCCTTCCACCAGAAGGCAACCGTGGGCATCATTTACATGCTGAAGCTCGGACACATGGTCGACGACAAGATGCACGCCCGTTCAATCGGACCGTACTCGCTCATCACCCAGCAGCCGCTCGGCGGTAAGGCCCAATTCGGTGGCCAGCGCTTCGGTGAGATGGAGGTTTGGGCGCTCGAAGCCTTCGGCGCATCGAACATCCTTCGCGAGATCTTGACCGTGAAATCAGACGACGTTGTGGGCCGCGCCAAGACCTACGAGTCGATTGTCAAAGGCGACCGCATGCCTGAACCGGGCATTCCCGAGTCGTTTAACGTACTGCTCCATGAACTTCAAGGCCTTGGCCTTAAAGTCTCGTTGGACTAAGCATAGAGTATTAAGACGGAATTCACACGAACATGAGAAAGTACGAACAAGCCACCACGGGTAGCTTCAACCAGATCACCATTAGCTTGGCTTCACCAGAATTCCTGCTCGAGAAGTCGAGCGGCGAAATTCTGAAGCCCGAGACCATCAACTACCGGACCCACAAGCCGGAACGTGACGGTCTGTTTTGCGAGCGCATTTTTGGTCCTGTTAAGGATTTTGAATGTGCTTGCGGAAAGTACAAGCGCATTCGCTACAAGGGAATCGTTTGTGACCGCTGCGGCGTTGAGGTAACCGAGAAAAAAGTTCGCCGCGAGCGCGTAGGCCACATCAGCCTCGTCGTTCCGGTGGCGCACATCTGGTACTTCCGTTCGCTTCCGAACAAAATCGGCTACTTGCTCGGAATCCCGACCAAGAAGCTCGATATGATCATTTACTACGAGCGCTACGTGGTGATTCAGCCCGGTTTGGCCACCGATGCCGACGGAAACGCCTTCACGAAGCTTCAGTTCTTAACCGAAGAAGAGTACCTCGATGCCCTGGACCGCTTGCCGAACCAAGACAACCAGTACCTCGAAGACCACGATCCCAATAAGTTCATCGCCAAGATGGGCGCCGAGGCCATGTACATGCTGCTCCAGCGCCTGGACCTTCCGGCTCTTTCGTTTGAGCTCCGTGCCCAAGCTGACCGCGAAACCTCGCAGCAGCGCAAGCAAGAGGCCCTCAAGCGCCTTCAGGTGGTCGAAGCCATGAAGGATGCCAACGAGCGCATGGAAAACAAGCCCGAGTGGATGATCATGAAAGTGATTCCCGTGATTCCGCCCGAGCTTCGTCCGCTCGTGCCTTTGGACGGAGGACGCTTTGCGACCAGTGACTTGAACGACCTCTACCGCCGCGTTATTATCCGCAACAATCGCTTGAAGCGCTTGCTCGAGATTAAAGCGCCTGAAGTGATTTTGCGCAATGAAAAGCGCATGCTTCAAGAAGCGGTAGATAGCTTGTTTGACAACACGCGCAAAGCCAGCGCGGTGAAGACCGAGAGCAACCGTCCGCTTAAGTCGTTGAGCGACAGCCTCAAGGGCAAGCAAGGACGCTTCCGCCAAAACCTTTTGGGTAAGCGCGTAGACTACTCGGCGCGTTCGGTAATCGTTATCGGCCCTGACTTGAAGCTGCACGAGTGCGGACTTCCCAAGGATATGGCCGCCGAGCTGTACAAACCGTTTGTGGTGCGCAAGCTCATCGAGCGCGGAATTGTAAAAACGGTGAAGTCGGCCAAGAAAATCATCGACAAGCGCGAAGCGGTTGTTTGGGACATTCTCGAAAACGTGATGAAGGGCCATCCGGTTCTTCTAAACCGTGCTCCGACGCTCCACCGCTTGGGTATCCAGGCGTTCCAGCCGCGCATGATCGAGGGCAAGGCTATTCAGCTGCACCCGTTGACGTGTACGGCCTTCAACGCCGACTTTGACGGTGACCAGATGGCTGTTCACCTTCCGCTGGGTCCCGCCGCCATTTTGGAGGCGCAGATCTTGATGCTGGCTTCGCACAACATCCTGAACCCCGCAAACGGTTCGCCGATTACGGTTCCCTCGCAAGACATGGTCTTGGGTCTGTACTACATGACCAAGCCCAAGCGAAACCTTCCGGGCGACCCCGTGAAGGGCGAAGGCATGACCTTCTACTCGGCCGAAGAGGTTACGATCGCGTTCAACGAGCGCCGCGTTGACCTGGGTGCCGTAGTAAAAATCCGCGCTCGCGTAGAGCTGGAGAACGGCGAATTGGGCACGAAGCTGATCGAGACTTCGGTTGGACGCATTTTGTTTAACAAAGTGGTTCCCGATAAAGTCGGATTCATCAACGAGCTCTTGACGAAAAAAGCGCTGCGCGACATCATCGCCCGCATTTTGACCAAGACCGACGTTCCGACGACGGCACAGTTCCTGGACGACATCAAGAATTTGGGTTACAGCACGGCATTCCGTGGCGGACTTTCGTTCTCGCTGGGAGACATCACGGTGCCTGAAACCAAGGAGTCGCTGATCAAGGAGGCCAACGAAGAAGTAGAAGGCATTTTGGCCAACTACAACAATGGTCTGATCACCAACAACGAACGCTACAACCAGGTCATTGACGTGTGGACTAACACGAACGCCCGACTGACGCAAGCCGCGATGAGCCAGCTCATCAACGACCGCCAGGGCTTCAATCCGATCTACATGATGCTGGATTCGGGAGCGCGGGGTTCAAAAGAGCAGATTCGCCAGCTGTCGGGTATGCGGGGTCTTATGGCCAAGCCGCAGAAGTCCGGTTCAGGTGGTGGAGAGATCATCGAAAACCCGATTATTTCGAACTTTAAAGAAGGTCTTTCGATTCTTGAATACTTTATCTCGACCCACGGTGCCCGTAAGGGTCTTGCGGATACCGCGTTGAAAACGGCAGACGCCGGTTACCTCACTCGCCGTCTGCACGACGTAGCCCAAGACGTAATCATCAACGAGGTGGACTGCGGCACGCTCCGCGGCCTCGAGGTGACCGCCTTGCGCAAGAACGAAGAAGTAGTTGAAACGCTGTACGAGCGCATCACGGGTCGCGTAACCCTGCACGACGTCATCGATCCGCTCACGGGCGAGGTGTACGTTCGCACGGGCGAAATGATTTCCGACGACGCCGCTCGCAAGATTGAAGGTTCTCCTGTTGAAATGGTTGAAGTGCGTTCCGCACTCACGTGCGAGAGCAAGCGCGGAATCTGTGCGAAGTGCTACGGCCGCAACTTGGCTACGGCTAAGGGTGTTCAGATGGGCGAAGCGGTTGGCGTAATCGCTGCCCAGTCCATCGGTGAACCGGGTACGCAGCTCACGCTTCGTACGTTCCACGTGGGTGGTACTGCAGGAAACATTTCAGAGGTCAACAGCTTGATCGCCAAGTTTGACGGTATTGTGGAGCTCGACGAGGTCCGCACCGTTGAGGGCGAAGGAAGCGACGGAGCCACGGCAACGATTGTGATTGGCCGTACCGGCGAACTACGCATCGTCGACGAGAAGACGGGCATTTCGGTAATGACCGGCAACGTGCCCTACGGTTCGAGCCTGATGGTGGCGCACGGCCAGAAAGTGGCCAAAGGCGCTACGCTCTGTTCGTGGGACCCCTACAACGCGGTAATCATTTCTGAATTTGCCGGGGTCGTTGGGTACCAAGACATCGTTCAAGGCTTGAGCTACAAAGTCGAGATCGACGAGCAGACGGGCTTCCAGGACAAAGTAATTAGCGACGCGCGGACCAAAAAGTTGGTGCCGATGATTCAAATCCTGACCAAAAAAGGCCAAGAGATTAAGCACTACACCTTGCCGGTGGGTGCCCACTTGATGGTCGACGAAGGCGAGGAGATCAAAGCAGGTAAGGTACTCGTGAAGATTCCGCGCCGCGGAGCCAAAGCGGGTGACATCACGGGCGGTCTGCCCCGCGTAACCGAGCTGTTTGAAGCGCGCAATCCGTCAAACCCCTCGGTGGTAGCCGAGATTGACGGTACGGTATCGTACGGTAAGATCAAGCGCGGCAACCGCGAGATCATCATCGAGAGCCGCACGGGCGAGCAGCGCCGCTACTTGATCAACCTGAGCAAGCAAATCCTCGTTCAAGAGAACGACTTTGTGCGCGCCGGTTCACCGCTGAGCGACGGAGCCATTTCTCCTGCCGATATTTTGGCCATTCAAGGCCCGACCGCGGTTCAGGAGTACCTCGTGAACGAGATTCAAGAGGTGTACCGCCTGCAAGGGGTAAAGATCAACGACAAGCACTTTGAAGTGATTGTTCGCCAGATGATGCGCAAAGTTGAAATCGTTGACGGCGGCGATACGCACTTCCTCGAGGGACACTACGAGCACGTCAGCGACTTCATCGAAGAGAACGACCGCGTATTTGACAAGAAGGTGGTGCTTAACGCCGGAGACAGCGAGACCTTGAAAGAGGGTCAGATGATTTCGGCCCGCCAGCTTCGCGACGAGAATTCGCTCCTCACGCGTTCCGACAAGGCGTTGGTAGAAGCGCGCGATGCGCGTTCTGCTACGGCCCAGCTGGTGCTTCAGGGTATCACGCGCGCTTCGCTCCAAACGAAGTCGTGGGTGTCTGCGGCCTCGTTCCAGGAGACCACCAAGGTGCTCAACGAAGCAGCGATTGCCGCGAAGAGCGATGGCCTGGACGGCTTGAAGGAGAACGTTATTGTGGGTCACCGCATTCCGGCGGGTACCGGCTTGAAGCAGTACTATGCTTCGGTAGTCGGAAACCGCGACGAGTACGACCGCATGATGGCCGCCAAGTCGGTTGATATCGAAGCGGCGGAATAATGAGCGAGCAGGATCCCAACCAGCTGCAGATAGAGCTTTCGCCGGAGATGGCCGATGGAGTGTACTCCAACTTGGCCATTATCAACCACTCGAACAGCGAATTTGTGGTCGACTTCATCCAAATGATGCCCGGCTTGCCGAAGGCCAAGGTGAAGTCGCGGGTGATCCTAACGCCCCAGCACGCGAAGCGGTTAGTGCGCGCACTTGCCGACAACGTGGGGCGCTACGAGGCCACCCATGGGGAGATCGCCGATACGGAGCTTCCGGGGATGCCAATTCACTTCGGCGGACCCACGGGCCAAGCCTAAGTATCGGATGTGAAACGCAAAAGCCACCGGCGCAAGCCGGTGGCTTTTTGCATTGAGCCAGTTGCGAGTAACGAGAAGCTACTAGTTGCTTGCAGCTAGTTAGCGGCCAAAGAAGCCGTCGAGGAGGATTCCGATTCCGCGGACCAGGATGCCAACGCCCACAAACATGGCGGTGACGATGAAGGCGGCGGGAACCCAGTTTCCGCGCTGAAGGGCCGGCCCCGCAACCCAATAAAAGAAGGCAGGACCCCCAAACATGAAGGGAAAAGAGGCCGAGAGCCAGAGCAGGCCGCGCAAGATTTTGGGATTCATAGGCGAATTTTTAGGAGGCCAAAGGGGCGTTCTACGAAGGTATAGGTCGCGAAGCTCAGCGCAAGGGTTCCGACCCAAAAGCCAGGTACGACCCAGGCGGAATCAAGGAAGTGCTGACATAGGGCGAGCACCGGCAGGTGGAGAAGGTAGATGCTGAAGCTGAGGGCTCCCAGGTAGCGCAGGGGAAGCCAGCGCCCGAGGGCCGAAAGGGCGACTTCGTGGTACAGCGCCTGGTAGAGGATGAGCATCCAAACGAGTCCGTAGGCGAGGGTGTAGGGGTAACCGTAGAAGGGATAGGTTCCGTAAAGGAGGCGGGACACGCTGGGAATGGTGGTGAGGATCAGGGCAAAGAGGGCGAGTCCGAGTCCGCCCGGGAGGCGGAGTCGGCGCTTGAGGAGGGCAAGAAGGGTTCCGAAACCGAGGACCGGGGCAAATCGAAGGGCAATGGGCAGCGGATGGTGCTGAAAACGCAGGTACCAAAGCGAGACCATGGCCGTGAACAGCACCGAGATCGCCAGCCAAGGTCGGGACCGGTAAATGGGCCAAAGGAGCACGACCACCACAGGCGACAGCAGGTAGTAGGTGATTTCGACGGGCAGGGTCCAAAAGACGCCGCGGGCGTCGCGAAGGCTCAGATGGTTTGCCAGGTCGCTCCAGCTGGGAATGAGGCTCTCAAGGCCTCCGCGGTGAAGTCCGAGGCAGGCGAGCAAGGCCAGCAGGTACATGGGGTAGATGCGGAGCAGGCGGCGCAGGGCGTAGCGCAGCCAGAACCGTGGATGGGCAGATCGGCGCTCCAGGGCGTCCAGCATTTGCCGGTTGATAAGGTAAGCGGACAGCACAAAGAAGAGGTAGACTCCGACGCTTCCGAAGTGGTCAAAGTCAAGGCCAAAGGGTTGCAGGCCCGCGTGGCTGCTGTGCGCCAAAAGCACGGTAAGCACGGCGAAGCCGCGGAATCCGTCGAGTTCCGGCTGGTGGCCTCGCCCCGATTCGTGTGGAAGTAGGTGGCGGCGCAGGTTCATGTGCTAGCAGCGTTCAAGCGCATTCCATATGGCGTGAACGGCGCTTTGCGCGTGTTCGTCGCTAAGGGTGAGGGGCGGAGCCAACCGCAAAGCGCAGTTTTCAAAGAGGAACCAGTCAGTGAGGTATCCGTCGGCGATCAGGAGCTGTTGGGCCCTCAGGACTTGGTCAAAGGAGTCCAAGACGACGGCAAGGAGGGCGCCGCGGCCACGGATTTCTCGGACCGCGGGATGCTGCGAAAGGCCGCGGCGGAAGTGGTCTTCGAGGGCGGGGGCGCGGAGCGCGAAGCGCTCCCGCTGCAACAGGTTCCAAGCAGCCAAGCCAGCCGCACAGCTTACGGGATGCCCTCCGAAGGTGGTGAGGTGCCCAAGCATGGGGTTTTCAGCCAAGGTTGCCATTAAGGCGCGCGAGGCGGCGAAGGCCCCCAGGGGCATTCCGCCGCCCAAGGCCTTCGCCAGGCAGATCACGTCGGGGACGATGTCCGACGCCGAGAAGGCGAAGGCCTCGCCGCTGCGGCCGAAGCCGGTTTGGATTTCGTCGACGATGAGCAGGGCCCCGGTCGCGCGGCAGCGCGCCTCCAGCGCTTGGAGCCATGCTGCGTCAGCGGGAATGTAGCCTGATTCCGCTTGAATTAATTCGACGAGCACTGCGGCCGTGCGGGCGCCGATGGCATCGAAAACCTCGGGCCGGTTGTAGGGGAAAATGCGGTGCCCCGGAACCAACGGACGGTAGGCCGACTTCATGCATTCGTTGCCCATGGCCGAAAGGGGGCCGGTGGTGGATCCGTGGTAGGACCCTTCGAACGAAAGGATTTCGGTGCGTCCGGTGGCGCGTTTGGCGAGTTTCAGGGCCCCGTCTACGGCCTCAGCTCCGCTGTTGCCCCAGTAGATTTGGTCGATGCTCGCGGGCAGCGCAGCGAGTAGGGCCTCGGCGTAGGCCACTTGCGGAACCTGCGCATATTCTCCGTACACCATGAGGTGCATGTGCTGCGCGGCTTGCTGCTGCACGGCCGCCACGATTTCGGGGTGGCTGTGGCCGAGGTTGGCTACGCCGATGCCCGAAATAAGGTCCATGTGGGCTTTTCCCTGCGAATCGTAGAGGTAGGGACCTTCGGCGCGCACGAATTCCAAGGCCAGCGGGCTAAACGTGGTGGGTGCGAGGTGGTGCAAAAAACGCTGGCGGAGGTCCATTCCGCTAAGGTACGGGGCGGGTGAAATTTTTAAATTCGGATATAACCGAATGATTCGTGGGTGTGGGGCAAAAAAAATCCGGATATATCCGGATTTACTTTTTTAGTCCTCCATTGAAGGGCGGGCACCATGGCGCGGTCCCGGCGGCCGGTCACCCCCGCGGGCATCTTTAAGTCGTTCCATAACTTCTTGCCGGAACTTGCGCTCAGCAACGTGCAGTTTGAGTACTTTTTGGGGAGGAAGGACTTTTAGAAACTCTTTCTGGTACTTGCGCCGGACCGCTTCGCGCTCGGTGCCCACCTTGTCGAGTTCGGCGAGGAGCTCGCGGGCCTGTGCGTCGGAGAGGTTGTCGATTCCGCCTTCGCCGCGCACCGTTTTAAGTCCTTCACGGAGCGGGTCGCGGTTGGCCTTCTTGAGGTCGGCCTCCATCGCATTGTAGATGGGCCAGAAGGCTTTGGCCTCTTCGGGGGTGAGGCGCAGTTCTCGGGTTATAAGGCCGATTTTGGCGGATTCGATACGCTCTTTGGGTGGCGACGGACGCTGTCCGGGCTGCGGGCGCGTTTGGCCAAGTGCACTCAGGGTGCTTAAGGCGAAGGCAATGATGAGGATTTTATTCATGGTGGGTTAAGGTTAAAGGGTGGTGATTCCGTGCAGTTCAGCGAGCTCGAGCAGCTCGTCTTCGGTTAATGTGACGTCGCCCTGTTCCAGTGCGGACCACGCCTCGTCGGCGGTAAGTTGGGGTGTGGGCCCTGCGCTCGGAGCGGCGTGGGGTCTGAGAATTAGCAAGGCCCCGGCAAACACGGCGGCGGCAGCCGTGGCGAGCCAGATTCGGCGGGTCTTTGGCGCGCGCCGCGTGCGGCGCGCGGCCTCGGTGGATCGGGCTGCGAGATCAGCGGCAAACTCGGAAGGAACGGTTATTCCGTCGCGCGGGGATTGGGGTTGAGTGCTGGGGTTCATGGGTTTGGTTGAGCTTAAGATTCCGCGTGGAGGTCAAGGTTTAATCCGACCATGATTTTTTTGATTTTAGCCACCGCGTGGTGGTAGTTGGCCTTGAGTCCGCCCGTGCTGGTGCCGAGGATTTGGGAAATTTCAGCATACGGAAGCTCGTCAAAGTAGCGAAGCTGAAACACGAGGCGCTGCTGCTCCGGAAGCTGGGCTACGGCGCCATAAAGTGCGGCCAGCGCAGCATCGGCCGCGAAGTAGGGACTGTCGGGAACCCCAGCAAGTTCTGAAGGATCGACGCTCGATTTGGAACGGCTGCGCCGCTGGATGTTCAACGCCTCGTTGACGACGAAGCGGTAGGCCCACGTGCTCCGTTGCGCTTCGCCCCGGTAGCTCGCCCAGTGGGTCCACATTTTTATGCAGGCCTCTTGAACGGCGTCTTGCGCCGCGTCGTGGTCAAGCACAATGCGCAACGCCACACGGTACCATTGATCCGTGTGGCGTTCAACCAGGTCGGTAAATTGGCTAAGGGCTTCGCGCTGCATCGAAGCTAAGATGCAGAAAAGCTCGGCTGGTTTAATGCGTCAACGAGCCGTTCGCTAGCAGCCAGTAACTAGAAATTACCGATTCCGCACCTTCAATGCAGCCTCCACAATGGCGGCGGCGTTGAGGCCGTACTTGTCCATGAGCTGGGCAGGTGTGCCCGATTCGCCAAACGAATCGTTGACCGCGACCATTTCGACGGGAGCGGGGCGGTGCATTCCCAGCGTCTGGGCGACGAGGTCGCCAAGGCCACCGTGGCGCTGGTGCTCTTCGGCGGTCACGACGCGTCCGGTTTTGGTGACCGATTTGAGCAGGGCTTCGGTATCAAACGGCTTGATCGTAGCGAAGTTGATGACTTCGGCAGAAATGCTCTGGGCGGCAAGCGTGTTGCTGGCCTCGAGGGCTTCCCACACGAGGTGGCCCGTGGCGGCAATGGTGAGGTCACTGCCTTCGACGAGGACGTCGGCCTTGCCGATCACGAAGGGCTTGTCGGCGGGGGTAAAGTTGGCCACTTTGGGGCGTCCGAACCGCAGGTAGGCTGGACCGTGGTGGTCGGCCAAGGCGATCGTGGCAGCCTTAGTCTGGTTGTAGTCGGCCGGAACGAGGACCGTCATGCCCGGCAGCATTTTCATCAACCCGATGTCTTCAAGGATTTGGTGGGTGGCTCCGTCTTCTCCCAGGGTTAGGCCCGCGTGCGAGGCGCAGATTTTCACGTTTTTGTCGGAGTAGGCGATGCTCTGGCGGATTTGGTCGTAGACGCGTCCGGTCGAGAAGTTGGCAAAGGTTCCGGTGAACGGAATCCAACCGCCAATGGTGAGTCCCGCGGCCATACCCATCATGTGCGCCTCAGCAATTCCCGTTTGGAAGAAGCGGTCGGGGAACTCCTTCGCGAAGGCGTCCATCTTGAGCGAACCCGTGAGGTCGGCGCAGAGGGCGACGACGTGCGGGTTGCGGCGTCCGAGTTCGAGCAGTCCAGCGCCGAATCCGCTGCGGGTGTCTTGGCTTCCTTGGTTCGTGTAGGGGTGCATGAGGGTCAATTTACTGAAGGTTAACGATGGCCGTGGCGCCCGACGTCACGGTAAACGTGCTGCTTTTGCTGTAGGCTGTTTGCTGTGCAGACTTGGGGCGGTAAAGCACGGTGTAGGTTCCTGGCTGCAGCGCAAAGGACTGCCGGGTTTGCGCGTCGTCGAGCGGAACCACGTAGGTCCAGTCGTCGTTTTCACGCAAAAACACCGCGCCGATGCTCGCAATTTTGAGGGTGAGGCTGGCGTTCCCGGGAGCGGGAATGCTCAATTCGGTCGTTTTACCGCCCTCCACCACCACCGTTTGGCGGTAGCGGGGCAGGGTAAGGATGTCGAGTTCGTAGGTGCCGACCAGGTAGCGCTGCTCGCTGCCCAACGGCTGAACGTGCACGATTTCCGTTGAACCCGGCTTGCGGACCACGGCGAGCGGCATGGATTGGCGGTTGGGCACGTTGACCATGTTCAGCCGGAGGCTGCCCTGTGCGGCTAGGGTGCCGAGGTGGTTGTGCTTGCCCGCATGCACTTCGCTCGACGGAATTTCGACTGGCGGAAGGGTGTAAACCGTGCCGCGGTAGGTCACAAGCGGGTCGAGGTCCAGCGTGTCGGGCTGACCCGCGTAGTTCATGGTGTGCACGATGGCCTCTTCGGTCTGGCCGCTAGTGACGTTGTGCAGTACCACAGGGAGGTTGGTTTCGGCCGAAACGCCGCGATGGTCGAGTAAGTTAATCTGCGCCGTGGTGTTGTCGAGGGCCTGCGTCATGATGACGTTGAGCGCTTTGCTAAAGGTCTGCTCGTCGCCGGCATCGTAGTAGGTTCCCACGCAGCCAAAGTTTTTAGCGAGGTTGGTTTCGAGTCCAATGCCAATTACGAACGGCTTGAGGATGACGCCTCGCTGCTGGAGAATGCGCGAGGCGGCGCACGGATCTTCGTCGCAGGCCTCAACACCGTCGGTGATGAGGATGATGATGTTGCGGCAGTCGGCGCATTCCGGAAAATCGCTTCCCGCCTTAATCAAGCTGCGGGCGATGGGGGTGGTTCCCATGGGGCGGAGCCCTGCAAGCGTCTTTTGGATGCGCGGAATCGAGGTAGGGCTGAACGCCACTTCGAGTCGGGTGTCGTTGCAGTCCTGCGGCGGAACGGGTTTTTGGTGTCCGTACACGCGAAGCGCCAGTTCAAATTGGGGCTTTTCGATGCGGCCCAGGCTGTCGAGCAGTTCGCGCATCAGGCGCTGCGCGACTTCCATGCGGGTGCCGGTCTGCCAGCGGCCGTACATCGAATTTGAGGCGTCAAACACAAACAAAATGCGCGTGAGCGGCTCGGGTTTTTTTTCAGGCGGAGGCAGCACACCCTGCGCCCAGGCCCCGAAGGTGCAGGCGAAGAAAAGAAGGGCGTACAGTCTGCGGCGCAGCATGCGATGGGTTTAGTAGTCGCCGAGCGTTTCGGGGCACTGCGCCAAAGCGCGGACCAGTTCGTCGTCGTTTGGGGCAACGCCGTGCCACTTGTGGGTTCCAGCCATAAAGTCCACGCCGTGGCCCATGGCGGTCTTCATGATGATCACCACCGGCTTGCCCTTGCCGGTGCGGGTTCCGGCTTCGCGAAGCACCGCTCGCACGGCGTCGAGGTCGTTGCCGTGTTCAAGGTGCATAACGTCCCATCCAAAGGCGGCAAACTTGGCTCCGAGGTCGCCCATCGGAAGCACTTCGTCGGTGCTACCGTCAATTTGCTGGCCGTTGGCGTCGACCGTAGCGATCAGGTTGTCGACTTTTTTCGCGCCGGCGTACATGGCGGCTTCCCAAATCTGGCCTTCCTGCAGCTCGCCGTCACCGTGCAGGGTGTACACGAGGTGGTTGTCGCCGTTGAGTTTTTTGGCTTGGGCGGCGCCCACGGCAACGCTCAGACCTTGGCCGAGCGATCCGCTCGCGATGCGCACTCCGGGCAACCCATCGTGCGTGGTCGGGTGACCTTGCAGGCGGGTATTGATGAGTCGAAAGGTCGAGAGTTCCGCCACGGGAAAGTAGCCGGCACGCGCTAACGTGCTGTACAGCACAGGCGAAATGTGGCCGTTGCTCAAAAAGAAGAGGTCTTCGCCGCGTCCGTCCATGCTGAAGGCCGCTGGATTGTGGCGCAGCACTTCAAAGTACAGAGCGGTAAAAAACTCGGTGCAGCCCATGGATCCGCCGGGGTGGCCCGATTGCGGTTTGTGTACCATGCGCAAGATGTCGCGGCGAATTTGCGAGGGGTAGTCGTAGATTGAGGCCATCAGAAGCGGATTTACCGCAAAAGTACGGCCATAGTTCGGCTACCTTTGCGGCCCGAAAACAGAAGTAATTAACGAGTTATGAAGGTTGGAATCGTAGGCCTCCCCAACGTCGGTAAGTCGACGTTGTTTAACTGCTTGAGCAACGCGAAGGCCCATGCGGCCAACTTTCCGTTTTGCACCATTGAGCCCAATGTGGGCACCGTGAACGTTCCCGATCCGCGCATGGACGCGCTCGCCGAGATTGTGAATCCCGAGCGGGTGGTTCCGGCTACCGTCGAGATCGTCGACATCGCCGGCCTAGTTAAGGGCGCCAGCAAGGGCGAGGGCCTCGGAAACCAGTTTTTGGGCAACATCCGCGAATGCAACGCCATTTTGCACGTGCTGCGCTGCTTCGAAAACGACAACATCACCCACGTCGACGGAAGCGTGAATCCGCTGCGCGACAAGGAGACGATTGATGTTGAGCTTCAGCTCAAAGATTTAGAAACTATTGACAAGCGTTTGGAGCGTTCGCGCAAGTCGGCCAAGGGCGGAGCTCGCGAAGCCGTGCGCGAGGTGGAGATGGGCGAGCGCCTCAAAAAGCACGTCGAGCAGGGTAAGTCGGTGCGCGGATTTGACCGCACCGATGAAGAAGCGGCCTGGATTGCTGACTACCAACTGCTCACCGACAAGCCCGTGATGTACGTGTGCAACGTCGAAGAAACGTCGGCGAAAACGGGCAATTCATGGGTCGAAAAGGTGCGCGCCATGGCCGCCGAAGAGGGCGCTGGGGTGCTGCACCTGGCCGCGGCCACCGAGGCCGACATCGCCGAACTTGAAACCTACGAGGAGCGCCGCATGTTCCTCGACGACCTCGAGCTCGAGGAGCCCGGCGTGAACCGGTTGATTCGCGAGGCCTACAACTTGCTGCAGCTGCACACCTACTTCACCGCGGGGGTTAAAGAGGTTCGCGCCTGGACCATTCCGCGCGGAGCCACCGCTCCCCAGGCCGCCGGGGTCATCCACAGCGATTTTGAAAAGGGCTTCATTCGCGCCGAGGTCATTAGCTACGACGACTACGTGAAGTACCGTTCTGAGGCCGCGTGCCGCGAAGCTGGACGCCTTCGGGTAGAGGGCCGCGAGTACCTGGTCAAGGACGGCGACGTTCTGCACTTCCGATTCAACGTTTAGGGCGGTTAAACCGCTCGAAACGGGGGATTATCCTGTTGAAAACTCCCGCTCCTAGCGCGGGTTTTGCGCGTGGCTTTGTGCTAGATTCGCACGATATCATGACCGAGCCCGTACTCTATACCGAAGAGAACATTCGCAGCCTTGAGTGGCAGGAGCACATCCGCCTCAGGCCCGGGATGTACATCGGTAAACTGGGTGACGGCAGCAGCGCCGACGACGGCATTTACATCTTAATCAAAGAGGTTGTCGACAACTCGATCGACGAGTTTGTGATGGGCGGTGGCAAAACCGTCGAGATCAGCGTTCAAAACGGATCGGTGACCGTTCGCGACTACGGCCGCGGAATTCCGCTCGGCAAGCTGGTCGACGTGGTTTCCAAGATGAACACCGGCGCCAAGTACGATTCAAAGGCCTTCAAAAAGTCGGTCGGCCTCAACGGGGTAGGTACCAAAGCGGTTAATGCGTTGTCGTCGTCGTTTACGGTTCAAGCGTTTCGCGACGGCCAAACCAAGTCCGCTCAATTTGGCGGCGGAATTCTTCAGGAAGAGGGTCCGCTCGAGGCTACAACGGCCCGGCACGGAACCAAAGTGGTGTTCACGCCCGACGCTACGATTTTTCACAACTACCGCTTTCAGATGGAGTACGTCGAGCGGATGGTGTGGAACTACGTGTACCTAAACCCCGGTCTGAGCATCTACCTCAACGGCCAGAAGTACTACTCAGAGAACGGCCTCAAAGACCTGCTTGCCAACAACTTGAGCGGAGAGGTGATGCACGACATCATCCACCTGCGGGGCGAAGACATCGAGGTGGCGCTCACGCACGCCGAGCGCAGCCAAAGCGAGCAGTACTACTCGTTTGTTAACGGCCAGCACACGACCCAGGGCGGAACGCACCAAGGCGCGTTTCGCGAAGCGTTGGTCACCGTGCTTCGCAACCACTTCAACAAGCAGTACGACGCCGCCGACATTCGCCAAAGCGTGATCGGCGCCATCAGCATCAAGGTCATTGAGCCGGTGTTTGAGTCGCAAACAAAGACCAAACTGGGCAGCCAAGACATGGGGCCCGACGGACCGTCGGTGCGCGCGTTTGTGCTGGACTTTTTGAAGACCGAGCTCGACAACTTCCTTCACCGCAATTCCGAGGTGGCCGACGCCATTCAGAAGAAGATTTTGCGGGCCGAGCGCGAGCGCAAAGACCTGGCGGGCATTCAAAAGCTGGCGCGCGAGCGCGCGAAAAAGGCCAACCTGCACAACCGCAAGCTGCGCGACTGCAAAGTGCACTACAACGACATCAAGCACGACCGCCGGCTCGAAACGACGCTGTTCATCACCGAAGGTGATTCCGCTTCGGGGTCCATTACCGCCTCGCGCGACGTGCAAACCCAGGCCGTGTTTAGCCTGAAGGGCAAGCCGCTGAACTGCTACGGATTGACCAAAAAAGTCGTCTACGAAAACGAAGAGTTTAACCTGCTTCAGGCCGCCCTCAACATCGAAGATGGTCTTGAGGAGCTGCGCTACAACAACGTCGTGATTGCCACCGACGCTGACGTCGACGGCATGCACATCAGGTTGCTCTTGATTACGTTTTTCTTGCAGTTCTTCCCTGAGCTAGTTCAAGAAGGTCACCTGTACATTCTGCAAACTCCGTTGTTCCGGGTGCGCAACAAGCAGAAGACGTTTTATTGCTACGACGAGCGCGAAAAGCTCACCGCGATGGAAACCTTGGGCGGAAAACCCGAAATCACGCGATTCAAGGGTTTGGGCGAAATTTCGCCGGGCGAGTTCAAGATGTTCATTGGTTCGGACATTCGCTTAGAGCCCGTGATGCTGGGCAAAGAACAAATCGAGCAGCTGCTCGAGTTCTATATGGGCAAGAATACCCCAGAACGCCAGGAGTTCATCATGGACCACCTGAAAATTGAAAAAGACGACCCCGCATATGTCGGATGAGGATGCATTGATTCCCGATGAGTCGCTCGAACTGAGCGCGCCGGAGCACAGCGTTCCCGACGGCGAGGTGATTAAACCCGTGGAGTCGCGCGTGCGCGGCATGTACCGCGAGTACTTTTTGGACTACGCCAGCTACGTGATCTTGGAGCGGGCCGTTCCCGCGCTTGAGGATGGCCTTAAGCCGGTGCAGCGCCGCTTAATGCACGCCCTGTACGAGATGGAGGACGGGCGATTCCACAAAGTCGCCAACGTCATCGGGCAGACGATGAAGTACCACCCGCACGGCGATGCGTCAATTGGCGACGCCCTCGTGCAGTTGGGTCAAAAGGACCTTCTCATCGACACCCAAGGTAACTGGGGAAACATCTACACCGGCGACAGTGCGGCGGCCCCGCGCTACATCGAGGCACGGCTCAGCAAGTTTGCACTCGACGTGGCGTTTTCGCCCAAAATCACGCAGTACCAAGCGAGCTACGACGGCCGCGGCAAGGAGCCGATTTTTTTACCGGTAAAGTTTCCCTTGCTGCTGGCTCAAGGCGTAGAGGGTATTGCGGTAGGATTGAGCACCAAAATTTTGCCGCACAACTTTAACGAGCTGATCGATGCCTCGGTGGCGCACCTTCGCGGCCGCAGTTTTCAGCTCTACCCGGACTTCCCCACAGGCGGAATTGCCGACGTCAGCGGCTACCAAGACGGGGAGCGCGGCGGGCGCGTACGGGTTCGCGCAAAGATTGAGGTTGAAGATAAAAAAACACTGATAATTAGGGAAATACCCTTTGGAACTACTACGACGTCGGTCATTGAGTCGGTGATTAAAGCCAACGACAAGGGGAAAATCAAGATTCGCAAAATCGAAGACAACACGGCCGAGCACGTGGAGATTGTGGTCCACTTGCTTCCCGGCGTTTCGCCCGACCAGATGGTGGACGCGCTGTATGCCTTCACGGCCTGCGAGTCTTCGGTGAGCACCATGGCCTGCGTCATTATTGATGAGAAGCCCGTGTTTATGGGGGTGCGCGAAATGCTCCGCCAATCCACCGATACCACCGTCTCGGTGCTGAAAGCCGAGCTTGAACTCAAGCTGCATGAGCTTCAAGAGCAGTGGCACTTTGCGAGCCTCGAGAAAATCTTCATTGAGCAGCGCATTTACCGCGACATCGAAGAGGCCGAAACCTGGGAGGCAGTGATGGAGAACATTCGGGTGGGCTTGGCGCCCCACACCAAGCATTTGCTGCGCGCGGTTACTGACGAAGACATCGTTCGCCTCACCGAAATCCGAATCAAGCGCATTTCCAAGTTCGATGCCCAGAAGGCCGACGACCAGCTACGCTCCCTCGAAGGGCAAATTGCTGAAGTCAAGCATCATCTTGAAAACCTGATAGATTACGCGGTTGAGTTCTTTAAAATCTTGAAAAAGAAGTACGGGGCCGGCCGCGACCGCAAAACGGAATTGCGCGGCTTTGAGCAGGTCGTGGCGACCCAGGTGGCCATTGCCAACGCCAAGCTTTACGTGAACCGAACGGAGGGCTTCGTAGGCACCGGCTTGCGCAAAGACGAGTTTGTCGGGGACTGCGCCGACATCGACGACGTGGTGGTGATTCGCCGCGACGGAACCATGCTGGTAACCAAAGTGGGCGACAAGAAATTTGTGGGTACTGACATCGTGCACGTTTCGGTCTTTAAAAAAGGCCACGAACGCACGATTTACAACGTGATCTACCGAGACGGAGCCCGCGGGGCCTCCTTCGCTAAGCGCTTTCCGATCAGCGGGGTGACCCGAGACAAGGAATACCCCATCACGCAGGGCACGAAGGGATCTGAAGTGCTTTACCTGAGCGTGAATCCGAACGGAGAGGCCGAGGTCGTGACCGTGCACTTGCGGGCCATGCCTTCGCTCAAAAAGCTGCGCTTCGACTTTGATTTTACCGAACTCACGGTTCGCGGCCGTGCTGCTCGTGGAAACACGGTCACCAAAAACACGGTCAAGCGCATTGAGCTTAAGTCAGAAGGCGTAAGCACGCTTGCGGCCCGCGAGATTTGGTTCGACGAAACGGTGCTCAAGCTCAACGACCAAGGTCGCGGTCGGTCGCTCGGCAGGTTCCGTGGCGAAGACAAGCTGCTCGAGGTTGACGCCAAGGGCAACTACCGCATTGTGACGCCCGACTTACTGCTGCACTTTAATGAGGTTCCGTTTTACCTCGAACGCTGGGACGTGCGCCGCGCCCTCGCTGCCGTGTACTTTGACGGAAACAAGGAGCGGCACATGGTCAAGCGATTTGAACTTGAACCGCGCGGAGACGGCTGGGAGTGCTTTATTACCGAACACGCAAAGTCGGCCTTGCTGGTCCTCACGGCGGCGGACCGGTCGACGGTTTCTATTCGGTTCCGCAAAGTGAAAGGCAAAGAGCGCGATGATGAGCAGCTCGTTCTCGAAGAGTTTATTGCCGTCAAGGGCTGGAAAGCGCTCGGCAACATGCTCCATGCGGGGCCGGTCCTAGGGGTTACGCTGGTTGCAGCGGAGCGCGACGAACCCGAAGTGGGCGAGGAGCCCGCGGTTGAGGTTGCCGAAGCGATGGCGGACGGGATTGAAGTGGGTACCACAGTTGAGTGGTCCGACCTCGCTCAAGCGCCAACGCCCATCGATGGCGCATCCGAACCCGAAGTCGATTTTGGGACTGAAGACGACGGTCAGATAACGCTTAATTTTTAAGCCATGAAATTACGGAACGTGTTCCTTCTCGGCTTGCTGATGGCCGGGGCGGTGGCTTGGGCCCAACCGAGTAACGACAGTTTGAATATGCGCCGATTGGCGTGGTACCCCGTCACGCAGTGGGGGCCGTTGGGGGCATCACCGTTTAACAACGACATTTGGGGCTACCGCGACACCTCGACCAACGAAGAGTTTGCTCTAGTGGGCAACCGAAACGGAGTTCTCGTGGCCAACGTTACCAATCCAACGTCGAGCGTGTTTAACGAGCTTTGGGTTCCTGGAGCCAACTCGATTTGGCGCGACATTAAAACGTGGAGCCATTACGCCTATGCGGTGCACGACGTTCCAGCTCCGGGTTCCGCGTCCAACGGATTGCTCATCATCAACCTGGACAGCATGACCCACAAGTTTGTGCGGCTCCCGGTACCGTTGGGCGGTGGGGCAACCGATACCCTGCGCCGTGCGCACAACCTCTGGATCGACGAAGAAGGAAAACTCTATGCCTTTGGATCAAACGTGGGCGTTGGAGGCGCTGTGATCATTGACGTAGCCAGCAATCCGTGGAATCCGAGCGTTGTCGGTTTGTACAACACCTACTACTTGCACGACGGTTACGCGCGAAACGATACGCTCTTTGGTGCTGCCTTATGGGAAGATATTCAGGTAATCGGCGTCGCCTTGCCGAGCCAACCGGTGACCTTTGGTCGATTTGCGACCCCCAACAGCTTTGCCCACAACTGCTGGTTGTCTGACGATGGCAAGACCCTGTACACCACCGACGAAGTCGCCAACGGTTACGTAGCCGCGTACGACGTTGACGACATTACCAACGTTAACGAGCGGTTTCGCCACCGAATCCAGCAGGGCACGGGTGTTATTCCGCACAACGCCCACGTCGACGGCAACCACGTCGTTACTTCCTACTATACGTTTGGCTGCCACGTTCTCGATACC
Source organism: Bacteroidota bacterium (assembly GCA_016868755.1). Classification (GTDB taxonomy): domain Bacteria; phylum Bacteroidota; class Bacteroidia; order Flavobacteriales; family Schleiferiaceae; genus TMED14. Next base: position 2,034 of record VGFU01000009.1, on the reverse strand, counting down.
GAAGTGCCTGATTTACCTGTGCTTGCCGCATACTTCGACACGTCTCCGCAGTACAGCGGAACAGGCTACAACGGGGCATGGGGGGCCTACCCGTACCTTCCTAGCGGACGGGTTCTGGTCAACGATATTGAAACCGGACTTTGGGTGCTCGAGCCCGATTATCCGTCGGTGAGCCGCGCCGAGATTCAGCTCAAGCTTCGCTTTGGCGGACCAGGCGGCCTAACCAACTACGATTCGGTTATGGCCAACAACTTAGGCCTTGCGCCCTATGTGTACTGGCATCAATCCGGCGACACGCTTTGGCCGGACGCCAGCGGACACCTTACGATTGCGCAAGTTGGGGCCATTAGCGATTCGCTGGTGTGGCCGTCGTTTTCGGGAAACCCAGCGTCAGTAGGCAAGACGTTGGTCTTGGGCAGCGGCCTGTACCCGTCGGATTCGCTAATCGCGGACTACTACTGGGGCCTCGAAGAGTGGTCCGGAACGTGGCGCGTGACCCAGAGCGACGCGGCCTGGTCGCTCTCGCGAAGCGGCTCCGAACACGTGTCATGGGTGTTCCGCCAGCTGGATGGCCGCGAGGTGCTTCGCGGCACGCTTGATGCTGACGAGTTCACGCTTCGCTACCCGCGTGAGGCCGGGCTCTACCTTTTTGAAGCGACCGACGCCCAAGGCAACCGCCACAGCCTCAAGCTGCTGCGGCCCTAAAAGTTGGGTTTGAGAATGTAGCGGCTGTAAAAGTCGTCGATCGCCTGTATAGCTTCGTCGGCCGTGTCGACGAGCTTGAAGAGCTTGGTGTCTTCGGGACTGATGAGGGCGTGGTCCTTGAGGGTGGTTTCGATCCAGTCGAGGAGTCCGCTCCAGTACGCGCGGCCGACCAAAACCACCGGAAAGCGCCCAATTTTCTTGGTTTGGATGAGGGTAATGGCCTCAAATACCTCGTCGAGGGTGCCAAAACCGCCGGGCATGACCACAAACCCCTGAGAGTACTTGACAAACATCACCTTGCGCACAAAAAAGTAGTCGAAGTCGACACTTTTGTCAAGGTCGATGTAGTCGTTGGGCTTCTGCTCGTGCGGAAGCTCAATATTCAAGCCCACCGACGGGGCGCCGACCGCTTTGGCGCCGCGGTTGGCCGCTTCCATGATGCCGGGGCCGCCGCCGCTGATGATTCCGTAGCCTTTGGCACCCAGGCCTTCGGCGATGTCTTGGGCCATCTGGTACCAAGCATGGTCTTCGGGCAGTCGGGCCGAACCAAAGATGCTCACGCAGGGTCCGATGCGCGACAGGCGCTCGTAGCCTTGCACAAATTCGCCCATGATTTTAAAGATGGCCCAGGAGTCGTTGGTCCGCACTTCGTTCCAGGACTTGTGCGCAAAGGCGGCTTTGAGGGGTCTTTTTCCGTTCGTTGCCATAGGTTTAGGCGTTAAGGCGTTGAAGGTAGTCGTTGAGGTAGCGTCCGGTGATGCTGTCGGCGCAAGCGGCCACTTCGGCGGGGGGTCCCGTGGCGACAATGCGTCCGCCCCCGAATCCGCCGTCGGGCCCGAGGTCGATGAGGTGGTCGGCTTGGTGAATGACGTCGAGGTTGTGCTCAATCACCAGCACCGTATTACCTTGGTCGACCAGGCGGTGCAGCCCGTCCATCAATACCTTGACGTCGTCAAAATGCAGCCCGGTGGTGGGCTCGTCGAGAAGGTAAAGCGTTTGGCCGGTCGAGCGCTTGCTGAGCTCGGTGGCCAACTTGATGCGCTGGGCTTCTCCGCCGCTCAACGTGGTCGCCGACTGGCCGAGGGTAATGTAGCCAAGGCCAATGCTGTTCAGCGTTTGGAGCACTCGGTTAATACGTGGAACGGGCTCAAAAAAGTGCATCGCTTCTTCGATGCTCATGTCGAGCACATCGCTGATGCTGTGTCCTTTGTAGCGCACTTCAAGCGTTTCGCGGTTGAAGCGGCGACCTTGGCAGCTTTCGCAAGGCACATACACGTCGGGCAAAAAGTTCATTTCGATCACGCGCATTCCGCCGCCTTCGCAGGTTTC
>VGFU01000008.1 GCA_016868755.1 Bacteroidota bacterium | reverse complement strand
ACCTTGGCCGTCATTCCCTTGCCGTTGTCCGTAACGTCGAGGATCACTTGGTCGCCGAGGCGGTGCGCCCGCACTTCGATGCGGCCCTTTTGGTCGTGCAGCGCGTCGACGGCGTTGCGAATTAGGTTTTCGAGCACCCACCCCAGCAAGACCGGCTGGTAGCGCACCGGAGGGAGCGCCGGCGCCACTTCGTAGCGTAGGTCCACGCCCTTGGGCAAGCGTTTTTGGAGGTAGGAGACGCTGTGTTCGACGAGCGGAGCCAAGTCGGCCACGGTACCGGGCTGGTCCGACCCGATTTTGGAGAAGCGGTCGGCTACGGTCTGCAGCCGCTCGAGGTCTTTGCGCACTTCGGCCAGGAGCGGAAGCACGTTGGGCTGCCCCGCTGCCTCGTCTTCGAGGACCGTCAGCCAGCCGTACAGGGCCGACAGCGGGGTGCCCAGCTGGTGGGCGGTTTCGCGTGCCATTCCGGTCCAAACTTGATCTTCTTCGGCCCGACGCGCCCGGTGAAATCCGTAGTACGACAGCGAAAGAAATAGGGCCATTACGCCGAGCAGGACCCGCGGATAGGTGCGCAGCTGGCGAAGGGTCGTCGACTCGTACTGGTAGATGAATTGGCTCATGCCCGGAACGAGCTCAATTTCAATGGGCGGCGCGTAGTCGGCCATGCGCGCGATCCAGGCTGCCGTGTCGGCCGCCGTCGAGTCGCTCCACGTGACGTTGCGCGACGAAACCACGGTTCCGAAGTCGTCGACCAGCAAAAGCGGAATGGACTCGTTGTCCTCAATAATCTCGGTCGCTAAGCTCAAATCGACCTCGTCGGCCGAATGCACGATGTGCTCCACCGCCATAGCCCAGCGCTCGACTTCGCGGGCTTCGCGCCGGCGCAGATTGGCCGCTAAGGATTCGGTATACCAAAGGGTGGCCGCGGCAATAATTAGAGCAAAAAGGAGCAAACCCGCCTTCCATCGTTGGCGAAGCGAATAAACCGAAACAGATTTAAAGGGGTTAAGCATTTGAGGCGAAGGTAGCACGACCTTTGCGGCCGTTTGTTTATGCGATCTCCTGTAGCCTTTCTCTTCGTCCTGGTGCTCTACTTTGCCATGGACCTTTATGTGTACCGCGGCCTTCGTACGCTTGAACCTTCAGCGTGGGTGAAGCGCAGCTTCATGATCGTACACGGTTTGGGCTACGCCTACGTGCTTTATGCGTTTTTCAAATTTGACCCGGCGGCGCCCGCTGACGAAATCCGCCGCGGCATGCAAACGTTTATGGTGTGGTTCGTACTGCTTTACGTGCCCAAACTCCCGATAATTGCCCTTTGGCTTGCCGAAGACTTTGTGCGCGGAGGCGTAGCCCTTTTTGGCCAAGACGGATGGCCGGAGCGACGCAAAGCCCTCGGTTGGGTTGCTGTGGCCCTCGGATCCGTTCCGTTTTTAAGCATTTTAGACGGATGGCAGTTTGGCCGTTCGCGCTACCGCATCAAGCAGCACATTGTGCGCATCCCGGGATTGCCTGAGGCCTTCCGAGGATTCCGCTTGGTGCAAATCAGCGACATTCACAGCGGCAGCTTTACCGACCCCGACGAAGTTCAAAAGGGAATTGACGCGGTGCTCGAAACCCGAGGAGACGCGGTCGTGTTCACCGGAGACTTGGTCAACAACACCGCCGACGAAATCGAGCCGTGGATGGAGCGGTTCAGCCAGATCAAGGCTCCGCACGGCGTGTTCAGTATTTTGGGCAACCACGACTACGGAGACTACGTGCCCTGGCCAAGCCCATCTGCCAAAGAGGCCAACCTCGATCGCTTGGCCCGAAACCACGCGGCGATGGGCTGGAACCTGCTGCGCAACCAGCGCGCCGTACTCACCAAAGACGGAGCCGAACTCGAGCTCCTCGGCATTGAAAACTGGGGACTGCCCCCCTTCCCGCAGTACGGGCGCCTCGCGGACACGCTCGCGCTGTGCCCTGACCCCGCTTCGCCCAAAATTTTGCTGAGCCACGACCCGTCGCACTTTGACGCCGAGGTCCTTCCGAACACGGCCAACATCGCGCTCACCTTGAGCGGACACACCCACGGCATGCAGTTCGGCATTGAAATTCCTGGCTGGTTCAAGTGGAGCCCGGTAAAGTGGAAGTATCCGCGCTGGGACGGGGCCTACCCCGTGGGAGCCAAAACGCTTTATGTGAACCGCGGATTTGGCTACCTTGCGTTCCCTGGGCGCGTTGGCATGTGGCCCGAAATCACCGTTCACGAACTTCAACCTGCTTAAGCTGATTTCCATGAAAAAAGTACTCTTTGCGTTAGCCGCCGCGGCGGTTGCCCTCCCTGCCTTCACAAACGCCAACGGTCCGGGCGGAGGCAAGTCGGGCTCTCCTGCTTCTAACGGCCAAACCTGCAGCAGCTGCCACAGCGGCGCATCGATTTCGACCCAAACGGTGAGCATCAGCACCGACATTCCGTCGACCGGTTTTGTGCCCAACACCAACTACCAAATCACGGTAACCAACTCCACGGGCGGAGCCAGCAACCCGCGCAGCGGATTCCAAGCATCGGTAGAATCTGCCGGTCACCAAGGCAGCCTCACCGCCGGTACCGGAAGCAAAGTCGTCAACACCAGCTTCGTCACGCACACCTCAAGCGGCAACACCGTGAGCAACGGCCAAGCCGCATGGACGTTCACGTGGAACAGCGGCAACGCCCCCGACGGAACGACCATTTATGTGTCGAGCTTGTTTGCCAACGGCAACAACAACGACAACGGCGACGCCGTAGCCACCCAAACGCTGGCGCTGACCCGCAGCACCATTGGCCTGGACGAACCGCAGCTCGCCGTGGGCATCTCGCCCAACCCCGCCAACGACGTGGTCACCCTGGAACTGCCCGAGGGCCTCACCGTGGTGCGCGCCTTTGCGCTCAACGGGGCCGAAGTTTACCGTTCTACGGGCGTCAACGGCATGCGAATTCTCACCGCGGACTGGCCCGCCGGAACCTACGTGCTCGACGTGCGCCACGCCGACGGTCGCCAGTTCCGCGACCGCATCCAGGTAGTTCACTAAGCGGAACCTGCGCGATTTCAGGCAATTTTGGCCCGATTATCGCGTTGGGCAACATATGAACCGTTTTGCACTTGCCCTGCTCGGTGTGGCGCTGTCCGTGCCCGCCTTGAGCCAGTCATCTGATTCCAAGATCAAAGCCTACCTGCGCGGTGGGGTCAACTACAACCTCAACGGGGTAGGCCTTGACAGCGGCCTAGTCAACGCCGGCAGCATCGCGCGCCTCGAGCGCCCGGTCAACGGATGGCACGCCGGGCTTACCGTGCGCGAGCAGCGCAAAGACGGAAGCTACCTCGCATTTGAGTCGCTGTACTCCGCGCGAACCTACACCTTTCAAGGCATCGACAACGAGGGCAATCCGTTCGACGAAACCCTGAACTCCCAAAGCGTGCAGCTGGCCCTATCTCCGGGGTTCCGCATGTTCAAACTCGTGCGCGCCCAAGCCGGAATCAATGCGCTGTTTGAGCTCAACGACGACTTCAAATCGACCTTCAGCAACTACCAACTCGGCTACCGGCTGGGGGTGGGCCTCGACCTCGGAAGCCTTACGCTCGACATCGCCCTCAACAGCGCGTTTAATGCCCAGGGCGGAACCTGGAACGGCCTGCAGCTCAGCAACCGTCCGTCGGAATACCTGGTTTCGGTCGGGTACAAGCTCTAGTTTTTCACCAACTGCCGCTGCTTTGGCACGCTTTTGGAATTCCCTTTTTCGAGTGCTTTGCGTTTAGGTGATTTTGTGTTCAACGTTCATGCGTTTCGTTGAAAAGTTAAGCGCTCGTTTTGAAGCCCCGGCCGCGTGCTGGGGCTTTTTTTTGAGCTACTGCTAGCCCCTCGTTTTCGTTGCTAGCCACTAGTTACTCGAAACCAGCGGCCAGAAACCAGCGGTCAGAAACCTTACAGCTTCACAAATACGTTTTTAGGCTCGGTAAAGAAGCGAAGGGCTTCAAATCCGCCCTCGCGGCCGAGGCCCGACTGCTTGACGCCGCCGAAGGGCGTGCGCAGGTCGCGCACGAGCCAACTGTTAATCCACACGATTCCGGCCTCCAGCTCGTGCGCCATGCGGTGGGCCCGCTGCAGGTTGCTGGTCCAGAGGGTCGCGGCCAGGCCATACTTGGTAGCGTTGGCCAGCGCGAGCGCTTCGTCTTCAGAATCAAAGGGCATGACGGTGACCACCGGTCCAAAAATCTCCTCTTGGTTAGTGCGGCAGCTCATTGGGAGGCCCGTGATCACTGTTGGCGCCACAAAGTAGCCGTTGGGGGCCCCTTCTACGGCAACGGAGTGGCCGCCGCACTCGACGCGTCCGCCCTCTTCTTGGGCCAAGGCGATGTAGCTGAGGATTTTATCGCGGTGCGGAGCCGAGACCACCGCCCCCACCTGGGTTTCGGGGTCGCTAGGTAGGCCCACCCGCAGGGCGCGCACGCGCTCGGTGAATTCCGCCACGAAGCGGTCGTAGATCGGGCGCTCCACAAGGATGCGCGACCCGCACAGGCAAATTTGGCCCTGGTTGGCAAACGAGGACTGCAGCGTGGTGCGCAGCATGGCCTCAAAATCGCAATCCGCAAAAATGACGTTGGCGTTTTTTCCGCCGAGCTCGAGGCTCAGCTTTTTGAAGCTGGGCGCGGCCAGCGTGTTGATGCGGGCGCCGGTGGCGGTTCCGCCCGTGAACGAAATCATCGGCACGTCGGGGTGCGTGACCAGGGGCTCGCCAACGCCCGGACCGGTTCCGTGCACAATGTTGAGCACGCCCGCCGGAAACCCTACTTCGTGCAAAATTTCACTCAACAGGTAGGCGGTATAGGGCGTCACTTCTGAAGGCTTGGCCACGACCGTGTTGCCGGCGGCGAGGGCGGGCGCGATCTTCCAGCTAAACAGGTAAAGCGGTAAGTTCCAGGGGCTGATGCATGCCGCCACGCCAATGGGGCGGCGCAGCGTGTAGTTGAATCCGTGGGCGCCCATGTCGTGGGTTTCGCTCCAGTCGTGCAAAATGGCGGTCGCATAAAACGCGAAGTTGTCGCGGGCCCGCGGAATGTCCACCGTGCGCGCCAGCTTCAGCGGTTTGCCGTTGTCGCGCGATTCGGCGGCGGCCAACTCGTCGAGGCGCTCCCCGATACGGTTCGCCACGGCCATCAGGTGCTTGCTGCGCTCGGCAGCGGTCAGTGCGGACCAGCTCGGGTAGGCCTTCTTCGCGGCCTCCACAGCGCGGAACACGTCTTCAGCACCCGAATCAGGAATCAGGCTGTAGACCTCGCCCGTCGCTGGCTCGATGTTGTCGAGGTAGCGTCCGCTGGCGGGCGCGCCGAAGGCGCCGTCGATGTAGTTGCGCAGCGTAATCATAGGTTCGGAGTTCGGCCTCCGTCGACCGGAATGTTGATGCCCGTGATGTAGCTCGCTGCGGGCGAAGCGAGGAATGCCACGGCTGCCGCGATTTCGGCGGGATCGGCAAAGCGGCCCATCGGCACCTCCGCCTTCATTTCGTGCTCAATTTCAGAATAAGGCCGTCCCGTTCGCCCTGCGCGCCCTTCAATAATCGCCGTGAGCCGCTCGGTGGCCGTGGCGCCCGGCAGCACATTGTTCACGGTAATCCCGCTCGGAGCCAGCTCGGTAGCCAAGGTCTTCGACCAGTTTCCGACCGCCGCGCGCACCGTGTTGCTCACGCCCAGGCCGTGCAGCGGCGCCTTGACGCTCGTCGAAATCACGTTGACGATGCGGCCGTAGCCCGCGCGCCTCATGCCTGGAACCAGCAGCTGCGCCAGCTTCTGGTTGACCAGCAAATGGTTCGTGAACGCGCTTAAAAACGCCTCAGCGCTCGCCTCAAGCACCGGGCCCGCCGCCGGGCCTCCGGTATTGTTCACCAAAATGTGGGCGTCACCCCAAGCCTCGAGTTCGGCCGCGACCGCCGCCGCCAATGCCTCAGGTTGCGCGTTGTCGACGCTCAACCAGCGGTGCTTTTGTCCCACCGGTGCGGGAAGTCCCGCCGCCGCAAGGGCGAGCGATTCGGGGTTGCGCGCAAGCAAAAGGACTTCGGCGCCCAAATCAGCTAGTGCGGAGGCCGCCGCGCGGCCGATTCCTTGGGATCCGCCGCCAACAACAGCGCGCTTCCCGGCGAGTGGGTATTGCATGCAGTAAAGTTAGCAAGGTTGGCGAGGTTGGTTTCTTGTTTCTTGTTTCTGGTAGCCATCGAGCGCCCTCACCCGTTCGGTTATAACCGGATTTTGCTTTTTTTTAAATTTCTCGAAATGGTTATATAACTGTGTTTCAACGAATTATTTAAAAAATCCGTTTGAAAAAACCAGTTGCGAGTAACCAAAAACAAACCTCGCCAACTAGGCGCGCAGGAGCACCACGTCTTGGAAGTCGAGGGTAGTTCCGCCCCGACCGCTCCAGCGGCCGAAATGGATTTCGACGCCCGCCCAGCCGGCCGCGCGGGCCATGGACTCGACATCTTCGGGGCGAAAGGCCACGTTGGCGCCCACCACCTCGGGATCCATGTACCACACCCCGTTGCGCTGCACCGGGAAGCCGTAGGATCCGCCCCGCGAAGTGCGCTCGGCCTCGGCATCCATCAAAAAGAAGGTCGCCAGAAAGCGGCCGCCCGGGCGCATCACGCGGCGGGTTTCGGCCAAGTAACGGGCCACTTCGTCGCGGTCCATGTGGGTAAAGACCGAAGTGGCCCAAGCAAAGTCAAAGTCCGCATCAGAATACGGAAAAGTGAACTCGGCCGCCCGCGCGCCGCCTTCAGTGTACAGGTCGTTGTGCAGCGGAACCCACGTGAAGCGAAAACCCGGGTAGCGCGAAGTGATCCGGCGGGTGCACAGGTCGACTGCCTCGCGAACCACGTCAAAGCCCTCGTAGGCGTCGGGACGCGTCAGGTAGTCCGTCAGCGGAATCGCCATGCGGCCCAAACCGCTCCCGATGTCGAGCACGCGCTCGTTGGGGCGAAGTCCGCCCAGGCCCGTAAAGTGGGCTTTAAACAGCAATCCGTTGGCCAAAAAGTCTCCGCCGCCCGTGAAGACCTCGCCCGGCAACGGCAACGGAATCCCCGCATAGGACGGACGTCCGCCGTGGCGCAGCAGCGTCCACAAATCAAGCGGCAGCACGACTGCGCGACGCACCAACCGGCGCGACCGCGGACCAAGGCGGTAAAACGCCGAGCGCAAAAACTTCTTCAAACCAGAAACCAGAAACTAGTTACGACCAGCCATGATGCGCTCAATCTCGTCGACCTCCTTGGGGATCGCCTTCGTGAGGTTAATCGGCTCACCCTTAGTCACCACGATGTCGTCTTCGATGCGGATTCCGAGACCCTCCTCGGGAATGTAGATTCCGGGCTCCACCGTGAACACTATGCCTTCGCGAATTTCAGAACCGTCCCAGGGACCGTAGTCGTGCACGTCGAGGCCGAGGTAGTGCGAGGTTCCGTGCATAAAGTACTTTTTGTAGGCGGGCCACGCGGGATCCTGCTTGGCGACGTCGTCGCGGGTAATGAGTCCGAGGCCAATCAGCTCCTCAGTCATCAATTCGCCCACCTGAACGTGGTAGTCGGGCAGGCGCACGCCCGGCTTCAAGAGGTTCATCGCGGCCTTTTCGACGCGGAGCACCGCCTCATAAACCTGGCGCTGGCGGGGCGTGAAGCGTCCGTTCGCCGGAAAACAGCGCGTCACGTCGCAGGCGTAGTTGCCGTAAACGGCTCCGACGTCAAAGAGCACCACGTCGCCCTCGTGCACCTGAGCGTCGTTAGTGATGTAGTGGAGCACGCACGCGTTCGCCCCCGACCCGATGATGGGCGTGTAGGCAAAACCGTGGGAGCGGCGGCGCACAAACTCGTGAAGGAACTCAGCCTCGAGCTCGTACTCCCATACTCCGGGCTTCAAAAAGCGCATCACCCGGTCGTAGCCGGCAGCCGTGATGTCGGCGGCCACCTGCATTATAGCGACCTCTTCGGGGTCTTTAACGGCGCGCAAAACGTTCATTGCGGGAGCTGAACGTTCGTACGCGTGGTTCGGGAAGCGACGGCGCAGGTCGGCCCCGAAGCGGTCTTCACGCGTCTCAACGGGGTTGTTTCGGCGAATGTGCTCGTGGCCCAGCAGGTACACGTGATGGGCGTGCGCCATGACGTCGCGCAGAATGCGATCGAAGTCGCTGAGCCAGTGAATGCTTTGGATTCCGCTCGCGGCGCGGGCCTCATCTTTGGACAGCTTGGCGCCCTCCCAGCGGGCGATGAGGTCGTTGGTTTCGACCAAAAACAGCATCTCGCGCTGCTCGGGCTTGGGGGCGTCGGGAAAGAGCACGAGAACGGACTCCTCTTGGTCAATTCCGCTCAGCCACAGAATGTCGGTGGCCTGCTTGAACGGAACGCTGCCGTCGGCCGACGTGGGGTAAATGTCGCTCGAATTAAAAAAGGCGACAGAATTCGGCTTGAGCGTAGCCGTGAAGCGGGCCCGGTGGCGGGCGTAAAGGTCCGATTTAAGGGGTTCGTAGCGCATGCGAACGAAGGTACGGCTCGCGCTGTTACGGATTGGTAAGAGGCCGTTTGACCCCTACCTTTGATCCCACCAAAGTCACATCAATATGGCATCGAAACGCGGATTGTTTGGGTCGTCGCTGGCCCGCAAGTACTGGATGGCCCTGACGGGCCTCTTTTTGATTACGTTTCTCGTAGTCCACCTGCTCGGAAACTTGGCCATCGTCTTTGGGACGGGCGAAGATTTCAACGCCTACGCGGCGTTCATGACGAGCTTTCCGCCGATTAAAATCGTGAGCTACCTGCTTTATGCCTCGATTGTGCTGCACGCCGCCGACGGCATCGCGCTGGCTCGCCAAAACCGCGCTGCCCGCCCCGTGGCCTACGGCACCTACAACGGCGCCGCCAACGCCGGATGGGCATCGCGCAACATGGCCCTGCTCGGCATCTTCACCCTGCTGTTTATTCTGGTGCACATGAAGAGCTTTTGGTTCGAAATGCACTTCGGAACCCTCGGTCTCGACGCCAACGGCAACAAAGACCTCTTCACGATTACCACCGCCGCCTTTGAGCAAGTTTGGTACACCGCTTTTTATGTAATCGCTATGGTCGCCCTCGGGTTTCACCTTTGGCACGGATTCCAGTCCGCCTTTCAAACGATGGGCTGGACGCACCCCACCTACACCCCCATCGTTCAGTTCGTGGGTCGCGCGTTTGCCGTGGTGGTGTGCGGAGCCTTCGCGCTGATTCCCCTGTACGTCTTGATTTCGCCCAACGTTTAAGCTTGCCGCACATGTCTAGCAAATTGAATTCCCGCATTCCCGAAGGGCCCGTTTCTGAAAAGTGGACCAAGCACAAGGGCACGATTCCGCTGGTTAGCCCGGCGAACAAGCGCCGCATCGACGTCATCGTGGTCGGAACCGGCCTCGCCGGCTCTTCTGCCGCCGCCTCGCTCGCCGAGCTCGGCTACAACGTCAAGGCCTTCTGCTTTCAAGACTCACCGCGTCGCGCCCACTCGATTGCCGCCCAGGGCGGAATCAACGCCGCCAAAAACTACCAAAACGACGGCGACTCGGTATTCCGCCTCTTTTACGACACCGTCAAGGGCGGCGACTACCGCAGCCGCGAGGCCAACGTGCACCGCCTCGCCGAAGTGTCGGCCAGCATCATCGACCAGTGCGTGGCCCAAGGAGTTCCCTTTGCCCGCGACTACGGTGGCTTGCTCGACAACCGCTCGTTCGGCGGGGTGCAGGTGAGCCGCACCTTCTACGCCAAGGGCCAGACCGGCCAGCAGCTGCTGCTCGGAGCCTACTCCGCCCTCGAGCGCCAGGTGGCCAAGGGCCGCGTGAAAATGTATGCCCGCCACGAAATGGTCGACCTCGTCGTCGTCGACGGCAAGGCCCGCGGAATCATCGCCCGCAACCTCGTGACCGGCGAACTCGAGCGCCACAGCGCCCACGCCGTGATCATCGCGTCAGGGGGATACGGCAACGTGTTCTACTTGAGCACCAACGCCATGGGTTCCAACGTGACCGCAGCCTGGAAGGCCCACAAAAAAGGCGCCTTTTTTGCCAACCCCTGCTTCACGCAAATTCACCCCACCTGCATTCCGGTGAGCGGCGAATCGCAGTCTAAGCTTACGCTGATGTCTGAGTCGCTTCGCAACGACGGCCGCATTTGGGTTCCGGCAGAGCTCGAAGACGCCAAGGCGATCCGTGATGGCCGCTTGAAGCCCACCGACCTCCCCGAAGAGAAGCGCGACTACTACCTCGAGCGCCGCTACCCGGCGTTCGGAAACCTGGTTCCGCGCGACGTCGCCTCACGCGCAGCCAAAGAGCGCTGCGACGCCGGATACGGCGTCAACAAGACCGGCGAGGCCGTCTACCTCGACTTCTCGGCCGCCATTATGCGCTACGGGCAAGAGCAAGCCAACCTCAAAGGCATGCCCAATGCCTCGGAGGCTGAAATCCGCGCCATGGGAACCAAGTTGGTGGAATCAAAGTACGGCAACCTCTTTCAGATGTACGAGAAGATCACCGACGAGAATCCGTACGTGACCCCGATGAAGATTTACCCCGCAGTGCACTACACCATGGGCGGACTTTGGGTCGACTACAACCTGATGTCGACGGTTCCCGGACTCTTTGTGGCGGGCGAAGCCAACTTCTCAGACCACGGCGCGAACCGCCTCGGCGCATCGGCCCTCATGCAGGGCTTGTCCGACGGCTACTTCGTGCTTCCGTACACCGTCGGAACCTTTTTGGCCGACGACATCCGCACCGGATCGATTTCGACCGACCTCCCCGAGTTTGCTGAGGCCGAGAACGCCGCGCGTGCTCGCTTTGAAGGCTTCCTCAACGCAAAGGGCTCTACGCCGGTTGAGGTCTTCCACCGCCGCCTCGGTAAAATCGTGTGGGACAAGATCGGAATGGCCCGCAACGAGGCCGGCTTGAAAACCGCCATCGCCGAAATCCGCGCCCTTCGCGAAGAATTCTACCGCGACGTCAAGGTCCTCGGCGGAATGATGGAGATGAACCCCGAACTCGACAAGGCCAACCGCGTAGCCGATTTCATGGAACTCGCCGAGCTCATGGCCCTCGACGCACTGACCCGCGAAGAGTCGTGTGGCGGACACTTCCGCGAAGAATACCAGTCTGAGGACGGCGAAGCCCTTCGCCAAGACGACCAATTCGCCTTTGTTTCGGCCTGGGAATTCACCGACAATGACCCCGGAAAAGCCACGCTGCACAAAGAAGATTTGGTGTTTGAAAACGTTAAACTCGTAACCCGCTCCTACAAGTAATGAACCTCACGCTCAAAGTTTGGCGCCAAAAAAACGCCCAAGACCAAGGCTCGTTTGCCACCTACCAGGTGCGCGACATTTCGCCCGACATGTCGTTCCTCGAAATGATGGACGTGCTCAACGAGCAGCTCATCGCCCAAGGTGTGGAGTCGGTGGTTTTTGACCACGACTGCCGCGAAGGCATTTGCGGAATGTGTTCCATGTTCATCAACGGCGAGGCCCACGGCCCCGACCGCGGCGTAACCACCTGCCAGCTGCACATGCGCAAGTTCAACGACGGCGACACCATCACCATCGAGCCTTGGCGCGCCCAGGCGTTCCCCGTGGTTCGCGACTTGATGGTCGACCGCAGCGCGTTTGACCGCATTATTCAAGCGGGTGGATACGTTTCGGTGAACACCATGGGCAACTTGCCCGACGCCAACGCAACGCCCATCGAAAAGCACGACGCCGACGCCGCCTTTGACGCCGCCACGTGCATTGGGTGCGGAGCCTGCGTCGCGACCTGCAAAAACGCCTCCGCCATGCTGTTTGTCAGCGCCAAGGTGAGCCAGTTCGCGCTGCTTCCGCAAGGCCAAGTCGAAGCCGCCGACCGCGTGCGCAACATGGTGCACCAAATGGACCTCGAAGGCTTTGGGAACTGCACCAACACCGGCGCGTGTGAGGTCGAGTGCCCCAAGGGTATCTCGATCGAGAACATTGCCCGCATGAACCGCGAGTACCTAAAAGCCTCCATTACTGCCTAATTTTGCCGCGCGTGGCATGGGCTTTGCCGAATGCCGCGCTTTAACCTACCCGATCATGACCAAAAACGTATTTTTTGCCCTCGCCTCGGTTGCCGCGCTGGCCTCGTGCCGCCCTGAGCCCACGCTTGACGAGCGCTTGGCCGGAACCTGGAACCTCAGCGACCTTAACATGTCCGGCACGATTCCTTCGCCGCTGGGAGCTATTCCGTTCACCATCACCGATTCGCTGATCCGCGCCAACAACACGTTGGACTTGAGTATCAACGAAGACGCCACCCAAAGCATCTTATGGAATATGGACGTGCGCGCCGTGCTGAATGCTACCGCAGTTGGTTCGTTTGGTGTGGACTTGCAAGACACGATTTCTGGAACCTGGTACGCCGTCGATGGGGGTGGCGTAACGCCCGACTCGCTTTACATCACGGCTGACGGGGAAAAAACCGGCTACGAGATCCTGAGCTTCTTGGAAACTAGCTTGCGCCTGCGCAGCGTGCAAACGATCAACGATCCCGACCTGGGCTCTCAGACCGTGACCCAAGAGGTGACCTTCATCAAGTAATCGGGGTTCGCTATAAATTGAAAAGCCCGGGGCCTGCGCCTCGGGCTTTTTTTGTATCGTACCGCAAAGGTTACGCGCTAAACGCCTTCCAGCCCTGGGCCGCCAGCGGAACGTGCTCGCCCGCAAGGTTGACCAAAAACGCCCCCGGCGTGGCCGTCATGTGGCCAATCGGCGTGATGCTGGGATTGCCTTTGATCTTCTCGTAGTCTTCGAGTGCGACCGTGAACACGAGCTCGTAGTCTTCGCCTCCGTTGAGCACAGCTGTTACCGGGTGGATGCCAAATTCTTCGCAGGTGCGCAGCACCACGGGGTCGATGGGGAGCTTGTCTTCAAACACCACGCATCCAAGACCGCTGGCTTTGGTGAGGTGCAGCAGCTCGCTGGACAGGCCGTCGCTAACGTCCATCATGCTGGTAGGTACGACGCCCAAGTCGGCCAAGAGCGCCACTACGTCTTTGCGGGCCTCGGGTTTTAGCTGGCGTTCTATGGGGTATTGGTACTCACTCAGGTCGGGCTGCAGGTTGGGGTTGGCCAAGAATGTAGCCTTTTCGCGTTCGAGGACTTGCAGGCCCATGTAGGCTCCGCCGAGATCGCCCGATACAACCACGAGGTCCGTAGGCTGGGCGCCGCTCCGGTGCACGGCTCCGCCAAGGGCAACCTGACCCAGAACCGTTACCGCGAGCGTCAGGCCGCTGGGGCTCGACGTGGTGTCTCCGCCCACCAAATCGACGCCGTACTGGGCGCAGGCCCGGCGCAGACCGGCATATACTTCGTCGAGCGCCTCGACCGGAAAGCGGCTGCTCACCGCCATCCCGACCGTTAGCTGCGTGGGTGTTCCGCCCATCGCATAAATGTCGCTGAAATTGACGACGGCCGCTTTGTAGCCCAAGTGCTGCAGTGGAACGTAGGCCAAGTCAAAATGCACCCCCTCCACGAGCAGGTCGGTGCTCACCAGAAGGTCCTGGTCCGCCCCTGGGCGAAGCACCGCGGCGTCGTCGCCCACGCCCACCACGGTCGAGGGCTGAACGGGCACGAGGTCGGCAGTAAGCCGATCAATTAAACCAAATTCACCCAATTCAGATAAGGGAGTGCGCTGCGGGTTCGGATCTTCAATCATGGGACAAATTTCGGCTATACCTTTGTCGGATAAATACCCCCTTTATGAATCCTAAGTACCAAGCTGAAATTTCAGCGTTCATGGATTGGGCCAAAGCCCGCAACGGCGCAGAGCCTGAGTTCCTTCAAGCCGTTCACGAAGTTGCTGAATCGGTTATTCCGTTTATCGAAGAGAACCCTAAGTACAAAAAAGCGCGCATTTTGGAGCGCATAACCGAGCCCGAGCGCACAATTATGTTCCGCGTAGCGTGGACTGACGACGCCGGCAACGTGCAGGTCAACCGCGGCTACCGCGTGGAGTTCAACAGCGCCATTGGCCCCTACAAGGGTGGACTCCGCTTTCACCCGACCGTTAACCTGTCGGTACTGAAGTTCCTCGGTTTCGAACAAATTTTCAAGAACTCACTCACCACCTTGCCCATGGGCGGTGGCAAGGGCGGTTCAGATTTTGACCCCAAGGGCAAGTCCGACAACGAGGTAATGCGCTTTTGCCAGGCCTTCATGACTGAGCTTTCGCGCCACATTGGTGCCGACACCGACGTTCCCGCCGGCGACATTGGCGTAGGCGGACGTGAGATTGGCTTCATGTTTGGCCAATATAAGCGCATTCGCAACGAGTTCACCGGCGTATTGACCGGTAAAGGCCTCAACTGGGGCGGTTCGCTGATACGCCCTGAGGCGACCGGCTACGGAACCGTGTACTTCGCTCAAGAGATGCTCGCCACCAAAGGCGACGGCTTTAAGGGCAAAAAAGTTGTGGTTTCAGGTTCTGGAAACGTGGCCCAGTACGCCGCCGAAAAGGCGACCGAGCTCGGAGCTACCGTTCTTACCCTGTCAGACTCGTCAGGCTACATTTTGGACAACGACGGCATCAACGCCGAGAAGCTGGCCCACGTGATGCACATTAAAAATGTGGAGCGCGGACGCATCAGCGACTACCTCAAGAAGTACCCGTCGGCGACCTTCGTGGCCGGCAAGACTCCGTGGGGCGTGGCCTGCGACATCGCAATGCCGTGTGCGACCCAAAACGAGCTCAACGGCGACGACGCCAAGGCCCTGATCGCCAACGGCGTGAAGTGCGTGGCCGAAGGAGCCAACATGCCCTCAACGCCTGAGGCGATAGAAGCGTTCCACGCGGCGCGCATTCTCTTCAGCCCAGGTAAGGCCTCGAATGCCGGTGGGGTTTCGACCTCTGGCCTCGAAATGAGCCAAAACTCGCTGCGCCTCTCGTGGAGCCGCGAAGAAGTGGACCAGCGCCTGCACGGAATCATGAAGAGCATCCACGCTTCGTGCGTGAAGTACGGAGCCCGCGAAGACGGCACCATTGACTACGTCAAGGGCGCCAACCTCGCCGGATTCGTCAAGGTGGCCGACGCCATGCTCGACCAAGGCGTGATGTAAGCTTTGCCGCAGCGCGGCATCATCGAAACCCCGGGCTCGCGCTCGGGGTTTTTTGTTAGGTCCAGGTTGCGCCCATGAAGCAAAAACGCCCCGCAAGCCGAAGCCGCGGGGCGCTTGCCTAGGCCTGCCTTAACGAAGGCCTAAAAGAGGCGCACGGTGGCGAACACCGAGGCGTTGTAAAACTGAGGAGGAGTGCTGGACCATGTCGCGGGCACTACAAAAGGCTCGTTAAAGTTCTGACGGACCCCCAGGGTGAAACGACGGAAGCCGAGTTCGGCCTGAAGCCCGTAGCTGAACAGGCTCCCGTAGAAATTCCCGTTGGTCGTCTCGGTTACTCTACCCATACCCTCTGACCGGTATACCATTTGGCGAGTACCTCCAAGTCGAATTCCAGTAAAGCCTCCAGCAGAAAAGCTCAAACCTTTTCCACGGCGTGACGGATTGATTACCAGCGACAAAGGGACTTCGAAGTACGACATGGTCAAGTTCGATCGACGCAGCTCAACCGAATTTGCCGGACTAATCAACGCAATACCCCCGTTCATCGGCGGAACCGCGAGCATTTTTTGCCCAAAATCGTAGGTATATCCCGTGAATCCCCAACCGCTTTTAGCCCACAACGGCGTGCGGCCTAAGCGACGTTGGTTCGTGAAGTATATCCCAAACGTCGAAGACCGATTGCTCGAATTCCAATCCCCTGAATACAGATCGGCTGAGGCTATGTCCGTTGTCGGGACATTCAAAAGCGTATTTGAGCCGACCAGTAGGACCATTCCATCTAGCTTCTTCTTGAACTTTTTTCGCTTGGGTTTCGCGGGCTCAATGTTCAACTTCAAGTTTTCTCCCAAGTTCAGCTCGAGGGTTTCGATCGACTCCTCGAGGTTGTCGGCCCAGGCTTCGGCCATGCTTTCAATGGCCTCAAGACGCTCTTCGAGTCGGTCGTTAAGCTCTTTGCGGCGGCGTTCCGCGTCTTCTTTGGTGATGTCTTTGTCGCGGATCTGTTTTTCGAGCGCCGCCATTTCTTTGGTGTACTCGCTAATGGCCGCAGCGATTTCGGCGCTCATGCGCGCGGCGCGGGACTGCGTGCTGTCGGAGGATTGCGCCTCGGCCGGAGCTTGCGGCATAGCCGGAGCTTGAGGCATTGCCGGCGGGGCATCTTGGGCGCGAAGTTGCGGCGCAGCCGATGCTAAAATGGCCGTCAGTGCGACCGCCTTGAGGGTAAAGTTGACCATGATTCCGTGAGGTTTTCTGCCAGCGTTCGGGTTTGATTAATGCGCTGAAGCACCACGGCTGGCACGTGCACTTCAACGGTTACTTCAACGGGCACTTCGGCCTCGCGGAATTCAGAAACGGCCGCCCAAACGTTTTGCACGCTTGCGGCTAATTGGGCATACCTGCGGCGCGGAACCTCGGGGGCCAGCGCAAATTCTGGAGCCGCTTCTACCGCCGCCTGGGCTATTCGGCGCTCGAGCAACGGAACGCGCTCGTCTCCCAATTCGGCCTCCATATGGGGCAAGAAGGCCAACTCGAAGGCGGCACTTCCGTGGCTGCTCGCGGCTAGCGGCAACTGGTTACTCGTTGCTGGTTGCCGGTTGCTGGCGGCTAGCTGCTGGTTGCTGGTTGCTGGTTGCCGGTTGCTGGCGGCTAGCTGCTGGTTGCTGGCTGTGAGCTGCTGGCTTGGAGCGACCTCTAGCCGCGAGTGCGTCATCCACCACGTGCCGACCGCGGCTAGGGCGACTGATACGGCCGCGGCGTAGGGCCACCAAAGGATGCGGCGCTTGCGCTGGACTTGGGGCAACCCATGAGCTACTCGGGCCCATGCCTCAGGGCGCGGAGTGGCTTGGCCTTCACCGAGGGCATTGCGAAACAGCTTATCGAGGTCCTTCGGGCTCATTGCAAACTAAAGTTAGCCAAACGGCGCTGAAGCCACTGGCGGGCGCGGCTCAACTGGGACTTGCTGGTTGCCTCAGAAATCCCGAGCTGTTCGGCGATATCGGCGTGGCTGTAGCCTTCGAGTGCGTACATATTGAAGACGGTACGGTACCCGTCAGGCAGCTGGCGGAGCAGGGCCCACAGTGCCTCGCGGTCGTGCAGTGCGTCGGTGGCCGAAGCACCCGTTTCGGGAAAATCGGTGAGTTCGACCCATTCCGCCTTGCGGCGGCGCAGCTCCATCAGGCACTCATTCACGGCGGTACGGCGCAGCCACGCCGGGAGGGCTTTGGGCTCTCGAACCGTCGCGAGTTGGTGGAACATTTGGGTCATCGTGCGTATCATAGCGTCTTCAGCATCGGCTTCGTCGACGAAGTAGCGTTTGCAGGTATGCAGTACCCTCGGCGCGAGCGCCTCATAGAGTGCGCGCTGCGCATCCAGGCGGCCGTTTAGAGCGCCGTGAATGTGTGCGTACCATGCTTCCACTTGCTGCGGAACGAATCCGTAAAAAGATGCCGTCCTTAACGCAAAGGTTGCACGGCCCGCCTAAAATTGTGCGACCTTTACTCAAGTGATGATCCTGAATAGCTAAGAATTCCGCCTAGATGCCCAAAAAAGGACCCAAGATTAATAAGGCACACCGCTCGATGGACGCGGTTTCGCTGGCCAACCGATTGCTTCGATTTTTTCAAAAGCGCCCCGGGCGCAAATTCACGGCCGCCGACTTGGCGTTTGAAACGGGCATGAACGAGCGGACTGGTAAAAGCTTGGTAACCAGCGCCCTCGAAATCTTGACCCGCACGAACCAAATTCAGGTTGATGGCGACGGATTCCGCCTAAAAATGGAACTGGCCTACGCCACAGGGACCATTGAACTGATTTCGAGCGGTGCCGCCTACGTCGTGCGCGGCCCCGGTTTGGACGACGTCTACATTCGCCAAGGCAGCACCGGGTGTTCCTTTGGCGGCGACCGCGTCAAGGTCCTTGTTTACCCCCAAAAGGCCGGCAAGAAGTTTGAGGGCGAGGTCGTCGAAGTCGTCAACCGCGCCCGCAGCCGCTACGTCGGCGAGGTGCAGCCCCACGCCCAGGGTGCCTTTATTCTCACCGACGGACGCAAAGTCGGGCGGGACTTTTTTGTTCCGAAACCCAATTTAGGCGGAGCCGAGGCCGGCCAAATGGTCGTGCTCGAACTCGTGGAATGGACCGACGCCGAACGCGCTCCGGTGGGCAACGTGGTCGAAATCCTCGGCGAACGGGGCGAGCACGAGACCGAAATCCACGCCATCATGGAGGAATTTGGGTTGCCCTGGAACTTCCCTGCCGAGGTGGAGGCCGAGGCCGCGCGGATTCCGCTGGTGTTGGATCCGCTCGAAATCGCCCGCCGCCGCGATATGCGAACGACCTTGACCTTCACCATCGACCCGGTCGACGCCAAAGATTTTGACGACGCGCTCAGCATTCGTCCGCTCGAAACCGGATTGTGGGAAGTGGGCGTGCACATCGCCGACGTCACCTACTACGTGCGGCCCGGAACCCTGCTCGAGCAAGAGGCCGTCGAGCGCGCAACTTCAGTCTACCTGGTCGACCGCGTAGTGCCGATGCTGCCCGAAATCCTCTCGAACCAAGTCTGCTCGCTGCGTCCGCGCGAAGACAAGTTCACGTTTTCGGCCATTTTTGCCATGGACGAGACTGGGGCCGTGCACGACCGCTGGTTTGGGCGCACGGTGATCCATTCTGACCGCCGATTTGCCTACGAAGAGGCCCAGGCGGTGCTCGAGGGCGACGACGATCCGCTTGCTTCGGAACTCCGCCTCATGGACCGCATGGCCAAGGCCCTCCGCGCCCAGCGCATGAAGGACGGCGCCATCGCGTTCGACCGCGCCGAAGTCAAGTTCCGCCTCGACGCCAACAACCAACCGATCGGAGCCTACGTGAAAGAGGCCAAAGACTCGAACAAGCTCATCGAAGAATTCATGCTGCTCGCCAACCGCGAGGTGGCGGAGTTCGCTGGAGGAAAAAAGCCGAACGCCCGAACGAAGCAGGCTCCGCGCACTATGGTCTACCGCATCCACGACCAGCCCGACCCCGAGAAGTTGATCGCCCTCAGCCAGTTTGTACGTCCGCTCGGCTACCAAATGCAGGTCGACAGCCCAGGCAACGTGCGCCGCTCGATCAACGACCTGCTGCGCCAGGTCAAGGGCACGCCCGAGGCCAACATGCTTGAAACGCTTACGGTGCGGACCATGGCCAAAGCCGTGTACAGCACCCAAAACGTGGGGCACTACGGGCTCGCGTTTGACGACTACACGCACTTTACGTCGCCGATTCGCCGCTACCCCGACATGATGGTGCACCGCCTTCTGCAGGACACGCTCGACGGCAAGCCGTCGCCCAAGGCCGACCCGCTTGAGGAACTCTGCCAGCACAGTTCGCAGCGGGAGCAGAATGCCGCCGACGCCGAGCGCTCGTCGATCAAGTACATGCAGGCCGTGTACATGGAGCAGTTTGTGGGCGAGCAGTTCGACGGAATCATCTCGGGCGTCACCGACTGGGGCGTATTTGTCGAGGTTCCCGAGACCGCCTGCGAGGGCCTGGTGCGCCTGCGCGAGTTCCGCGACGACTACTACAGCGTTGATTCCGAGCGCCATTGCCTCGTCGGCGAGCGCTGGGGCAAGGAGTTTCGCCTGGGCGACCCGCTGCGCATCGTGGTCAAGGAGGTCGATATCGTGCACAAAACGATTGACTTTGGCGTGGCGTCTTCGCGCGCTTCGGGCGGAGCCTCCGGCGACCGCTTCAGCGATCGACCCTCGGGGCGTTCGTCGGCCCCCACGCGCGGACAATTTGACGAAACCCGTCCGACCGAGGCCGGCAGCCGCTGGGGCAGCCCCCGCAAACCTGGCGGTTCGTCGTCGAGCTCTACGGGATTCGGCGGACGCTCCGGCAATTCCGGCAAACCTTCGGGCAAAGGCGGCGGCAAAGGGCACCGCAAGGGCCCGAACACAACCTCGGCCAAGAAAAAGCGGCGGTAAACCGATAACTAGTTACTCGTTTCTAATACCCGGTGTCCGTGCGGCGGCGAACAAGAAACCATTAACGAGTATCTAGCACCGCGCCGCAAGTAACACTCGGGCCCGCTCCACATCCCGTGCAATCTGCGCCTTCAGCGCTTCAGGCGTTTCAAACGTTTGCTCCGCACGAATGAAGTCGATAAACCGCACCTCGACAAGGCGACCATAGCCCTGAGCCTCGACGTCGAGCAAGTGCACCTCGAGTAAAGGTTCTGAGCCGGAACCAAAACTGGGGCGCACCCCGTAGTTGGCGACGCCGGCGAGGCCGCGGGGACCGTCGGAATCGCAAAAATCTAGCTCCACAGCATAGACGCCAAACAGCGGCATGGCCTTGTCCGGGTGGATTCCGCCCACATTGGCCGTGCGGTAGCCCAGCCCACGGCCGATTCCGCGCCCAGCTACCACTTCTCCGCGCACAAAATGCGCCCGACCTAATCCCAGCTCGGCGTCGCGCACGCGCCCCTGTGCAACGGCCGCACGAATTTTGGTCGACGAAAGGGCCACATCGCCCGCGGTTACGGCATCAACCTGCTCGAGGGTAAAATCAAAAACTTGGGCAAATTCCTGAAGCTGTGCAAAATCGCCCTCGCGGTTGCGGCCGAATCGATGGTCGTACCCAACGATCAAGTGCTTCATTCCGAGGTGGCCTACCAGGTCGCGGCGCACAAAATCCAACGACGACGTCTGGGCAAATTCCGCGGTAAACGGGTGTTCGACCAACGCATCTAAGCCGGCGGCGGCCAAAAGCTCCGCCCGCTCCCCGGGCAGCGTTAAGCGCGAAAGCACAAATTCCGGATGAATGAGCTTGCGCGGATGAGGCTCCAACGTAAGCAAAACAGCGGTCCCGCCGCAGGCTCGAGCAGCCTCCACTGCCCGCAGCACCAAGGCCTGATGGCCGAGGTGAACCCCGTCAAAGGTTCCCAACGTCACCACGGTGGGCCCGAGGGGAACGAAATCCGAAAGCTGGCGATAAATATGCACGGTCAGGGGGTCAGGGCAAAGATATTTACGAACTTCGCGCCATGATGCTCCATGCTTTCGGCCAGGCCGCAGCTGCCTTTCGCCGCCACCCCTATCCCTTTGCGGCCACTGGGGCTATCGCCTTGGCGCTCAACATGCTCGGACTCGTTAACCCGGTCCTAGCCATGATTTCAAGTCTGTTTCTCCTGCCTATGCTCTACGTGGGGCTCGGAACGCTTGCCGAAGCAGAGCCTGGACTCCGATTCACTCAGGCCCTTAGGCTTGCTTTGTCGGGATGGCCGCGCATGCTCGCCCTCGGAAGCATGATGGTCCTACTCCTATTGGGCCTATCTATCGTGCTTGGGGTATCGCTTTCTGCGCTTTACGGCGACCAGCTTCAGCGCTTGACTGAAAGCTACGCTCAGAATCCCGAAGGTCTGGTTAAGGCCTTGACCGATGAAGTAGATTGGTCAACGTCCGCCTATGGGCTTTCAGCATTGGCCCTATTCACTTTGGCAAGTACCACCCTTTTTTGGCTTGCGCCCTTGGCCCTGGTCTACCGCAACATGGGTGTTCTACAGTCCTTAACTTGGAGCGTTAAGGTTTGCGCTGCTTCGTTTGGAACCTTGCTCCCCTCCGTGCTCCTTTGGGCCGTGCTGTCGTTGGTCAGCGGAGCCCTTGTCGGGCTCAATATTCTCATTTGGCCGCTTACTGCGCTTTTTCATTTTTATTGCTTCCAAACCCTAGGTAAGCAAGGTGCTTAGGTCGTACCTTTGCACCCGAATTCAGAATTACTCCATTCCGCACAACCATGGCGAACGCAAAAGGTAAAATTGCCCAGGTCATTGGCCCTGTAGTAGACGTCTACTTCGAAGACGCACAGGCCCTTCCAAAAATCTATGACGCGTTGATTGTAACGCGACCCAACGGACAGCAAGTGATCCTTGAAACCCAGCAGCACATTGGTGAAGACACCGTGCGCGCGGTTTCGATGGACTCCACCGACGGCTTTACCCGCGGCCAAGAGGTTGTTGCTTTGGGCCAGCCCATCGCGATGCCGACCGGCGAGCAAATTCGCGGTCGCGTATTCAACGTGGTCGGAGCCGACATCGACGGCATTGGCGGAATCGACATGTCTAACGGAGGTCTCGCCATTCACCGCGCGGCCCCGAAGTTTGAAGATCTTTCAACCGCTACCGAGGTGCTCTTGACGGGCATCAAGGTCATCGACCTCATCGAGCCCTACGCCAAGGGAGGTAAAATTGGTTTGTTCGGGGGTGCCGGTGTAGGTAAGACCGTACTCATCCAGGAGCTCATCAACAACATCGCCAAGGGCCACGGCGGACTTTCGGTGTTCGCCGGCGTCGGTGAGCGCACCCGCGAAGGAAACGACCTGCTCCGCGAAATGATCGAGGCCGGCATTATTCGCTACGGCGAAGACTTCATCCACTCAATGGAGGCTGGATCATGGGACCTCAGCAAAGTCAACAAAGACGAGCTCAAAGAATCTAAAGCAACCTTCGTGTTCGGTCAAATGAACGAGCCTCCGGGTGCCCGTGCCCGTGTAGCCCTTTCGGGCCTAACTATGGCCGAGTACTACCGCGACGGCGAAGGAAGCGGTCAGGGTAAAGACATCCTGTTCTTCGTAGACAACATCTTCCGCTTCACCCAAGCAGGTTCTGAGGTGTCGGCCCTCCTCGGCCGCATGCCTTCGGCTGTAGGCTACCAACCGACTCTGGCAACCGAAATGGGCTCGATGCAGGAGCGCATCACCTCAACCAAGTCGGGTTCGATCACCTCCGTACAAGCGGTATACGTACCGGCGGACGACTTGACCGACCCTGCTCCGGCAACCACCTTTGCCCACTTGGATGCTACCACGGTACTGTCGCGCAAGATTTCGGAGTTGGGCATCTACCCGGCCGTAGATCCACTGGACTCTACCTCGCGCATCTTGACCCCCGAGGTCGTGGGTGCGGAGCACTACGCTTGCGCACAGCGCGTTAAAGAGCTTTTGCAGCGCTACAAGGAGCTTCAAGACATCATCGCCATCTTGGGTATGGAAGAACTTTCTGAAGAAGACAAGATGGTCGTGCACCGCGCCCGCCGCGTTCAGCGCTTCCTTTCTCAGCCCTTCCACGTTGCCGAGCAGTTCACCGGCATCCCAGGTGTATTCGTAGACATCAAGGAAACCATCAAAGGCTTCACGATGATCATGGACGGCGAGCTCGACAAGTACCCGGAGGCGGCGTTCAACCTCAAAGGTTCGATTGAAGAGGCCATCGCAGCCGGCGAAAAAATGCTTGCAGAAGCCTAATACGCCCAGAGAATGTCCCTTCACGTCGACATCATTACTCCCGAGCGCAACCTGTTTTCAGGAACCGCTACGGCCGTGCAACTACCCGGGACCGAAGGTTTGTTTCAAATCCTTACTGATCACGCTCCCATAATGGCCGCATTGACCTCGGGCCGAGTCAAGATTGACACGGCAAAAGGTAGCGAGTTCGTAGCCATCAATGGCGGTGTCGTCGAAGTATCAGGCAACACCGTCACCGTACTTGCTAAGTAAGTTGACGTACGGATCCTAATTCCTTGGCCCGGGCTATTTGCTCGGGCTTTTTTTTGGCGCTGACGGCTACCTTCGCGGCATGTACGGCGACTCGTTTAATCCGGTATCCTGGTGGTGGTACGCCTTGGGCGTTGCTGGACTTTGGGTGCTCGCCGTGCTCTGGGTTCCTAATGCCCAAGGGCGACGTCGCGTCATGCGTTGGAGCCTTCAGCTTTGGGTTGAAGGTTGGCCTGTAGCATGGGGAAACGCCATTACACTTTTGTCCATGGGCCTCGCCGTGGGTCTCCTTTATGTGAGTGCGGGGCTAAATCCCGTACGTTCTGGAATCGTGCTGCTCGCACCTTGGCTCGTGCACAGTGTGGCAGGCTTCATTTGGAACGCAGTACGAGCCCACCAAGCATACCATCAGTTTCGCATGGTCCTTGTACCGTTGCTTTTAATTCTTGCGGTCCCCTTTGCGTGGTGGCGAGCTGCAGGTCAAGAACCCCACCCCAACCTTAGTCTTGGTCTGCTCGCATTTGTATTCGGCGCCCTTTATTTAACTTCCTTATTTCGCGCCGCTTATATTTATGTAACCTCGGGGCCCGGTCCTTTATACTTTAGAATTGCGTACCTTTGCGCCCTGGAAGCGATTCCCTGGTTATGGATCTATCATTGGCTGAGCGCAAACGTAAAGTAAAGAGCATTCTGGTCTCCCAGCCGGAGTCACAGGCGGGCAATAACCCCTACATGCTCCTGGCCGAAAAGCATAAGCTCAAGATTGACTTTCGTCCTTTTATCCAAGTCAAAGGCGTGTCTGCTGCGGAATTCCGCAAAGACAAAATCGCCCTAGGTGACTTTAAGGCCTTTATTTTTACGAGTCGCAATGCGATTGACCATTTCTTTCGCATGTGTGAAGAAATGCGCGTTGCCATCAACCCCGAGTGGAAGTACTTCTGCACCTCTGAAGCCGTAGCGTTCTACTTGCAAAAGTTTGTTCCGTACCGCAAACGCAAGATTTACCCCGCCAAGTCAAACATTAATGACCTGGTTCCGACGCTGAAAAAGCAGCGCGGAGAGCACTTCTTGATGCCCACGTCTGATGTGCTAAATCCTGAGGTGCCCTCGGCCCTCGAGTCGGCCAACATCAAGTGGACCCGTGCGATAATGTACCAAACCGTGGCTTCTGATCTTAGTGATTTGAACGAAGTCAAGTACGACATGCTTGTGTTTTTCAGTCCCGAGGGCATCAAGTCACTGTTTAAGAATTTTCCCAACTTCGTGCAAGATGGCACCCGCATCGCCGCCTTTGGGAGCACCACGCACCAAGCCGCCCGCGAGCACAACTTGATCTTGGACGTTCCGGTTCCCTCGCCCAAATTCGCCTCAATGGCCCAGGCCCTCGAAGCCTACGTCGACGAAGCCAACAAAAGCAAGTAATGCTGGACGTGCGCTTCCCCCGCGAGGAGCGCTTGAAGTCGCGAACCTCCATCGGGCTCCTTTTTAGCCGATCATCCCGAAGTACGGGAGATTCCGGATTGCGCCTAATTTGGACCGCCTCGCCCGAACCACTGGATCGCGGTGTTCAGGTACTGGTCGCTGCGCCAAAAAAGCACTTTAAGCGGGCGGTAGTCCGCAACCGAATAAAGCGTTTGCTGCGCGAAGCATGGCGCTTGGAACGCGGGGCGCTTCCACAAGAATGGCTGCAAGCCCAACAACCAAAGCTCCTCGGTTTGATTTATTCCGGGCCAGAAGAGCCGAGCCTTAGCACGCTTAGAGCGACGTTGCGCGGCCTGCTCGACCGCGCCAAATGGTGAGCTAGCGCCGGGTGCCGTCAATGCGCCGAGGCAAGCTGTGGTAGAGCACAGCGGCAACAAGCACCACGCCCATCGCCCGCTCAAGCATGGACTCGGTTGCGAGTAAAAATACTAGGGTGAGCGCCAAAGCTTGGGCGCCTCTATTCCACGACGATTTTTGCGCGCAGAAGGCAAGACCTAAGGCCCAAAGACCCAATCCATACAGTCCGATTCCCGCCCAGAGCTGCAAAAATTGGTTGTGCACGTTGAGGTGGCGCTTCAGTCCAAAGCGGTAGTTCTGCGCTCGGTAGCGCTCCTCAAGGTGGGCTTGCACGGCGTCCACGCCAACGCCCCGCCACGGGTCGTTCGTGATTACGGCCCAGGCTGCTTGGGCCTGAACCACCCTCGTGTCAACTGAACCTGTCGCCCAGTAGGGATCAGTCTTGGTCAGCTTGCCCAGGCTACGCTCAGAGGGCACCAAGGCTACGGCCGTGATAAGCACTGCGGCGAGGGCAATTCCCCACGATAGCGACCCCCTGCGACCACCCGCTGGGCCTCGCCCCGAATACCACCACAGCCCACCGAGTACCACCGCCACCAAACCCATTCGGCTTCCGGCAAGTACAGCGACCAATGCAAAAAGCCCGAGAACTACCGGCCGTACCGCACCCTGAAAGCGCAAGTCGGTGACCAATGCTGCCGCTGCAAGTCCGAGGTACAGCGTCAAGTAGCTGTGCTGGTGCGCCAGTTGCGCAAAATCGCGGTAAAACAGCGGGCCCCAGCTTTGGCTTTGCAACGCCGCAAACCCACCGTTGCCCAGGAGCACGAGCGAAACCAGGATTCCTCCCGCAATAAGGCCCTCGTGCCACGCGCGGTGCTGTCGGCGAAGAGCCAGCGGCACCCAGAGTAGGGGCGACCATCGCAGCAGTGTTTCGATACTCGCCGCCTCGGTCCACAGCGCGCTCGCTGCGACGGCGGCAAAGCCCGACCACAGGGCCACGTCGACGGGCAGCGCCTTCCATCGCCCGCGAGCCGCGACCAGCGAAAGCAGCGCGGCCAACGCCAGCGCCACCCCCGTTCCGAGGTCCCACCAGGGCAGCAAAATCGCCGCGGCCCGAATCAAAATGGCGATAAATTGACGCTCCACGAGCAGAAAGATAGCCTAAAGACCGTGGGCGGCCAAGCGGGGCAGCCGGGGCGAGAGTCCCGTAAGCACCTCATAACTAATGGTTCCGCAGGCTGCGGCCACCGACTCAAGGGTCACGTGGCGACCTAAAAGCTCGACACGGTCACCCACCGCCAGCGGCACCCCGGTGGCGTCGACCATCAGCATGTCCATGCAAACCCGGCCCACAATCGGCAGGTAGCAACCGTTGGCGTAGGCCCGGCCCACTCCGTTGCTCAAGGCGCGCGGAATTCCGTCAGCATACCCAATGGGCAGCGTGGCAATCACCCGCTCGCGGTCGGCGGCGTCAGTAGCTCCGTAGGAAATGCCTTCGCCTGCAGGCACGTGGCGAATTTGGCTGACCGTAGTGGTCACATGCACCACCGGCTGCAGGGCCTGTGCGTCGCGGGCATCCAGCGAGGCTCCCATCAGCCCAATACCTAAGCGGACCATGTCGCCCGCCGCCCAAGGATGCCGCGCCACCGCCGCCGTGTTGGCCATGTGGCGCCAAATTTTCGTTCCAAGCCCCGTCTCGAGTTGGTCGGCAAAGTGGCTGAACTGCGCCCACTGCTGGCGCGTGAACACATCGTGATGCTCGTCTTCAGCCGCCGCGAAATGGCTCAGCACCGACGCCACCCGCACCCCCGGAATCGCCCGAACCGCCTCGGCCACCGCGCGGCCTTCGTGCGGAGCAAACCCCAGCCGATGCATTCCCGTGTCGACCTTGATGTGAACCAGCACCTCACCCAGGGACTCGGGGTGCCGTGCAAAGGCATCGCTAAACGCCCGAAGGCGTTCCCAGCTGAAAATCTCGGGCTCCAACCGGTAGCGGAGCATCAATTCAAACGAAGGATCTCCCGGATTCAGCACCATGATGGGCGTGCGCACTCCGGCTTCGCGAAGTTCGCGGCCCTCCTCGGGGTAGGCCACGCCGAGGTAATCCAACCTATGCCGCTCGAGGGCACGGGCCACCGGAACCGCTCCGAGCCCATAAGCGTTGGCTTTGAGCATCGCCATAATGCGCGTACCCTGCGGCAGCAGCGAGCGGTAGTGCCGCAAATTCGCGGCCAGCGCGTCGACGTCGAGCTCCACCATGCTGTCGTGCTGTCGGGCGAGTCGTTCCTCTAAGGCGGACTCCACGCCGTGTCCTTTGAGCAACACCGCGCCTTCGGTACCCAAATCGGGCGCAGGGTCGTGGGGGGCGCAGACCACAATCTTCAGCCCGGGCATTTGTGCGGACCAGCGCGCCACCGGCTCGGTCCACCGCTCCGGATGGGCGGTGAAGATCAAGGCCGTCTTGGGCGTAGCCGCCTCCTGCGCCAGCAGTTCTAAGGCCTCGAAGGCCGAGGCCTCGTCGAGCGCGTAGCGGTCGACGAGCAGCGCGCCGCCGCCCCAGCGGGCGGCGCGCCGTTCCACGCGCAAGGGTCCGCGCGGCCGCTGGTCAAAATCGTGCGGAATCCGGCCCAGCTCGTAGCAGGCGGCCAGCGCGAGCTGCGCGTTGGACCGCTCGGCCTCTGATTCGGTCGGAACCGCAAATTTTTGTCTGTCGGGGCCGACCCAAAATCCGGCTTCGGTGCGCAGCACCGAGCCCGCCGGGCGCAACGTAATACCGGGAATCCCTGCCTCGGGGGCGCCCTCACCCGTGCCCGTTCCGCGGTCGGGAACCAGCACCGACGCTACCCCGGCAAACAGCGACAATTTTTCGGTGAGCTTGGCTTCGCGGCTGGCGAAGCCGGCGTCGTGGGCGTCGCCGAGGCCCGTGAAGATTCCTTGGGTGGGCTTCAACCAGGGCGTGAAGCGCGCCATGTCGCCCGCCTCTGAGATGCCGACTTCGACGATCCACATCGAGGCGTCCAGCGCAAAGTGCAGCACCGAGAGGGGCACGCCGAGCTTGGAGTTGTAGCTGCGGGGACTGCGGGCGACCGTCGGGTCGCCCAGAAGGTGGGCCAGAAGTTCTTTGACGCTGGTTTTTCCGTTGGAGCCGGTCACGGCTACCACCGGGCCGCGGTACGCGGCCCGGTGGGACCGCGCCAAGGCAAAGAGGGCCGCCCAAACGTCGTCGACCAGGAGCACGTCGAGATCTGGAACCGCATGCTCCGCCCATGATGTGCGGGCGACCACGGCGGCCACGCACCCGCGCTCCAAGGCCTCGGCCAGGTGACGGTGTCCGTCGCCCGAGGGCGTGGTTAAGGCCCAAAAAAGGGCTGGCTCGGTTTGGGTAGTTCGCGAATCAGTCGCCATGCGGCGCACCCACGCATCGGGGTTGGCCGCCCGAAGCTCAGCCTGGAGCACTTCGGCAAGCTGCCGCAACGTCCAACTCGGCGCCGTCACGTTTAGGTATTTTGGTTGCGTTCGCGCACAAACTCAGCGCGCGATAGCGGTTCATAGGTGCGCCGGTCGCCCAGCATCACCTGGGTCGAATCGGGCGTCAGCCGGTGCGAATAGTGCGCAAGTTCTCCGCTCCGCACGCAGATTGCGTGCACCTTGGTGACATACTCAGCTACCGCCATGAGTTGGGGCATGGGTCCGAAGGGGACTCCATTAAAATCCATGTCGAGGCCGGCGACAATCACGCGCTTACCGCTATCTGCAAGCGCATTGGCTACGTGCACGATTTCGGCATCAAAGAACTGCGCTTCGTCTAATCCAACCACTTCTGAACCGCTTGCGGCATCTAAAATTTCGCGCGACGAAACCACTGGCCGGGCATCCATGCGCCCTTCATCGTGCGTGACCACCGCGGTGTCGGCGTATCGGTTATCGGTTAGTGGTTTGAAAACCATCACCTTAAGTTGTGCGATTTGCGCACGCTTGAGGCGGCGAATGAGCTCCTCGGTCTTACCCGAAAACATGGAGCCCGCAATCACCTCAATATGCCCGGAACGGGGCGCTCGCTCTTGGAACATTTCGTACTTTTCCACTTCTGCTAAACTACGGCTTTCCACCATGAGCACCGCCCTCTCTTCGGCCCTTTCTGGCCTCCAATCTGCCCTTCATTCTGAGGTGCCCAACGCGGCCGACCTCCAACTCCTCGAATCGCTCTTGGTGCAGGCGCATCAAGCGAAATTCCGCGCCGAAGTAGCCGCTGCTAAGGCTCAGGCCGAAGCCCAATTTGCCGCCACCCA
The DNA here is from genome assembly GCA_016868755.1 of Bacteroidota bacterium. Taxonomy (GTDB): domain Bacteria; phylum Bacteroidota; class Bacteroidia; order Flavobacteriales; family Schleiferiaceae; genus TMED14. The sequence goes on along the minus strand of VGFU01000008.1, from coordinate 24,958 downwards.
GGCCGAGCTCGCACAAGCTCAAGCCGCAGCCCAAGCCGCCGCTCAAGCCCAACTCCAAGCCCAGCTCGCCGCCCTACAGGCCGCAGCCGAGTCGCGCCTCGACGCCGCGCTAACCGACCACCTAGCCACCCTGAGCGAGCAACCAGCAAGCAGCAGCCAGCAATCAGCAACCAGCAGCGAGCAGCTAGCAACCAGCAGCGAGCAACCAGCAGCAAGCAGCGAGCAACCAGCAACCAGCAGCGAGCAACCCGCAGCCAGCAACGAGCAACCAGCAACTAGCAACCAGCAACCCGCAGCGGCCAAGTCGGTCAATGCGCGCTACGCCAACCTGAACGCTGGTTTGAACGATCGCCTTGCGTTTGTGAAGCACCTTTTTGGCGGAGACGACCACGATTACCAGCGCATCGTGGCCTACCTGGCGACCTTAGAGTCTAAGGCCGAGTGCGAAACCTTCATTCGCGAAGCTGTGCAACCCGACTACGATTGGAGCAAAACGCCCGACGTAGCCGACCGATTTATGGCGCTGGTTTACGCCCGCTTCGAGTAGATGGGCAAACTGGTGCTTGTGCCGACTCCGCTGGGTAACCTCGGAGACATCACCGACCGCGCCAAATCCGCGCTGGTGGAGGCCGACGTCGTGCTGGCCGAAGACACCCGAACGACCGGTAAGCTTCTGACCCTGTTAGGTTTAGAGGCCAAGCTTCGCCCCTACCACATGCACAACGAGCACGCCCAAGCGGCCGGGCTTGTGCGCCTTATCGCCGAAAGCTCCGGCCACGTGGCGCTCGCAAGCGACGCAGGAACTCCGGGCATTAGCGACCCCGGGTTTTTGCTGGTCCGCGCCTGCATTGAGGCCGGCATCGCCGTCGAGGCGCTTCCCGGTCCCACGGCGCTCATCCCTGCGCTGGTGGCGAGCGGATTTCCCTGCGACCGCTTTGTGTTTGAGGGGTTTGTTCCGCAAAAGAAAGGCCGCCAAACGCGCATCCAAAGCTGGCGGACCGAAGCCCGAACCCTAGTGGCCTATGAGTCGCCGCACCGTCTGCGCAAGCTGCTCGACGAGGTTGTCGAATGGCTTGGGCCGGACCGCAAAATGTGCGTAGTGCGCGAGCTCAGCAAGCTTCACGAGACCTACCACCGGGGGACGGCCGCAGAGCTGCAAGCTTATTTTGCGGAGGTTGAACCGCGGGGCGAGCTCGTGGTTGTTCTAGAAGGAGCGCCGAGCTCCGCTAAAAAGAACGACGAATGAGTGCTGCCGCCCGACGCCACCGGCCCTTTGGCCCCTGGAGTCCTAATTCTGGGGAACCCTGGGTTATTGCGGGGCCCTGCTCCGCTGAATCGCTGGATCAGGTGCTCGAAACCGCGCGGGCCCTCAAGGCCGACGGACGCACGCAGCTGTTTCGGGCTGGAGTGTGGAAGCCACGCACCCGCCCGGGCGCGTTTGAGGGCGCAGGCTACAATGCCCTCGAGTGGCTCCAGATTATGCGGGCCGAAGTGGGGCTTCCGTTTGTCGTTGAGGTGGGCAATCCCCAGCACGTCGAGCGAGCCCTCGCCGCCGGGGCCGACGCCGTGTGGATCGGCGCGCGCACCACGGTGAATCCGTTTTATGTGCAAGAGATTGCCGAAGCCCTCAAGGGGTCCGCGCTGCCGGTGCTGGTTAAAAACCCCATTCACGCCGACGTGGGCCTGTGGCTAGGGGCCCTCGAACGCCTCGACAAGCTCGGAATGAGTGACTTGGCAGCCGTTCACCGCGGATTTTTTGCCACCCACCCCGAGCCCTACCGCAACGACCCGCGCTGGGAGCTCAGTTTTGAACTGCGCCGACTGGCCCCGGAACTCCCCATTTTTTGCGATCCCAGCCACATTGCCGGGCAGCGCGACTTGGTCGAATCGGTCGCCCAAATTGCGATGGACCTCGCGCTCGATGGACTTATGATCGAAATCCATCCGCAGCCCGACGAAGCGCTAAGCGACGCCGCCCAGCAGCTAACCCCGGCTCGCCTTTCGGCCTTGCTCGACCGTCTGGCGCGCTACCTCGAGCTGTCTGATCCGGCCGCCCTTGCACAAAGCTTGAGTTCCGACCGCGAGGCGCTCGACCAAATCGACGCCCAGTTTGTGGAGCTGATTCAGCAGCGCCAAGCCATCGTAGAACGCCTGGCCCACCGAAAGCTCGAGCAGGGAGCCAGCGTTTTTCAAATGGACCGCTGGATCGACATGCTTGAACAGCGCGAAGCCCAAGCGCAGGCTCAGGGCCTCGATCCGAAGTACGTCAAAGCCTTTTTTGAACTGGTGCACCGCTACTCGGTTCAGCACCAGGCCGCGATTTACCAAACCCAGCGCCGCAACGAAGCATGAGCCGCACGCGACGCAAGTGGTGGACGCTGCCGCCCAAGCCCGATGCCGAGGCGGTCACCGCGCTCGAGAAGCAGATCGACCGGCCCATGGCCGAACTCCTGGCCCTACGCGGATTTCGCAACCTTGACGAAGTGCGCGACTGGATTCAGGGCACCGACCCGGGCGAAGTGAACCCGCTCGATATGGCTGGAATGCCCGAGGCCGCTGAACGCCTTGCCGTCGCCCGCGCCCAAGGCGAACTCGTGTTCCTCTTTGGCGACTACGACGTCGACGGAACCACCGCGGTGTCGGTCGGAACCCTCGCCCTCAAGGCCGGCGGATGGCGCACGGAGGCCTACATTCCCGATCGCTACCGCGAAGGATACGGCCTCTCGAAGGCGGGCATCGACCGAGCCGTCGAACTGGGCGCCACGGTGCTCATCGCCCTCGACTGCGGGGTGAAGGCCTTTGACGAAATCGACTACGCCGTGGCCCAAGGGCTCGACGTGATTGTCGCCGACCACCACCAGCCTGAAGATCGCCTGCCCAACGCCCTGGCGGTACTCGACCCGCTGCGGAGCGACTGCCGGTTCGGCCACACCTACCTCTCGGGCTGCGGCGTCGGGTACATGCTGTGGCGAAGCGCCTACGACGCGGCGGGCCTTGATTCGGCTCCGCTTGACGCCCACCATGACCTGCTGGCACTGAGTATTGCGGCCGACATGGTTCCGATGGTCGGGCTGAACCGGCGCTGGCTGATGCAGGGCATGGAACTGATCAACAGCCAGCCGCGACCCGCCCTCCAAGCGCTGATCGGGGAGCGGCGCGGACCCGTGAGCGCCCGCGACCTAAGTTTTAGCGTCGCCCCCAAAATCAACGCAGCCGGCCGCATGGACCACGGCCTGCGCGCCGTGCAGCTGCTCACCGCCACTGACTTGGTGCCCATCGAGCAGTTCAGCCAAGACCTCCACGACCTCAACACAACGCGCCGCAGCACCGAGCGCCGCATGGTCGACGAAGCCCTCGAAATGGCCGAATCCGTCAGCGACGACCTCGCCCTGGTGCTCTACCACCCCGACTGGCACAAGGGTATCGTGGGCCTGATTGCGCAGCGCGTGGCCGAGCGCTTTTACCGCCCCGTCGTAGCCTTTACCGAACACGAGGGCGTGCTTTCGGGTTCCGCGCGGAGCGCCCCCGGACTCGACTTGTATGCCGCCCTTGACGACGCCAGCGCGCACCTGATCCAGTTTGGCGGACACAAAGCCGCCGCGGGCATGACCTGCAAGCCCGAAAACCTCGACGATTTTAGGGTCGCGCTAAACGCGGCCGTAGACCGCCGCTGGCCCGAGGCGATGCGCCAGCCCCAAATTGCCGTTGACGTGGTGCTTCGGGTCGACGAGGTCACGCCGCGGCTTTTGCAGCTGCAGGATCGGCTCGAACCCTTTGGCGTGGGAAACCCCGCGCCCGTGTGGGGCGTGCGCGGCGTGGAGCTCGCCTACACCAAAAAAGTGGGCGCCGAGGGCGAGCACCTTCAGGTCGAACTCTTTGATCCGTTCCGCCAGCGTTCGCTGCGGGGCATTCACTTTCAGTGGGGCGACGACCCCGTCCCCGAGGGCCTGGTCGACGCCGCGTTCCAGCTTTCGTGGAACGAATACCGCGGCGAGCGCAGCGTTCAGGCGCGCCTCCTCGACCTTCAGCCGACCTCAGGGCAGGCCTACCTTTGACCCATGGGAAAAGGCAAACTCGCCAAATTCGCCGAGCTTGATGCGATGGCCCACGTCGTCCAGCCGAGCAAAGAAGAAATTTTAGGGGACTTTGGCCTGCGCGGGCAGTGGAAGGCCCAGTTTTTTACCTCGGAACGTCCGCTCGTAGTCGAACTCGGCTGCGGACGGGGCGAATACACCGTAGCCCTGGCTAAGCGCGAGCCCGAAAAGAGCTACCTCGGCATCGACATCAAGGGAGCCCGCATCTGGAAGGGCGCCAAAGAAGCCCAAGCCGAAGGCCTCAACCAAGTGGGCTTTTTACGCACCCGCGTGGAGTGGCTCGAGCAGGCCTTTGCGCCCGGAGAAATCGATGAGCTGTGGATCACGTTCCCCGATCCCCAAATCAAGTTTCAGCGCGCCAAGCACCGCATGGTCAACCCCGAGTTTTTGGCCCGCTACCGTCGCCTTCTCAAGCCGGGCGGCCTGCTCCACCTGAAGACCGACAGCGAATTTCTTCACGGATACCTGAACGGAATTCTCGAGCTCCAAGGCCACGAGGTGCTCGAAAGCTACCACGACGTCTACCGCCAGCTTGAACCCTATCCCGACCACGTGGCTTTTGCCAGCCAGACCTACTACGAACGGCTGTTCATGGATAAGGGCAAGACCATCACCTACCTCAAGTTTCGCTTCGCGTGAGCGCCCCAGAATCTGATTTTTTTCAGCGGGTTTACGCCGTCGTGCGCCAAATTCCCGAAGGCCGAGTCACCAGCTACGGTGCCATTGCCCGCTACCTCGGCAGCGCGGGTGGAGCCCGAACCGTCGGCTACGCTATGAATGCGGCCCACAGCCTGCCCGACGTGCCTGCGCATCGGGTGGTCAACCGCCTTGGTGTGCTGACGGGCAAGCGCCACTTCGGCGGGTTCACGGCGATGCAGCAGCAGCTTGAAGCCGAAGGCATCCGCGTCGAAAACGATCAAATTCAGAACTTTGGCGCTCATTTTTGGGACCCAATTCGCGAACTTTAGCGGTGTGAATCGAGACGAAGCCCTTGCCTACGCCGCCGAACTTCCGCACGCCGAAGTGACCATGCCCTTTGGGCCCGAACATCTCGTCCTAAAGGTTGCGGGTAAAATGTTTGCCATCCTGCCGCTGGACGAGCCCGAGCCCGTGGGGATGGCGCTCAAGTTTCCGCCCGAAATCCTCGACGACCTGCGGGCCGAATACCCCTGCCTGGAACGCGCTTCGCACATGAGCCCCGTGCACTGGAGCGCCGTGCGCCTTGACGGAAGCGCTCCGTCGCGCTCCGTCGCCAGCTGGATTCGCCAGTCCTACAACTTAGTGGTGGCCGGCCTTCCCAAAAAACAACGACACCAATACCCCGTGTTATGAAAACTCGCGTCATCAACTACTTTGTTCAAGGTCTGCTGTATACCACGCCGCTGGCCCTTACCGTGTATGTGCTCTACTGGGCGCTGAATACCCTCGACTCGTTGATTCCCTTTGACCTTCCGGGCCTGGGGCTGCTGACGCTGCTGGTCGGAATCACGCTTATCGGTTTTTTAGGGAATTTTGCCGTTCGTTCTCCGCTGGTCAAACTGATTGACCGCATGCTCGAGCAGTTGCCGTTGGTAAAGCTGGTCTACAGCTCCGCCAAAGACATGATGAAGTCGCTGACGGGCAAAAAGAAGGGGTTTGAGCAGGCGGTTCTCCTCAAGCTGCACCCCGATTCAGGCGTGCGCCGGGTTGGCTTTGTCACCGATCAAGCACTTGCTGAACTCGGAGCCGACGACGGCGAGCTCATCGCCGTGTACGTTCCGCATTCCTTGGCCATTTCTGGGCAGTTGTTTGTGGTTCCCAAGTCCTACGTCGAGCCGCTTCACGGCAAGCCCGCGGAGGTCCTCAAGTACATTGTGGCCGGCGGCGTCGTTGGGCAGGGCTAGGCTCCGTTTTTCATGCGAGCCACGCGCATCCGCCACTGACCTTCGAGCATGCTTGAGAAGATCGAGTACACGACGCTAAAGGCCAGCGCGGACCAAAATCCGCCCACGGTGAAGCCGTCGACCCAGTCGCTCGCCAGAAGCACTACGCCGGCATTGATCACCAGCACAAATAGTCCGAACGAAACGACGGTCAAGGGAATCGTCAGCAGCACCAAAAGGGGGCGGACGGTGCTGTTCAGCAGGGCCAGCACAACCGAAAGCCAGATCGCCGTGGTAAACTTATCGAGGTCTACGCTCGGAAGAATCCACGCCGTCGCAAAGGCCGCCAAGGTGCGGGCGATGAGTCGAACACCCCACGAAGGGCGGTTAAATGCATTCATGACGACCAAGGTACAACCATCATACCACGCGCTGGAGCTCAGCCCGCAAGGCGTTGCGCAGGGCTTGGATGCGCACAAATTCGCTGAGCTTGGCCTCGCGCTCCAACGGGTCTGTGAGGGCAGAGAGGGCTGCTACCGCCTCGCGAATGCGGTCCTCTAAGCGGTGCTCTTTAAAGCGGAGCAGGCACTCGTGCACGTGGTTCGAGAGCTGGTCTTCGATGGAGCCGATGTAGATGCTTTTGCGCGACCAGTCGGCGAGCTGGTGGCGCTCTGTCAGGCACTCGGCGGCGGTTGAGGCCAAGTTCGGGTCCTCGTGGCGCACGAAGTGCTCGGGTCCCAAAATGCGTTCTTCGGCCGACCACACCGCGAGCATCTCGTGGTAAATGCGCTGGTAGGGTTCGTGGCCAAACGCCAGTTCGTCGGCACTCAAGTCGTCGAGGATGAGTGCGGCAGCGGCGTCTTCGTGTTCGAGCCCGTCGGGGCCGGTCCATTTGACGCGGTCGCTTCCGTGCTGCAGCAGCACGCGGACCAGGGCGTCTTCGACGGCCATGGGTCGCGGAGCCTGCGGCCGCTGCACCTGCATTTCGGGCGGAGTGGGGTCTTCGTAGGGGTCGCGTTCGGGGCGCCGCTGGCTGGCGTTTTTGAGCTCGGCGCCCCGAATCCGCTCCATCTCGGCGTGCAGGTTGCGCTCGTCGATGCCCAAGCGCTGGGCGCTGTCGCGCAGGTACACTTCGCGCAGGATGGCGTTGGGAATTTTGGCGACGGACTGCACTATGTCGCGCACCACTTCGGCCCGGCGAATCGGGTCTTGGGCCGCGCCCTCGTCGGTCAGGGCTTCGACCTTGAACTGCATGAAATCCACCTCGTGCTCCGTGAGGAAGGCGTTGAGCGACTCGGCGTCCATCGATCGGGCGAGCGAATCGGGATCTTCGCCTGCCGGCAAGGGCACAGCGCGCACATAAAGTCCTTCTTCGAGCAGCAAATCAATGCCGCGAAACGACGCGCGAATCCCTGCCTTGTCGCCGTCGTAGAGCAGGGTAACGTGCTCGGTCAAGCGCTTAACTAAGCGAATTTGTTCGAGCGTCAGGGCGGTTCCGCTCGACGAAACCACGTTATGCACGCCCGCCTGATGCATGCTGATAACGTCGGTGTAGCCCTCGACGAGGTAAACTTTGTTGGAACGACTTATCGCTTGCTTGGCCTGAAAAAGGCCATACAAAACCTGGGACTTGTGGTAAATGTCTGACTCGGGACTGTTGAGGTACTTGGCCGTTTTGGCGTCGCTGCGCAGTACCCGTCCGCCAAAGCCCACGACCCGGCCGCTCAGCGAATGAATCGGAAACATCGCTCGGCCCCAAAAGCGGTCGATGAGTTCGCCCGAATCGCGCTTAATGCACAGCCCGGTGGCTTCAAGAAATTCAGCCTGGTAGCCCGCCGTAGCTGCGGCCTTCGCAAAGGTGTCGCGGCCCTCGAGGTGAAAACCGAGCTCAAACTTGCGCAGGGTCTCGTCGGTAAAACCGCGCTCCCTGAAGTAGGCAAGGCCCACGGCACGGCCGTGGTCGTCGTTCCACATCCACTCGCTAAACTGCTTGAGCGCAAAGGCGTTGAGGGCAAACATGCTCTCGCGGCGGTCGCGCACGGCATCCTGTTCCGGCGAAGTTTCTTCTTCCTCGATTTCGATTTGGTACTTTTTGGCGAGCCAGCGCAGCGCGTCGGGGTAGGAGAGCTGCTCGTGCTCCATCAAAAAGGTGACCACCGAACCCCCTTTGCCCGACGAAAAGCACTTGAAAATTCCCTTGGACGGAACAACATAAAACGACGGCGTCTTCTCTTGGGTGAACGGACTCAGTCCGCGAAAGCTGCCCCCGCTGCGCTTGAGGGTTACAAACTCACCAACCACCTCTTCAATGCGTGCGGCATCGAGAATTCGGTCAACAGTGGCGGGTGAAATGAGTCCCATGGGACGAATGAAGGTAGGAATTATTTGGCCCGCTGGCCCACAAAATCAACCAAAACTTCGAGCGCCGTTCGCGCTTCGCCCGCTGGGAAATTTGCTAGGATTCCGCGCGCCTCGTCCAGAAAGGCATCGCGGCGCTCCCGCGCGTAATGCAGCCCCCCCAGGGCGGCTACCTCGGTCATCAGGGTGCGAATTCGGTCCGGGTCGTTGGCCTTTCGGCGGACAATGCGCATGAGTTCGCGCTTGGTCGACGCGTCAGCCCGCTGCAGGGCAAAAATCAGCGGAAGGGTCATTTTTTGCTCCCGCACGTCGATGCCCGCGGGCTTTCCGCTTTGGCCGTAGGCCTGGTAGTCGAGTAAGTCGTCCTGGATCTGAAACGCCATACCTAACGCGTTTCCAAATTCTGAGGCCTGGCGGACCGTCGCTTCGTCGGCGCCCACCGATTCGGCTCCCGCCGCGCAGCAAGTAGCCATCAGTGAGGCCGTCTTTTTTTGAATGATGTCGTAGTACACGGACTCGTCGATGTCCAACCGGCGGGCCTTTTCGATTTGAAGGAGTTCGCCCTCGCTCATGGCCCGAACCGCCGTGCTCACCGTGCGAAGCAAGTCGTGGTCGCCCGCTTCTACCGCGAGCAGCAGCACCCGCGAAAGCATGTAGTCACCGACAAGCACGGCAATTTTGTTCTTCCACAGCGCACTGATCGAGAACATGGAACGGCGCACGGCCGATTCGTCGACCACGTCGTCGTGAACCAGGGTGGCGGTGTGCATCAGCTCCACGAGGGTTGCAGCGCGAAAGCTCCGTTCGCCGACCGCACCGTGCGCTTTGGCTACTAGAAACACTAGCGAAGGGCGCAATTGCTTGCCCTTTTGGCGCACGATGTAGCGCAAAATCAGGTCCAGGAGCGCAACCTTAGAGCTGAACGCCTTGGGGAAGTCGCGGTTGAACTGAGCCAGTTCGGTACGAATGGGGTCGCGGAAGTCCATACCTACTTAATTCCGCGAGCAGCACAAAGTTCTTCGTAGGCCGCTTGAATTTGGCGAAACGTTGATTCCGCCTCCTTTACCACATCTTCGCCCATGCCCTGAAGCGCGTCGGGGTGGTACTTTTTAACCAATTTGCGGTAGGCGGACTTCACCTCGGCGTCGGTGGCCGCAGCCGTAAGCCCCAAAACCTCGTATGGGTCTATTCGCTGAACCGTGGGGCGGTGGAGCAGCTCCTGGCGGTTGAAATCGTGCTGGTTAAGCCCCAAGTACTGCGCGATTCGGGCGATCACCTGGCGCTCCGAGGCCTGGAGTTCTCCGTCGGCATAAGCCAACGCAAACAGAAACCCTACAATTTGAATGCGTCCTTGGAGGCTCATGTGGCGCCGCACCTCGGCACACACCGTGGTAAGTGCGGGCTGTTCCTGGACTACCTTCTTAAAAAACGAAAAGGCCTCGTTGGCCCGCTCCACGCCAAACCACTGGCGAAACTGCTCGCGCACAAAGCTCAGTTCGCGCTCGTCAACCTTGCCGTCGGCCTTAATTACCATCGAGGCCAACACTAGAAGCGATGCGTGAAAGTCACGTTCAGAACTCGGAACGGCCCCGCCCTCGTTGTCCTTTGACCAAAAGTCTGAAAGCGCGTTGCCGACCGCGGCGCCCAATAGCGCACCCACGGGTCCGCCCAAGGCCCATCCTAGGCCACCGCCAAGCCAAGTTGTCCAACGCTTCATGCGAAGCGAAGGTACGTTCGAGGCCCTAGGAGCTCAAGTAGTAGGCCAAACTTCCCACTATTCCGAGAATGACCACCAGCACAACTATTTGCGTAGTCGTTGCTGCCTTGTCATGCTCCTCTTCTTCATGGCGGTGCCGTTCGCGGACTTCATCCACGTCGTGGCGGGTAGAGCGTTCTCTGGTCATGGCTTAGGATTTTGTGCTCATAAGGTACACAAATTCCTAAAAACCAATGTTTAAGGTTATATAAAAATGCCCGCACAAGGCTGGCATTTTTGGCAATTATTGCAAAACTCTCGCTAAGAACCGCAGGCCTCGCAGGCTTCTGGATTGTCCAACGAGCAGGCCAACGCCTCTTCGGCGCTGTAAACCTTGACCTCGGGGGTGTCCATGGCGGCCAGTGCCTCTTGCTGCTGCTTGATTTGGTCCACTTCGCTGAAAACCTCTTCGGCAAGCGCTGATTCACCGCGCTTCTTCACGGTAAACTTGATGGCCGCTGAGGCCGCTTTGGTGCGGAGGTAGTACATACCCGTCTTGAGGCCCTTCTTCCATGCGTAGAAGTGCATCGACGTCAACTTGCCCATATTGGGCGATTCCACAAATAGGTTAAGCGATTGCGACTGGTCGATGAAGAGTCCGCGGTCGGCAGCCATGTCGATAATGTCGCGCATCGAGAGCTCCCACACGGTCTTGTACAGTTCCTTGATGTTGTCGGGAATACCGTCAATGGCTTGTATTGACCCGTTGTTGGCCATGATGGCGTTTTTCAGATCGTCGTTCCACAAGCCGAGCTTCACCAGGTCGACCAGCAAGTGCTTGTTGACGACGATGAACTCGCCAGAAAGCACGCGGCGCGTGTACAGGTTGCTCGTATACGGCTCAAAGCACTCGTTGTTGCCCAGGATCTGCGACGTCGAGGCTGTAGGCATCGGAGCCACAAGCAGGGAGTTGCGCACCCCATGCTTCATAACCTCCTTGCGAAGTGCCTTCCAATCCCAGCGTCCGCTGAGCTCCTCTTCGCTTACGCCCCAGAGGTTGAACTGAAACTTGCCTTCGCTGATGGGCGAGCCCTTGAAGGTTTCGTAGGCGCCGTCTTTCTTGGCCATGTCGCACGAGGCGGTCACCGCGGCGAAGTAGATCGTCTCAAAAATATCCTTGTTCAGCTGACGCGCTTCGGGCGAAGTGAACGGCAGGCGAAGCTTGATGAAGGCGTCGGCCAAGCCCTGAACGCCCAGTCCCACCGGGCGGTGGCGCATGTTGGAGTTCCGCGCCTCAGGCACCGGATAGTAGTTCTGGTCGATGACGTCATTGAGGTTGCAGGTAACCTTGTAGGTGACGTCGTACAGCATTTGGTGGTCAAACGCGCCGTTGTCCACGTACTTCGGCAACGCAATCGACGCCAAGTTGCACACCGCAATCTCGTCGGGGGCGGTGTACTCGAGGATCTCGGTGCAGAGGTTGGACGAGCGAATCGTGCCCAGGTTTTTTTGGTTGGACTTCTCGTTGGCGGCATCCTTGTACAGCATGTACGGAGTACCCGTCTCGATTTGGCTTTCCAAAATCTTAGTCCACAGCTCGCGGGCCTTAATCGTTCGGCGGCCTTTGCCGGCGCGTTCGTAGCCTTCGTACTTCTCTTTGAACGCGGCCCCGTAGGTGTCGTAGAGGCCGGGGCACTCGTTGGGGCACATCAAGGTCCACTCGGCATCGGCCTCTACGCGCTCCATGAACAGATCTGAAATCCACATGGCATAAAAGAGGTCGCGGGCGCGCAGCTCTTCTTTACCCGTATTCTTTTTCAGGTCAAGGAAGTCAAAAATGTCGGCGTGCCAAGGCTCGAGGTAAACGGCAAACGAGCCCTTGCGCTTGCCGCCGCCTTGGTCGACGTAGCGGGCGGTGTCGTTGAACACGCGCAAAAGCGGAATAAGTCCGTTCGAGGTACCGTTCGTGCCACGGATGTAGGATCCGGTAGCGCGCACATTGTGAATGCTCAGACCAATGCCGCCGGCGCTCTGAGAAATTTTAGCCGTTTGCTTCAGGGTATCGTAGATGCCGTCGATGCTGTCGTCGGCCATTTGCAGCAAGAAGCAGCTGGACATCTGGGGTTTAGGCGTACCGGCGTTGAACAGCGTCGGCGTAGCGTGCGTGTACAGGCCGCGCGACATGCCGTCGTACGTCTCGATGGCTGCTTGAATGTTGTCATTGTGAATACCCAGCGACACGCGGAGCAGCATTTGCTGTGGGCGCTCCGCAATGCGACCGTTCATGCGAAGCAGGTAGGAGCGCTCCAAGGTTTTGAAGCCAAAGTAGTCGTAGCTAAAGTCGCGGTCGTAGATCACCGTCGAATCGAGCAGCTCCGAGTTCTTCTCGATAAGCTCCATCACGTCGTCGGCGATGAGCGGGGCCGCTTGGTTCGTCTTGGGGTTGACGTACTGGTGCATGGCCCGCATCGTTTCAGTAAACGACTTGTCGGTATTCTTGTGAAGGTTGCTCACCGCAATTCTCGCTGCGAGATGAGCGTAGTCCGGGTGGCGCACGGTCATCGAAGCGGCAACTTCGGCGGCGAGGCTGTCTAGTTCGCTGGTGGTCACCCCGTCGTACAATCCTTCAATTACGCGAAGGGCCACGGCCACGGGATCCACCAACGGGCTCAATCCGTAGCAGAGCTTCTGAATGCGAGCGGTGATCTTGTCGAACTTAACGGCTTCTTTGCGGCCGTCGCGCTTTAAAACGTGCATCATTTCGGTGCGTGCTTAGAAATCCGAATCAAACGAGAAGGTGTCGGCCTTAGACTCAACCTCGGTGCCCACGCCCGCCTTTCGGTAGTCCGAAACGCGCTTCTCAAAGAAGTTCGTCTTGCCCTCCAGCGAAATCATGTCCATGAAGTCAAACGGATTCTCCTTGTTGTACACCTTGGCGCAGCCCAGCTCCGAAAGAAGACGGTCTGCCACAAACTCGAGGTACTGCGACATCAACCGGCTGTTCATGCCGATCAGGTCAACCGGCAGCGACTCGGTAATGAACTCGCGCTCGATGTCGAGGGCCTCGACGATGATTTGCGTGATGCGCTCCTTGGGAACCTTGTTAATTAGGTGGTGGTTGTGCAGGTGCACGGCGAAGTCGCAGTGCATGCCTTCGTCGCGGCTGATGAGCTCGTTGGAGAAGGTAAGGCCTGGCATTAGCCCGCGCTTCTTCATCCAGAAAATCGAGCAGAACGCGCCGCTGAAGAAGATTCCTTCAACCGCCGCAAAAGCGATCAAGCGCTCGGCAAAGGAGGGCGACTGAATCCAACGCAGGGCCCAGTCAGCCTTCTTCTTGATGGCCTCAAACGTATCAATCGCATTGAACAGCTGGTGGCGCTCCTGCGGGTCTTTCACGTAGGTGTCGATCAGCAGCGAGTAGGTTTCGCTGTGGATGTTCTCCATCATGATCTGAAAGCCATAAAAAAACTTGGCCTCGGTGTACTGAACCTCGTTGACAAAGTTCTCGGCCAGGTTTTCGTTCACAATGCCGTCTGAGGCCGCAAAAAATGCTAAGATGTGCTTGATGAAGTACCGCTCATCTTCGGTTAGCTTATTATCCCAATCCGTAACGTCTTGGTGGAGGTCAATTTCTTCAGCAGTCCAGAAACTCGCCTCAGCTTTCTTGTAGATCTCCCAGATGTCGTTGTGCTCAATGGGAAAGAGGACAAAGCGGTTTGGGTTCTCCTTGAGAATCGGCTCGTTAGTGTTCGTAGTGTGGCTCATCGTTCAAATTCTTTTTTCGTATCCTCTTGAATAACAAAACATTAGCATTTCGAAGCGAGCTGGCTTACCGTGAGGGGCTGTTTTGCGCGTTACAAAAGTTGAAAACTCTTGCCCTCGGGACAAGACTTAGATTTGAACATTATACTATAGTTTTCAACAAAGCCTTCAGGCCTTGCGACCCTCCTGGGCTAGGGCTTTGTGGACCTGTTCGGCTTCTTCGTACCATGCTGATCCATAGGCCCTTATGAGCGGATCTTTCAAAAAGCGAAAAACAGGTACTTTTAGCTCCGAACCTAGGCTGCACGCGGGCGCGCAGACCTTCCAGTGGTCCACATTTAGGGCGTCGTAGGCCCGGTACGAAGTCACCCGTATCGGGTACAAATGGCAAGACAGCGGCTTGGGCCAATCAACTACTCCATCGCGAAAGGCCCGCTCAATACCGCAGTACGACGTCTTGCCGTTAAACACCACATAAGCGCATTCCTTTCCATCGACGAGCGGCGTAACCCACTCGCCGTCGGTGTCGCGCACGTACGACCCCTGGTCCGCTAGGGCCGCCCGCCCCTCGGGCCGCAGATAGGGCGCCACGGCGGGCCGAATACGGTCCAGTACTTCGAGCTCGTCCTCGCGCAACGGCGCTCCTGCGTCGCCCTCAACGCAGCAGGCTCCGTGGCACTTGCTGAGGTCGCACATAAAGGCGTGCGAAAAAACTTCATCTGAGGCTAACGTATTCCCAATGGCGATCACGGGCACAAAAGTAGCCGCTCCGGCGGCAGCACACTACCTTTGCCCCGTCGTGAATTTTTCAGAAATCCTCAGCGTTACCATGGTCCTCTTCGCGGTGATCGACATCATCGGAAGCATTCCCGTAATCATTTCGCTGCGCAACCGCGTCGGCCACATTCAAAGCGAAAAAGCCACGCTTGCGGCCACCGTCATCATGATCCTCTTCCTTTTTGTGGGCGAGGGAATCCTCAAACTCTTTGGCGTTGACATCGCCTCGTTTGCCGTCGCCGGCTCGCTGGTCCTGTTTTTTCTCGCCCTCGAAATGATTTTGGGGGTGCGCATCTACAAAGAGGCGGAACCGGAATCGGCCAGCATCGTGCCCATCGCGTTTCCGCTCATCGCCGGTGCCGGGACCCTAACGACCTTAATTTCTATTCGTTCGGAATTTCAAACGATCAACATCATCGCCGGAATCCTCATCAATTCGGTGCTCGTTTATGTGGTGCTCAAAACCACCCGGCATCTCGAGCAGATTTTGGGTAAAAACGGCATCAGCGTACTCCGCAAAGTGTTCGGAATCATTTTGCTCGCCATCTCCGTCAAGCTGTTTACCCGCAACTTGCCCAACCTTTTATCGTAAGTTCCGCCATGTCCAATATCAGCCCCGAAGAAGCATTTAAGCGCGTCATTGCGCACGCCAAAGAATACGGTTTCATTTTTCAGTCGAGCGAACTCTACGACGGCCTCAGCGCCGTGTACGACTACGGCCAAAATGGCGTACTGCTCAAAAACAACCTCCGCACCTACTGGTGGAAGGCCATGGTGCAGCTTCAAGGCAACGTGGTCGGATTGGATTCCGCCATTTTTATGCACCCCACGGTTTGGAAGGCGAGCGGACACGTCGACGCCTTCAACGACCCGATGATCGACAACAAGGACAGCAAGAAGCGCTACCGTGCCGACGTGCTCGTCGAAGACTACGCCGAAAAGCTGCGCCAAAAGGCCGACAAAGAAGTGGAAAAGGCCAAGGAGCGCTTCGGTGCCGCCTTTGACGAGGCGATGTACCGCAGCACCAATCCGCGCGTCGTCGAGTACCTCAGCAAGGCTGATGCCGTGCTCACGCGCTTCAACAAAGCCCTTGAGGCCGGCGACTTTGCCGAGGCGCGCCAAGTTCTGATCGACGAAAAAATCACCTGCCCGGTGAGCGGCAGCGCAAACTGGACCGAACTGCGTCAGTTCAATTTGATGTTTGCGACCAAAATGGGGTCGGTAGCTGAAGACGCCAGCGACCTCTATCTGCGCCCCGAAACGGCTCAAGGCATCTTCGTGAACTTCCTCAACGTGCAAAAGACCGGGCGCATGAAGCTTCCGTTTGGCATTGCGCAAACGGGTAAGGCGTTTCGCAACGAAATCGTGGCCCGCCAATTCATCTTCCGAATGCGCGAGTTCGAGCAGATGGAAATGCAGTACTTCGTTCGCCCTGGCAGCGAAATGGAATGGTACGCCCACTGGAAGCACGCCCGCATGCAGTGGCACCTCGCGCTCGGACTCGGCGCCGACCGCTACCGCTTTCACGACCACGAGAAGCTCGCCCACTACGCCAATGCGGCCGCCGACATTGAGTTTCAGTTTCCGTTCGGATTTAAGGAGCTCGAAGGGATCCACTCGCGCACCGACTTTGATTTGAGCCGCCACGAGGAGTTTTCTGGCCGCAAAGTGCAGTACTTCGATCCCGAAACCAACGAGTCTTACACGCCATACGTTGTGGAGACCTCAGTAGGCCTCGACCGCCTGTTCTTGGCCGTGCTTGCCACCGCCTTAGATGAAGAGGTTCTGGAGGACGGCTCTTCACGCACGGTCCTTCGCCTTCCGTATGCGGTAGCGCCAACGCAGGTGGCCATTTTGCCGCTTCTCAAAAAAGACGGACTTCCCGAACTTGCCCAAACGGTTTACAATGAGCTGCGGTGGGACTTCCAGGTAGCCGTCGACGAGAAAGATGCGATCGGCAAACGCTACCGCAGGCAAGACGCCGTGGGCACTCCGTACTGTGTAACCATAGACCATCAATCTTTAGTTGACGAAACGGTCACCCTCCGAGACCGCGACAGCATGAAGCAAATTCGTCTGAATATCAAAGACTTAAGGTCCAACTTGCAAGAATCAGTATCGATGACTTCACTTTTAAAAAAACTGATTTAAGTGTAATCTCTTGCAATACTTAAAAATTGCACTACCTTTGCAGTGGATTTCGAAGTCCTAAACAATTAAAAACCAAAACCCAAAATGAAAAAAGTAAGCTTTTTTCTGAGCGCCCTGGCCCTCGTTGCTTTCGCCGCTTGCAACAACGCCGCTGAAGAAGCAGTTGTTGAAGAGACCGTTGACACGACTGTGGTTGAAGAGGTAGTTACTGAAGACACCACCGCTGCTGCTGCTACCGAAGAGGTTGCTGCTGAAGGCGAAGAGGCTGCTGCTGAGTAATTTTTCTCTAGAGCTCTAAAGAGAGAAGCCATCCGGGAGGGTGGCTTTTTTTTGGCTTTTAGTTTCGTGCTGCTGGTTGCTGGCTGCTGGTTGCTGGCTGCTGGTTGCTAGCTGCTGGTTGCTAGCTAACAAGGCATTGGTTTTGACCGTGCGGGCTTCGGGCACACCCGAAACAAGCGCCTAGAAGCGAGTTACCCGTTACAAACTAACGAGTTCCACCTCTACACCTGCCTTGCGCAGGAAGTCGACGCCCGAAAGGTCTTTGTATTCGGTTGCGTACACCACGCGACGAATTCCCGACTGGTGAATCAGCTTGCTGCACTCGCGGCACGGAGACATGGTGAGGTAAAGGGTTGCCCCTTCGCACGACTGCGTGGTTGAAGCAACTTTCAGGATCGCATTTGCTTCGGCGTGAAGCACGTACCACTTGGTGTACCCGTCTTCGTCTTCGCAGAAGTTTTCAAAACCGCTGGGCGTGCCGTTGTATCCGTCAGAGATAATGCTACGGCCCTTGACAATGAGCGCACCCACTTGGCGGCGCTGGCAATAGGAAAGCTTTGACCACTCGGCCGCCATTCGCAGATAGGCTGCGTCGTACTTCGCGGTTTTTGAATTAGCCATAAGCTAAGAGGGGTCCTTGTGCCCAGGGCGGGAATCGAACCCGCACTCCAGGGGAACACGAGTTTGAGTCGTGCGCGTCTACCAATTCCGCCACCTGGGCAAGGGAAGGCAAAAGTACACAAGAAATTCGTACATTTGCACCCCCTGAAGAAATCTCTGATGCAACCGAAGGCTAACCTCTTTGCTGGAAACGCTACCGCCTCACTCGCTCAAGCAATTGCGCACGAGTACGGGTCGCCTATGGGCAAAGTTGCGATGCAGCCCTTTAGCGACGGCGAATACGTGCTGTGGTTTGAGGAGTCGGTGCGCGGAAGCCGCGTGTTCCTCATTCAAAGCACGATGCCCTCGGCCGAGAACTTGTTTGAGCTGCTTCAGATGATTGATGCGGCAAAACGCGCCTCGGCCCGCCATATTACAGCAGTGATTCCCTACTTCGGTTATGCCCGCCAAGACCGCAAAGACAAGCCGCGCGTGCCGATCACAAGTAAGCTTGTGGCCAAACTGCTCGAAGCTGCCGGAGCGACGCGTGTGATGACCATGGACCTGCACGCCGACCAGATTCAAGGATTTTTTGAGATTCCAGTCGACCATCTCTACAGCAGTTCGATTTTCATTCCCGACATCGAAGCGCTCGGGCTCGAAAACCTGACCATTGCTTCGCCCGACGTAGGTGGCTCAAAGCGCGCCTCAGCCTACGGCAACCAACTCGGAGCCGACGTGGTGATTTGCTACAAGCAGCGCAAGAAGGCCAACGTGGTCGACAAAATGACCGTCATCGGTGATGTGAACGACCGCCACGTCATTTTGATCGATGACATGGTCGACACGGCTGGCACCCTTACCAAAGCCGCCGACATGCTCATGGACGAGGGCGCCAAGTCGGTGCGCGCCTACTGCACCCACGGCGTGCTTTCGGGCAACGCGATCGAGCGCATTGAGGCCTCAGCCCTCACAGAACTCGTCATAACCGACACCATACCCCTGAAGCGGAACAGCGATAAAATCCGCACCCTAAGCGTAGCACCCTTGTTTGCCGCGGTGATGCGCAAAGTCCAATCCAACGAGTCCATCAGCGACCACTTTTTGTTCTAAACCTCGATTTCTTAAGCCATGCAATCCGTAACTCTCCAAGGCACCGTCCGTACCGATTTGGGCACCAAGTACGCCAAGCAGCTCCGTGAACAGGGCCAAGTTCCCTGCGTGATGTACGGAGGTGACCACCCCGTTCACTTCTACGCCCCTACCCTCGCGTTCCGTGACCTGGTCTACACGGCCGAAGCCCGCATGGCTTCGATTGAGATCGAGGGAAAAACCTTCATTGCGGTAATTCAAGACATGCAGTTTCATGTGCTGAATGACTCGTTGACCCACGTTGACTTCATTCAAGTACTTGAAGGCAAGCCAGTAACCATTCAGGTTCCGATGATTTTGACTGGTAACGCTCGCGGAGTACGCAGCGGCGGTAAAATGAAGTTTACCCTTCGCAATCTAAAGGTGAAAGGACTTATTAACGACCTTCCTTCGTCCATTGAGCACGACATCACCGAATTGCGTATTGGCCAAGCCATTCGCGTTGCAGAAATCAAGAAGGGCAAGCCCTACGAGATTTTGAATGCCGATAACGCGGTCGTCGTGTCTATCGCTTTGTCTCGCAATGCCGTGGCCGATACCGACGACGAAGGTGCCGAAGAGGCAACTCCTGCCGAGGTAAGCGCAGAATAAATGAAAAAGTTCCTCGTGGTGGGGCTGGGTAATCCGGGCACTGAATATGCCCGTACCCGCCACAACATTGGGTTCGACCTACTGGACGCCTGGGCTACGGCCCAAAAGGCGTCCTTTTCTATTTCTCGCCTCGGCGAGCGGGCACAGTTCAGCCTCAAGGGGCGGAGCATCGTGCTGATCAAGCCCAGCACCTTCATGAACCTGAGCGGTAAGGCCGTTCGGTACTGGCTCGAAGAAGAAAAGGTTCCGATCGAGAACCTAGTGGTCGTGGTCGACGAACTCGCGCTGCCCGTTGGCCACGTGCGCCTCAAGCTCAAGGGTACCGACGGCGGCCACAACGGGCTCAAAGACATTCAGGCCACGCTCGGCCGCCAGGATTACGCCCGGCAGCGCATTGGCATCGGCCAGCACTTTCCCAAAGGCCACCAGGTCGATTTTGTGCTCGGACGCTGGACCACCGAAGAACTGGAGTTCCTGACCCCCGGCATCGAACGCGCCATCAAGCAGCTCGAAGCCTTTGTGCTTGCGGGAGCCTCGGTGGCGATGACGCAGTACAACCAGTAGCCCACCGTCTCGGGGCAAAACATGACTTTTGTGGGTATTTTGCTTGATAAACGCCAAGTAATTTCGCCGCATGAAATTTTGGATTGGGGCATTGGTACTGCTCGCTACTTCGCTAGGGCTGCGCGCCCAGGCCCAGTTTAACGGCCACGTTGTTTTTGCTCAAAATGGTGCCGCTGCCGCCGGCTGGGACGTGGTCCTCACCACGAGCCCAAACATTCAGCGCTTCCAGACGCGCACCGACGCCGAGGGGCGATTCCGGTTCGATAACCTGCCCTCGGGCCTCGCCAACCTCACCGTGACGGGCGACGAAGGTTTGTACGTAAAGACCATACACGAGCTGTGGATTAATGCGGTGAAGCCCAACGAACTCCGCATCGAAATCGAAGCCCAGCAAAACCTCGGCGAAGTAGTCGTGACCGCCGACGCGTTCGCGAGCAGTCCCGAATCCCCGCTGAGCATTAAAGCCATTGGTTGGGCCGAAATGCAGCGCATGCCGGGCGCTGTGCTCGACCTGTCTAAGGTGATTCAGTCGTTTCCCGGAATTTTGCCCAAACCCAGCTTTGGGTACGCCATATCGCTGCGTGGCGGATCGCCCTCCGAAAACGCCTACCGCTTTGACGGCATCGAGCTGCCCACGATCAACCACTTTTCGATCCAGGGCGCCAGCGGAGGTGCCGTGAGCCTGATCAACCTAGACCACGTTCAAAACACCGAACTTCAGTCGGGCGCGTTTGGTAGCAACTACGGCAACGTCCTCAGCGGCACCCTTTCGATGGAGGGTCGCAACGGGCGTTCCGATCGCTTGGGCCTGCGCGTCAGCCTCGGCCAAACGGACTACGGGGCCACCTTGGAGGGTCCGCTAGGCAAAAAAACCCGCTTCACAGCCAGTGCGCGCAATTCGTTTAGCCAGTACTATTTCAGGTTGTTTAAAATCCCGGTGCTCCCGGCCTACCAAGACGCCCAAGTTCGCGTTCACCGCCAAATTGACGCGCGCCGCGATCTTACCCTGCTCGCTTTGGGCGGCTGGGACCGCTACACGCTGTACCCCGCCGACACTTCAGCTTCAGACGCACTGCGGTACAACGTGGGGTACATTCCCGAGGGCACCCAGCGCACAGAAGTGGGCGGAATCCGCTACCGCAGCTTTGACGACCGCGGGCAGTGGACGGCCGTGCTCAGCCAAGACCGCATCGCCAACCGGGCGGAGAAGTTTAACGAAAACTCCGGCCTCGAAGCAGACCGCCAGCTCGCCTACGCAAGCACCGAAACCAACCAGCGCCTGCGCGTGGAACGCCGCCAGAATCCGCTTCCGCGCGGTGGACAGCTCAGCTACGGAGCCAGCCTCGAGCGCCGTGCCTACGCACTCGACCTTTGGAGCGTGCGGTGGACCGGAACCCGCATCGATACCGTCGACCTGGCCGACACTTCAGCATACGGGAGCGCTGCTGTTTTTGCCACGTGGTCGCAACCTATCGGCTCGCGCTTGACTGCGACCCTTGGCCTGCGCGCCGATGCCGCTCAGCGCTCCGCTTCGACGGCCAACCCGATGAACAATTTGTCTCCGCGCTTGGCCCTGCGCTACCTGCTGAGCGAACGCTGGACGGCCAACGCCAACGTGGGGCAGTACAGCCAGCTTCCGCCGGCGATTGTCCAGGCGGCCAACTCCGCCCAAGGTCGCCAGAAGGACCTCGCCAGCGCTTTGGTGCAGCAGCTTGCCGGCGGTGTAGAATACCAGAACGGACAAACCTACCGGGTTAGCATCGAGGGCTACTACAAGGGCTACTCGCGGTACCCTTTTTTGGCTCAGGACCGAATCAGCTACGCCAACGCCATCGGAGCCTATGTGGCCGTGGGAGACCAAGCTTCAACCCCGACCAGCGAGGGGCGCGCATACGGCCTCGAGGTGTTTTTGCAGCAAAAACTCAAGGGCAAGTACTGGTGGATGGCCTCGTACCACTACGGCAAATCAGAATTTCTGACTGCTTCTGGCGGTTGGGCGCCCTCGGTTTGGGACACCCGCCACAGCGGTTCGGTGACGGCCGGCCGCGTCTGGGGCAAGGGCTGGCAGATGGGGGTCAAGGCCCGTTATTCGAGCGGAACCCCGTTCACGCCATTTGACGCGGCGACATCTTCGGTGCGGGCTAACTGGGACCGCCTTCAGCGCGGAATTTTTGAATATTCTCAGGTGAACAGCGAGCGACTGGCGAATTTTAGCCAAATCGACTTCCGCATTGACAAGGTGACGGCGCGCAAAAACTACAGCATTACGTGGTACCTCGACCTGCAAAATTTGGGTTCCAACGATTATCCGTTGATGCCCTACCTCACCGTGGTACGGGACCCCAGCAGCAAGCAGCCCGTAGTGGACCCGAACGATCCGACGCGCTACGCGATGCAGTTGCTTCGCAGCGATACTGGCCGCACGCTGCCGACGATCGGGTTCATTTTGGAGCTGTAGTCGGGATCGGCCTTCAATCGGTGCCGTCGCCTTTGAAGGGCGACCGCAGCTCGTAGTTCGGAAGCCGCAGCCCCCACCGGCGGTAGCCGGCCACCAGCCAGCGCATCCACCAGCACGTAGTCATGAAGACAAAGCTGTTTTTCAAGGGCTTGGCCCCCAGGGTGCTTTTGATTTCGCTAGCCGTTCGACCCATGTTGACGTGCGCGACGCCAAGTCGGATTCCGAGCGATACCACGTCCATCATACTCCGCTGGTAAAACTGCGCTTCCCGAGCAAAATCGGGCTCAAAACCCATGTGAAGTGCATAAAGCGTTTGGCCTTCGCGGAGCGCCGTAATGAATCCGACCCAGCGACCGTCGTGGCGGTAGCCCAACACATGAAAATCAGCGCCGTACACGCCTTTGAAGGCCGCAAGCAGCTCGCTGAGGTCTTCAGGGAGGGCTATCATCTTGTCGGCAAGGGTCTTTCCAAGCAATTCTGCAGCCCAATTGAGCCAATCGCCATCGGGCCAGTTAGTGCACTCGCACTGTTCGCAGTGCGCCGACAGCGTCAATGCCCGCTTGGCCCGCGTGCGGTACTTGGTCTTCATCGCGCCGAGGTAGTCGTCAAACGACGTCCACGAGGGGTCGAGTTCGAGCACCATAAAGGGTTCGGCCGGAACCGTAACGGCGTCGCGAACCGCCGGATGGCCCAAAACGTTAGCAGCCACGGCCGAGTAACCCTTGGGCCAGATCGGAATTTGCTTCGCGCCGCGCTGCGGGTCGAGCTCAGCCAAAATAAGTCCAGGGGCGCCCGCATGGCCAATGGTGCGCACCCCGCCGTGTTCCAGGAGGCGCGACGCCAACCGCAGCAGCACCCGATGCACGTACTTGCCCGTCGGTCGATGCAGCGATACGTAGGAATTCGGAACGGTGCCGCCGTTCACGCGCAGCATTCCGGCATAGCCCGGCAGCTGCTGAATAAGTTGGCTAAGGCGCACGGAAGGCTTAACCCCAGCCTCCCCCAAAGGTTCGGAAGCGCTCAGTTCCACAGGCCCAAATCAATATCGTTGGGATAGCGCGCTGCCAGTTCAGCGTTGGACGCCGCAAAGAGGGGCTTAAGCGCCGTGGTTTGGGCCTTGAGGTCCGCGTCGGCCTTCGGTCGGCCCGCGCCGTTGAGCTTAAGGTAGAGCGGAAGCAGCAGATCCTGAACGGCAAGCGGAATCATCGACTGCAGCCGCAGCCCCAAGCGATGAAGTTTTTTGCTCTTGATCGCCACCGTTTCGTTGCGCACCGCGAAATCGTAGCGGTCATAAAAACCTGGGTCAATACCGAGGCGCACGGCGAGCTGCTTCATGGCGGACCGCGGATCGCGCATCACCCGCTCAAACTGCCAAACCACCATGTTCTCGCGGCCTAGCGCCGCCTCCCACTCGGCGAGGTAGCGCATGTAGTGTCCGTGATTCAAAATTTGCGGCTCGTTGAGGTAGTCCGCAAAACTGCCGTTGACGCGCCCAGTGCGGTGGGTTTCAAACAAAAACTGGCTCTGGGTGCGTGCCGCGGGCTCGCGGAGCAGGAACAGCACCAATGGCTTTTCGGGCAGCGAGGCTAGGCCCTCCCATGCTGTCGCGTAGTAGATGTAGGCCGCTGTTGCCTCAAAGCGGACCTTGGCGTGGCCCGTGTGCGCAAAAAGCGACGGGTAGGCCTGCGGCCCGTGCTCGATGGCATTGCACTTTGCGTTGAAGCGGTTGACCTCGGGTGCCCAAAAAAAGGTCTCTTTTTCGCGGCTCGAGGCCACCTCGGGGTGCGCCGCCAACCAAAAAAAGAGGCTGCTGGTTCCGCACTTAGGCGCACCGCCCACCACCAAATTGGGGTAAATCGCCGATTTCACCCCCCAAAGGTAGGCTGAGGGTGCAACCTTTTCAGGGACTGCCGCATCTTTACGCTAAACTTAACTACCATGTTCCGCACCGCAACTGCTGCCTTTCTTCTTTTTGCCCTTTCGGCGTCTGCTCAAAACCGCTGGGAAACCCAAATTGGACTCCGCACCCCACCGCCCCAAGGGGGCATGTTTGGCACCTTCGTCAACTACAACTTGATGGTGAAGATGAGTCCGCGCAAAGCGCTCGGCGAACCGGGCACGGGCCGCTATACATTTCGGTTCCGGACCGGCCAGAATTCGATCAACTACTCGCACAGCGATCCCAATTCCAGCTTTTGGATGAATGCAAACGCAATGTTTGGCCTGGAGCGTGTAAATCGACCCAAACGTGCCCTTTCGGGCTATTGGGGCCTAGAGCTCGGCGGCAGCCTTGGCAGATATACAAGCAGTAATGGAGATTTCTTCAACGGTGGTCCGGCAGCGAGTTTATTATATGGTTTTCGCTACCGAATCAAACCCCGTTGGACGGTTGCTGTGGAGCTTGCGCCTACTGCATCCGTTTGGTACAATAAATCCAATGGAAGTTGGCAAGTGCCTGTAACTCAGTTAACGCTTTCAGGCCAATCCATCGGTATTAGTGGGGTGTACCGGATTTAGTCCTCTAGACCGTTAATAAAAAAGGGGGGCGATTGCCCCCCTTTTTTGGTTTGCCTAATCGAGGCAAGGCGCCCGAGCCTCAAGCCTACTCCACCGT
>VGFU01000007.1 GCA_016868755.1 Bacteroidota bacterium | reverse complement strand
TACACGGCGGCCGTACTGCTGAACAACGTGCTCGGCGGTCCCGCCATGAACAGCCGGCTGAACATGAACATTCGCGAGCGCCACGGCATCGCATACCAAATTGAGAGCTTCATCAACGCCTACGCCGACGGCGGGCATTGGGGCGTTTATGCCGGCACCGACCTCGAGACCGTGGACCGCGCCGAGCGCTTGATCCGCAAGGAGCTCGAAGCCCTTCGCCAGGGGCTGACTCCGCGCGCGCTTGAACAGGCCAAGCTCCAGCTGCTGGGTCAAATGGCGCTGGCCCAAGAGAGCGGACAGGGCCTGATGACCGGGCTGGGCAAGTCGCTGTTGGTATACGACCGCATCGACCGCTTTGACGAACTGGTGACCAAGGTGAATTCGCTGACGGTGGCGCAGCTGCGCGAAGTGGCCGAACGCATGTTTGATTCCGCCGGGATTAGCCGTTTGCGCTACCTTGGAACACTTTCTGAGTAACAGCCCATGGAATTTCTGCCTCCCGAAATCGACGACTACGCCGGCCAGTTCACGGCGCCCCCCTCGCCCCTGCTCGAGCGCATCGAGCGCGAAACCTGGCAGCAGGTGCTGATGCCGCGCATGTGCAGCGGGCACCAGCAGGGTCGGTTCTTGAGCCTGATCAGCAAGCTGGTAGGGCCGCGCCGCATTTTGGAGGTGGGGACCTACACAGGGTATTCCGCGCTGTGCATGGCCGAAGGCCTCGCGCCCGACGGCCGTTTGGTGACCCTGGACGTGAACGCCGAGCTGGAGACTCGGGTGCGCGGGTATTTTGCCGACTCGCCGTATGCTGCGCAGCTGGATTTCAGGGTGGGCGACGCGCGCGAGCTAATTCCGCAGCTCGACGAAACCTGGGACCTCGTCTTTTTGGACGCCGACAAGGAGAACTACCTCACCTACTACGAAATGGTGGTGGACCGGGTGCGTCCGGGCGGACTCATTCTCGCCGACAACGTGCTGTGGAGCGGAAAAGTTGCCGACCCCAGCATCAGCGACCACGAAACCGACGCCCTGCGCGCCTACAACGCCCATGTGGCTGCGGACCCGCGGGTGGAGCACCAGCTATTGCCGTTTAGGGACGGGATTATGGTGGCGCGGAAGCTACGTAGCTAGATACCCGCAGCCAGCAACTCCCTAACGTACTCCAAATCCTCGGGACTGTCCACGCCGATTCCGGCGGCGGCCACTTCAGCGCTGTAGATGGGGAATCCGGATTCGTGCCAACGGAGCTGCTCGAGGCGTTCGCGGACTTCGCCGGGTGTGGGCTGCAGCGCGACCAGCTGGGGCAGGACGTCGGCGCGGAATCCGTACATGCCCACATGGCGCCAAGCTTGGATGCTGCCGCACTCGGGGCTTCGGCTGAAGCTGGTGCACAGGCCGTCGGGCAGGCGCTGAACAAAGCAGTTGTTGGGGGACGATAGGTCGGCGGCGCGGGCGGGCGTCACGAGGGTTCCGATGCGAACTTCGGGGCGACGCATGAGGCGCACCAGAGTTTCGAGGTCGTGGGCCTGCACGAGCGGTTCGTCGCCTTGGACGTTGAGGACGATTTCGGGGCGCGGACCCTCCCAGTGGGCGAGGACTTCGGCGGTGCGGGCGGTTCCGTTGGGGCAGTCGGGCGAGGTCATGCGCACGCGGCCCCCGAAGGCAAAGACGGCGTCGGCAATGCGGGCGTCGTCGGTGGCCACTACCGCAGGTAAGACGGCCGAGACGCGTTCCCAGACGTGCTGGATCATGGGCTTGCCGGCAATGTCCGCCAAAGGTTTGCCCGGAAGGCGGGTGCTGGCGTAGCGGGCCGGAATGACGGCAAGAACCTCAGTCATGCGGGCGATCAGGCTCCGTACTGGGCGCTGTAGTAGTCGAGGTAAGCTCCGCTGGTGACGTTGCGAAGCCAGGTTTCGTTGCTGAGGTACCAGTCGATGGTTTCGCTGAGGCCTTGCTCGAAGGTTACGGACGGCTTCCAGCCGAGTTCGCGGTGGATTTTGGTGGCGTCGATGGCGTAGCGCTTGTCGTGGCCCGGACGGTCCTTGACAAAGGTGATGAGCTGGGCGCTGTCGCCCTCGGGGCGGCCAAGCTTGGCGTCCATGGTGCGGCAGAGCAGGTGCACGAGGTCGATGTTCTGCCACTCGTTCCATCCGCCGATGCAGTAGGTTTCGCCGTTGCGTCCGTCGTGGTAGACGGTGTCGATGGCAGAGGCGTGGTCCTTGACGTAGAGCCAGTCGCGCGTGTACTTGCCGTCGCCGTAGACCGGCAGGGGCTTGCCCTCGATGATGTTGTGGATCATGAGCGGAATCAGCTTCTCGGGGAAGTGGTTCGGCCCGTAGTTGTTGGAGCAGTTCGAAATGACGACGGGCAAGCCGTAGGTCTCGTGGTAGGCGCGCACAAAGTGGTCGCTGCTGGCCTTGGAGGCGCTGTAGGGGCTGTTGGGGCTGTAAGGGGTCTCTTCGGTGAAGAAGCCTTCGGCGCCAAGGGCTCCGAATACCTCGTCGGTCGAAATGTGGTAAAAGCGTTTGCCCTCCATGGCTCCGGCCCACGCAGAGCGGGCAGCGTTGAGCAGGTTGACCGTGCCGATGACGTTGGTTTCGACAAAGGCCATGGGGTCGCTGATGGAGCGGTCCACGTGGCTCTCGGCCGCGAGGTGGATGATGCCGTCGGGCTGGTAGCGGTCAACGAGGTCCTGCACGGCGGCGGCGTCGCGGATGTCGACGCGCTCAAAGCGGTAGTTGGGGGCCTGGTCGACGTCGGCGAGGTTTTCAAGGTTGCCCGCGTAGGTAAGGGCATCGACGTTGACGACGGTGGTCTCGGGGTAGCGCTGGACGAAGCGGCGCACGACGTGCGATCCGATGAATCCGGCTCCGCCGGTAATGAGAACTGTGGGCATCAGGGGGCGATAATGAGGGTTTGGCGGTGCAAAATTAGGGGTTCCTCCTGCTCCCACCATTCCCCCCAGAAGCCGATTCGTACCCAATATGTTCCGCGCGGAAGGTGACCGAGCCACGCGTAGATTTCGTTGCGGCCGGCGCGGACTTGAGCCCGTGCGTGTTCCACCTTGGCTCCGCCCGCGTCATATACTTCGAATTCAATGATGCCCTTGCCGGGAGCGTCAATAAGGGCAAAGACTTCGCTGGTCGAGGGATTGGGAAAGAGCAGCGGCGCGGGGGCATCGGTCATGGGAAGCACGATGGAGGCGTCGTAGCTGCAGCCGCGGGCGTCGGTAACCCGAACGTACAGGGTGTCGCCACCGCAGGCGGTTCCGCTTTGGGACGAGGTACTTCCGTCGTTCCAGAGGTAGGTAAAGGGTGCGCTGCCGGTGGGCGTTGCTGTGGCGTAGCGTTCGCAGCCCTGGCCGCCGGCGAGGAGCTGCACGCTAAGGGAGGTCGAATCGGGCGACTCCAGGAGGTGAAGCCAGGTGCCGTTGCCACCGTTGTTTAGGGCATAAAAGCCGGCCAGCCAAGCGCGCCCAGGGTGGGCGTAATCGTGTTGAATGCCGAAGTAGTCGCCCCAGCGCTCGGCTCCGCCCAACTTGCTCACGTTGCCCAGGCCCGACTTGAGCGAAACCACGTTGCTGTAGGTTTGGTCGTTGCCATAGTACACGGCCGAGTAGCCCGCGAAGTGGGCCGGCGAAACGTGGTTAAAGCCGATGAGAAGTTCGCCGTCGCAGCCTTCGTTGCCGACCCAGGTGAGGTTGGGGTACCCGAAGTAGCGCACGGGATCGCCAATGACGTGGCCCAGCAGGGTGTCGGGCTCGGCGCCCGAGGGAATGCGCGCGTGGTAAATCGCAGAGCGCTGGGTACTGAAGTCCCGCGTGGTGCTCACGAGGTGCACGCTGCCGTCGGCGAGTTCTTGGGCGCCGAGCCAACGGGCGTCGTTGGTCTGAAGTCCTTTGGTGGGGTCGGCGGCCGGCGTCGAGGGTTGGCGGCCGTTGGGCGGAAGCCCGTAGGGTTGGCTCGCGCGAAGCACGTGGATGTCGTAGGAATGGGTTCCGCCTACCGCACTGTCGGCGCGGGTCAAGAAAAAGACGCTGTCGTTCTGGGCGTCAAAGTTGCGGTTGCTGGCCCACATGGGTCGGCTGACGTAGCCGTCCCAGCCGGTGACCGCAACGAGGTTGCGAATCCAGCGGCCGTTGGTCGCGAAGCCGTGGTGCAGTTCGGCCGGAAGGGTGGTCGCCCCCGCGTAGCCGGCGGCCTTGTCCATTTCCCAGATCACGGTTCCGTCAAAGCCCACCTGCCAGCTTACGTTGGGCACGATCAGGTTGATGGACATGACGAGCTTGTCGTCGGTAAAGGCCATGGAGGGAAAGTCGCTCCAGCGGTTGTTGTTGAGCGGATTACCCGGCAACGTATAGGTGTTCCAGCCCGCATTGGGGTCTTTGGATTCGCTGAAGCACACGACAATTTGGCTGGTGGCGGGGGTGTTTCCGACAAAAAACAGCAGCACCCAGCGTTCGGCTACCGGGTCGTACAGCAGACGCGGATCGCTGGGGTAGGCCGAAGTTTGGACGCCCGATGCGGCGATGAGCGGAATAAACTGCTGCGGAAAAAGAAAGGTGTCGGTCCTCAGGTCCCACCCCCACAGCACGCTGTTGACGGCGGTGAGCACTACGGAATCGCCGTAGGCTACGGTGTTGTCGTTGGGGGTTCCACCCGGAATCGGCACTTGCGAACCGTTGATGGCAAACACGCGCTTCATGCTCAGCTGGTCGCGCACCAAGGGCTCAGCGGCCAGGGTTTTAAGGGCGGACGTCGGGGCGGCGTCGGCGTCTGAGGCCATTCCGAAGCGCTGGGCGTGCTGCACTTTGAGGGCGTTGAGCTGGGTTGCCTTGGCGAATTCATCGGGTGCCTCGAGGTGGGTCACGCGCACGTCAAGTGCCGGCTGAACCGCGTCCATTCGGAACTGGTGGGTGCGCGGAAGGGCAAACTTCACGGGCTGGGCCAGCGCCGAGAGCGCGCTTGCGAGGAACAGTACTAGAAATGGTCGCATTCCCCTAAAGTACGAAGGAGTTGTTTGGCAACTAGCCGCCAGCAGCGAGTTACTATCGATTAAGGCTCAACTGCCACCTCCACGCGTCGGCCATGGCCTCGTCGAGGGTTTTTCGGGCAGTCCATCCCAGGACTTCGGTGGCACGGCGGGTGTCGGCGTAGGCGGCGATGACGTCTCCGGCGCGGCGGGGGGCAAAGCTCCACTGCAATGAGGCGCCAGTAGCGCGCTCGAAGGACTGAATGACTTCGAGGACGGTGGAGCCTTCGCCGGTTCCGAGGTTAAATACTTCAAACGCTTCATCCATGGAAGCGTTGAAAATGCGTTCGAGGGCCACCACGTGGGCAGCGGCGAGGTCCACGACGTGGATGTAGTCGCGAATGGCGGTTCCGTCGCGGGTCGGGTAGTCGTTTCCGTAGACCTGAAGGGGTCCGCGCATGCCGGCCGCACTCTGGGTGATGAAGGGCACCAGGTTTTGAGGTACACCGAGCGGAAGCTCTCCGATGCGGGCCGACGAATGGGCGCCGATGGGGTTGAAGTAGCGCAGGGCGATCACCTTCAGGCCGAAGGCGCGCACGGCGTCGCGCAGGATTTCTTCGCCCACCTGCTTGGTGTTGCCGTAGGGCGATTCCGCGGGCTTGATGGGGGCGGACTCGGGAATGGGCAGCGCGTCAGCCTGGCCGTAGACGGTGCAGGACGAGCTGAATATGAGTCCGCACTGGGGATGGGCGCGCTGGTAATCCAAAAGGTTGAGCAGCGAATCGAAGTTGTTTCGGTAGTAGGCGACGGGCTCAGCAACGCTCTCCCCTACCGCTTTGTGGGCGGCGAAGTGGATGATTCCGTCGAAGCGGCGGCCAGCCAGAAAGGACTCGGTGGCGCTGCGGTCGGCCAGGTCGACCTGAACCCACTCGGGACGGACGCCCGAAATGGCCTCGATTCCGTCGAGAACCTCGGCGCGGGTGTTGTTGAGGTTGTCGGCGAGGACTACGCGGTGGCCGCGGGCAATGAGGTCCACGGCCGTGTGCGAACCGATGTAGCCGAGGCCTCCGGTGACGAGGACCGTTTTCACTTGCTGTAGGCTTTAAAGTCGCGGTGCTCCTGCTTGTAGAGCAGGTCGTCGGGCAGGTTGCGGAACGCGTCGTAGGTGATTTTGAGACCTTCGGCGCGGCTGACTTTGGGTTCCCAACCGAGGATTTCGCGGGCCTTCGTGATGTCGGGCTGGCGCTGGGTGGGGTCGTCTTTGGGCAGGGGCTGGTGGACGATTTTTTGGTCGGTTCCGGTGAGCTTGATGATCTCTTCGGCAAACTGAAGGATGGTGATCTCGTCGGGATTGCCGAGGTTGACGGGGTACGGGTAGTCGCTCAGCAGCAGGCGGTAGATACCCTCGACGAGGTCGTCGACGTAGCAGAAGCTTCGGGTTTGGCTTCCGTCGCCAAAGACCGTGAGGTCTTCGCCGCGCAGAGCTTGGCCGATGAAGGCGGGCAGCACGCGGCCGTCGTTCAGGCGCATGCGGGGTCCGTAGGTGTTGAAAATGCGGATGATGCGCGTCTCCAAACCGTGGTAGGTGTGGTAGGCCATCGTGAGGGCCTCTTGAAAGCGCTTGGCCTCGTCGTACACGCCGCGGGGCCCGATGGGGTTGACGTTGCCCCAGTACTCCTCGGTTTGCGGGTGCACCAGCGGGTCGCCATAGACCTCAGAGGTCGAAGCCACCAGGATGCGGGCCTTTTTGGCTAGGGCGAGTCCGAGGCAGTTGTGGGTTCCGAGCGAACCCACTTTAAGCGTTTGAATCGGAATCTTCAGGTAGTCGATCGGCGAGGCCGGCGACGCAAAGTGCAGGATGTAGTCGAGCGGACCGTTGAGGTGAATGTGCGTGCTGACGTCGTGGTGCACGAACGAAAACTGCGGAAGCGCCTGAAGGTGCTCGAGGTTGCGCAGGTCGCCGGTGATCAGGTTGTCCATGGCGACGACCTCGTAGCCTTCGGCGATGAAGCGGTCGCAGAGGTGCGATCCGAGGAAGCCGGCCGCGCCGGTAATGAGAATGCGGGGCATAACTGAGGGCTTAGTGGACGCCAATTCCGGAATAGGTGAAGCCGAGGGCGCGCAGTTCGGTTCCGCTGTAAATGTTGCGGCCGTCAAACACCACAGGCTGGCGCAGGGCATCCTTGACGCGCGACCAGTTGGGCACGCGGAACTCGCTCCACTCGGTGATGAGCAGCAGGGCGTCGGCACCCGTGAGGGCCTGGTAGGCGTCGGCAGCATAGGTCACGCGGTCCTGCAGCTGGTGCTTGGCCTCCTCGATCGCCACGGGGTCGTAGGCGGTCACGGTGGCTCCGAGCGCCATCAGCGATTCGGCGATGACGACCGAGGGCGCCTCGCGCATGTCGTCGGTCTGCGGCTTGAAGCTCAGGCCCCAGAAGGCGAAGTGCTTACCGCGCAGGTCGCTGCCGAAGTGGGCCTTGATTTTGGTGACCATCACGCTCTTTTGGGCATCGTTGACGGCCTCGACGGCCTCGAGGATGCGCATGATGTAGCCCTGCTCCTTGGCGGTGCGGGCCAGCGCCTTGACGTCTTTGGGGAAGCAGCTTCCGCCGTAGCCAATGCCGGGGTAGATGAATTTGGTTCCGATGCGCGGATCGCTACCGATGCCTTTGCGGACCTGGTTGACGTCGGCCCCCATGATTTCGCAGAGGTTGGCGATGTCGTTCATGAACGAAATCTTGGTCGCCAGCATGGCGTTGGCGGCGTACTTGGTCATTTCGGCGGACGGAATATCCATGAACAGCACCGGGTGGCCGTTAAGCGTGAAGGGCTTGTAGAGGCGGGCCAGCACGTCTTGGGCGCGCTCGGACTCGACGCCGCAGACGATGCGGTCGGGCTTCATGAAGTCGTCGATGGCGGCGCCTTCTTTGAGGAATTCGGGGTTGGAGGCGACGTCAAAGCTGAGGTTGGAACCGCGTGCATCGAGGGCCGCCCGCAGGGCTCCGCGCACCTTTTCAGCCGTACCCACGGGCACCGTGCTCTTGGTAATGACCACGAGGTAGTCGGTCATGGTGCGACCAATGCCGTCGGCTACCGCCAGCACGTACTGCAGGTCGGCGCTTCCGTCTTCGCCCGGAGGCGTGCCCACCGCGATGAACGCGGCCTCGGATCCCTGAATGGATTGGGCGAGGTCGGTCGAGAAGTGCAGGCGGCCCGCCGCGACGTTGCGCGCGACGATTGCGTCCAAGCCTGGCTCGTAGATCGGCAAAATGCCCTTGTGGAGGTTGGCGATTTTGGTTTCGTTGACGTCCACGCAGGTGACGTCCATGCCGACGTCGCTCAGGCAGGCTCCGGTGACGAGGCCGACGTAGCCGGTTCCTACTACGGTGATTTTCATTTCGCGAAAAAGCTTTGGATGGATTGAATAATACGGTCTTGGGTGGCGGCGCTCAGCTCGGTGTGCATCGGCAGCGAGAGGACTTCGGCGCAGAGCTGCTCGGCTACCGGAAAGCTTCCGTCGGGGTAGCGCGCAGACTGGTAGGCCTGCTGGCGGTGCAGCGGCAGCGGGTAGTAGATCATCGACGGAATTCCGTCGGCCTTGAGGTGGGCCGCCAGGGCGTCGCGTTGCTGGTCGGCTACGCGGAGCGTGTACTGGTGGAACACGTGGGTCGATTCCGATCGGCGCACGGGGGTCTGAACCCCTGCGAGGCCGGCGAGGCCCGCGTCGTAGCGGGCAGCGGCGGCTTGGCGGGCGACAGCATAACCGTCGAGGTGACGGAGCTTAACCCTGAGAATCGCCGCCTGCAGCGTGTCGAGTCGGCTGTTGCAGCCCACCACGTCGTGGCGGTACTTGACTTTTTGGCCGTGGTTGGCCATCATTTTGATGCGCTCGGCGAGGGCCGCGTCGCGCGAAAACACCGCGCCTCCGTCGCCCATGCAACCGAGGTTTTTGGACGGAAAAAAGCTCGTGCAGCCAATGGTTCCGAGGGTGCCGAGGGCTAGCGTTTGGCCGTCGCTAAACGTGTAGCGGGCGCCGAGGGCCTGGGCGGTGTCTTCGACCACGGGGATTCCGCGCTCGTCGGCGAGCGCGAGCAGCGACTCCATGTCGACGCCCTGGCCGTAGAGGTGCACGGGCACAATGGCCTTGGTCTGCGGCGTGACAGCGGCGCGAACTTCGTCGAGGTTGAGCGCGAAGGTGTCGGCGTCGACGTCCACGAGCACCGGCGTGAGGCCGAGCAGGGCAATCACCTCAGCCGTAGCCACATAGGTAAACGTAGCCGTGATCACTTCGTCGCCGGGCTTAAGGCCCAGAGCCATCAAAGCAATTTGAAGGGCGTCGGTTCCGTTGGCGCAGGGGATCGTGTACACGCCCTCGCCGAGGTAGGCGCTGAGCTCGCTGGCGAAGGCGGCCACATCGGGTCCCTGAATGTAGGCGGCCTCATGGCTCGCTCGGAGCAGCGCGTGGTCGAGTTCAGGTTGGATGCGCGCATGCTGTCCGACGAGGTCAACCATCGGAATAGGCGGATCAAACGGCAGGTGCTGGGGCATAGTCCGCAAAGGTAACCCATGCCGAGGGCGTGGCATAGGCCGTAGACCTGCGCTACCTTCGCAGCATGCGCATTTTATCTGCACTTTGGTTCGCCGCAGTTGGTTTGGGCGGAACGGGGCTTTCGGGCCAGGAAATTCCGCGCGCGCGCATTCACGTGGCACCCAGTATCGAAGCACCCTTGGGGACTTGGAAGGCGGACTACGGCAACAGCGCCAAGCTCCGCATTCGTGGCGACGTCAGCCTTAGCGTGCGCGACTACGTTTGGGCCGAATACGGAGCGCGGTTTGGCGGCGGAGTGCGGAACACCAACCAAATCCTCGGCTTTTTGATGAACGAAGACGGCTACATCATGGGCAACGACGGAAGCCCCGCCCTGATTCGCCTCGAAGGGCGCGGGAGCAGCGCCGCCCTGGGGTACGGTCAACGACTTTGGATGGTCAATGCCCATTCGCTTGCGGCCGAGTTGGGAATGGACGCCATCTCCCACCGAATTTGGTTCAACAATTCTGGTGGAGTTCCGCTGCTCACCAAACCTTATGTGTATGGCTTGGACCGAATGCGGCAAGGACTGGGTGTTCAGGCAGCGCTGCGCTACAGCCATGCAGATCCAAACGACGTCATCAATTTTAGCCTTGCGCTGCGGGCCGGCTTGGCGCAAACGCACGACGTACGGGGCACGCACTACGGAGCGAATCCGCCCTCGCCCAACCCGCATTGGGACGGGTTCTTCGGGGCCGAATTCAGTTGGTTTCTACCGCTAGGCCAAAAACTGAGTACCGCCAACGAATCCGCGCCCAACCAACCCAAGGTGCGCTACTACCAGTGAGCTTCCCCGGTGTCGTTTTTGGGGCCCTGAGCCACATCGCCGCACTGGGCGGCCACCGAGCTGCCCGCGCATGGTGGACCGGACGCCTCGCCCCGGCCCCTGAAGGCCCGTTTGACCTTTGGATTCACGGCGCCTCTTGGGGCGAATACTGGATGCTTGAGCCGCTGGTTCGCGCCTGGTCCGCCTCAGGAAAACGCGTTCTTGTGACGTTTTTTTCGCCCAGCGGATTGCGCGGATGGACCCGCTACGCTCCGCCCCCCGGCGTCGAAGCCTGCCTCGCGCCCCCCGACTTCAACCCCTACGTGCATCGCTTTATCGAGCGGATCCAGCCCCAGGCCCTACTCGTCCTGCAAACCGACCTCTGGCACACGATGCTCCGAGAGGTAGGCCGAAGGGACATACCGTTTGCAGTGGCCTTTGCGCACGTTCCTGAGCGCCACCGATGGTGGTCAGCCCTTGGTGTTTTGGATCGGCGCCTGCTGCGTCGTGCGGTCTTTGTGGGACTCCAGCACCCCTCGGGCCTTGCTCCCGCCCTGCGGGCTGGGCTCAACGCCCTCGTGCTGGGCGACGGCCGAATGGACGCCGCCGCCGCGCGCATCGCGCGCGGAGAAGGCCCTCCGGAACGCTGGTCCCGCTTCGCCGACGCGCGACCGGTCCTTGTCCTAGGCTCCTCCTGGCCCGAAGACGAATCCGTGTGGCTCCCCGTACTCATGCGCCGCACCCACTGGAAATTTGTCTTCGCCCCCCACGACCCCTCAAGGGCTGAAGAACTCCGCGCCAAAC
The DNA here is from genome assembly GCA_016868755.1 of Bacteroidota bacterium. GTDB lineage: Bacteria > Bacteroidota > Bacteroidia > Flavobacteriales > Schleiferiaceae > TMED14. Next base: position 58,446 of record VGFU01000007.1, on the reverse strand, counting down.
TTCCCTTGCCCGCCCTGCGCAGCAGCGAATGGTCGAACTACCGCGACGAACAGCTCGAAGAAGCCCGTGCACTTGTGGTTGACCAGCTCGGCAGTCTTTTTGGACTGTACGGAGGCGCTCAGGCCGCGTTCGTGGGCGGCGCCTTTGCGCAAGGACTGCACAACATCCTCGAGCCCCTCTCGTGGGGAATTCCCGTTGCGTTTGGCCCCCATATTGGCCGCCACTGGGAAGCAGCAGATGCCCTGCGCGACGGTGTGGCGCAGACGGTCACCACCCTCGACGAGGCGCTCAACTGGCTTGACCAAATGGAACGCCGCGCCCCAAACGCCAACTGGGCGATTCGCCAGCGGGGCGCGCTCGCGCTGCTCGACCAGCAGGTCCGCGAACGCGGTCTACTTCGCTTCGACTAAACTCAAGAAAAACGCATACTCCATGGCCGTTTCGCGGTACGAAGCGTAGCGACCGCTCGCTCCGCCGTGGCCAGTGTCCATGTTGCAGTACAGGTACAGCGGGGCGTTGTTGGTGCGGCGATCCCGAAGTCGGGCGACCCACTTGGCGGGCTCGAAGTACTGCACCTGGCTGTCGTGCAATCCGGTCGTAACCAAGAGCGGCGGGTAATCCTGAGCCGCCACGTTGTCGTAAGGAGAATAGACCTTCATGCGCGCATAGGCTTCGGGCTCGTTGGGATTTCCCCACTCGTCGTATTCACCTGTCGTAAGCGGAATGCTGTCATCGAGCATCGTGGTCACCACGTCGACAAACGGCACCGCGGCAATCACGCCCGACCACAAATCTGGGCGTTGGTTGATTACTGCCCCCATAAGCAGTCCACCGGCGCTTCCGCCCATGGCAAAAAGCTGCGAAGCCCAGCCCTCGGTGCGCAGCATTTCCCCACAAGCGATAAAGTCGCTGAAGGTGTTCTGCTTGTGCTCCATGCGGCCGTGTTCGTACCACGACCGGCCCAAATACTCCCCTCCGCGAATGTGGGCGATGGCGTAGGCCATTCCACGCTCAAGCAGGCTCAAACGCGCGATGCTAAAGGCGGGGTCTACCGTTATCCCGTAGGCGCCGTAGCCGTACAGCAGGGTCGGAACCGGCCCCGAGGCGTTGGCCGGACCTACCCAGCTCATTGGAACCTTTGTTCCGTCGGCCGACGTAGCCCACAACCGGCGCGTAGCATACCGACGGGCATCGTAACCGCCCACGACGTTCTGCACCTTTTTAACGGTTCGTTCGCGCGTCGCCATGTCAAAATCGTAGGTTGTAGCCGGGGTCGTTAACGAGGTGTAGACGAAGCGCAAGATGGTGGTCGCCGAGGAGGGGTTCGACGCGGTGTAAAGCGTGTAGGTTTCTTCGGGCATTGAAATCACGTACTCTGGACCGTGCGCAGACTCGTTCCACGGTCGGACCACGATGCGCAAGAGGCCTTGCTCCCGCTCTTCGCGGACCATGTATTCGTCAAACAGGTCAATGCCCTCGAGCAGCACTTCGCTGCGGTGCGCAAGCACTTCAGTCCATGCTCCGGGCTCGTCGAGCGGTGCCTGGAACAGGGCAAAATTGGTGCGCCCGTCGAGGTTGCTTCGAATCCACCACGAGGTTCCGTGGTGGCTTGCGGAGTATTCAAGCCCCGGAGTCCGCGCGCGCAGGCAGCGAAATTCTCCCAACGGCTGCGCCGCCTCGAGGTACCACACTTCATCCACGTTGGTAGCCGACGTCGAAACCATGATAAAGCGCTTGGATTTACCTCGGTACACCGTACAGCTGAATGCTTCGTCCCGTTCATGAAATACGAGGACAGGCTCGGCGTTCCCGGCCAAGGAATGCCGCCAGATTTTATCCACCCGCAACGTGACGGGGTCCTTAGTGGCATAAAAAAACGTTTGACCGTCGTCGGCCCAGGCAAAGGCACCCGACGTATCGGGGATCTGAAGGCTGTGCTCTTGGCCCGAAGGCAGCTCGCGAAAGCGCAGCGTGTACTGCCGGCGGCTAACAAAATCCACGGCATAGGCCATGCGTCGGTGGTCGCGGGTCATCACCATCGAGGCAACCGAACAGTACGCTTGGCCTTCGGCCAGGGCGTTCACGTCCAGCACGACCTGCTCGGGCCCCGATTCAGCTCCTTCAAAGCGAACGTGAATCGGATACTCCTTGCCCTCCTCGAAGCGGGACTGGTACCAAAAACCGTCCATTTCCACTGCGAGTGACGTCTCGTTCGGATCAAGCCTCCCGGTCATCTCGGTGTACAGCGAATCGATTAGTGGGTCAAGCCCACGCATCTCGTGCGCTCGGTAGGCATTTTCTGCCTCGAGGTAGGCAATCACTTCGGGGTTCTCCCGGTCGTTAAGCCAATAGTATTCGTCGGTGCGTAGGTCGTCGTGCCGCTCCAGCAAATGGGGCCGCTTTGGTACTCGGGGTTGGTCCATTGAAATCAGTTCTTGAAGCTGGCCAAGCCCGCGCGAACGCGGCCAAGACCTTCTTGCGACGGGGCATGCGACGGATTGTACTCGAGTGCCTTGAGGTAATCGGCTTCGGCTGCCTTAAGGTCGCCCAAGCGCTCAATGACGAAGGCTCGAGCATAGTGCGCACGGTAGTTCACGGCGCGGGCTTCAATACTTTGGGTAAAGTACTGGCGCGCCTCGCGGTACATCTGAAGCTCCAAGTGTATGAATCCCAAGTTGTAGTAGCTCTCCGCATCCTTTGGATTGAGTTGCGTGGCTTGCGTAAAAGCTTCAATAGCCGAGTTCCAGTTGCGCGTATTGAGGTGGTACATACCCACCTTGTAGTACACATTGAAATCGTTTGGACGGAGTTCCGCCAATCGCTCAAAATAGCTCACTGCGAGGGGGCTGTTCATCGCCGAGTGGAGCACGCCCGCCATATCGAGCGCTTCTTCGTACTTCGGATCCAAATCAATGGCTTTCTGGATGTAGGCCAAGGCCACATTGGTGTCGAGCTTGTGGTCGCGAATGTTGATTCCCTTGATGTAGTAAGCAGTTGCGTTGTTGGGGGCGAGCGCTAGGACCTCGTCGACCACCTTGATGCTCTTCTCGTACTCCATTACGACTTGGTAGAGCTCGGCCAGTTTGAGGCGGCACTCCACTTCTTTGGGAAAAAGTTGGGCACAACGCTGCCAGGCATCGCGCGAGATTCGTGTTTCGTTACTCACGTAGTGCGCATCCCCTAACACGCGCAACGCGTCGTGGTTGGTGCTGTCTACGGTGAACGCCGCCATGGCGTCCATCTTGGCGTACGGGAAGTTCTTGGTCTCAAGATAGAGGTCAGCGCGCGCTACTAGGGCCGAGACATTTTCAGGCTCTTCCTTAAGCACGGCATTGAGCGAGTCCAGCCGAGCGTCCTCAACCGCACCCTCCTGCTCGGGAGCCTGACTGCATGCGACCGCGGCGACCGCAAGGATACTAAACGTTAGGAAGCTCCGCAACGATTTGGTTTTCAATTTCTTCACACAATTCAGGATTGTCCTTCAAAATGGCCTTTACGCCATCGCGGCCTTGGCCCAACTTAGTGTCTCCGTAGCTAAACCAGCTGCCACTCTTCGAAATGACATCGGTTGAAACGCCCAGGTCGATGATCTCGCCCACTTTGCTGATACCTTCTCCGTACAAAATGTCGAATTCGGCAGTGCGGAACGGAGGAGCCACTTTGTTCTTAACCACTTTGACTTTGACCCGGTTGCCGACGGCCACGTCGCCATCTTTGATTTGCGTCGAACGACGAATGTCCAGGCGGACCGAAGCATAAAACTTCAGGGCGTTACCGCCGGTCGTCGTTTCGGGGTTGCCGAACATTACGCCAATTTTCTCGCGAAGCTGGTTAATGAAGACGACGGTACAGTTCGTCTTAGAAATCGTAGCGGTAAGCTTTCGCAGCGCCTGCGACATCAATCGCGCGTGAAGTCCGACCTTGGATTCGCCCATTTCGCCTTCGATTTCAGCCTTCGGCGTCAAAGCAGCCACCGAGTCAACAATGATCAGATCGATTGCTCCTGAGCGAATCAAGTTGTCGGCAATCTCAAGTGCCTGCTCGCCGTTGTCGGGCTGCGAAATAATGAGGTCTTCGGTCTTGACACCCAGCTTCTCCGCATAAAAACGGTCGAACGCGTGCTCGGCGTCAATGAACGCGGCGATTCCGCCTTTGCGCTGCACTTCAGCGATGGCATGCAGCGTCAACGTCGTTTTGCCCGAGGATTCCGGTCCGTAGATTTCAATCACCCGACCGCGGGGGTAGCCGCCAATTCCCAGTGCGATATCGAGACCGAGCGAACCCGACGGGATTACTTCGACCTCTTCGACCGCCTTGTCGCCCATGAGCATCACGGCCCCTTTGCCGTAGGTTTTATCTAATTTCTCCATCGTGAGGCGCAGTGCCTTCAGTTTGGCTTCGCGTTCTTGACTCATAGTGCTTAATTATTAATGGTTTAGGCCAAAAGTAGGGGCGCCGTCACGAGCAGTCGTCGGCTAAACGAAAGTACGCGCTTGCCACGGCTGCCGCAACGGCGGTTGATAAGAATTCCGCCCTTTTTAGGCCCCTGCGAGAATTTGTTTTGTGGCTTCTTTGGTGTCCACTTTGGTAATCACGCGCTCGATGCGACCGTCTCCGCCAATGACAAACGTTTCGCGGTGAACCCCGTCGTATTCGCGGCCCATAAACTTCTTTTTGCCCCACACCCCGTAAGCTTGGCAAATGACTTTATCGGGATCTGCGAGCAGCGAAAAGTTGAGCGAAAACTTGGTAGCGAACTTTTCGTGGGATTTCACGCTGTCGGGCGACACCCCAAGCACCGCATAACCCGCCGCGATGAGCTCAGACTGGCCGTCGCGAAACGAGCACGCCTCGGCAGTGCACCCTGGAGTGTCGTCTTTGGGGTAAAAGTAGAGGACCACCTTTTTGCCAGCGAACTGGCTCAAGGAAACGGTGGTTCCGTGCTGGTCTTGAGCTTCAAAGTTCGGGGCGAGGTCGCCAGGGTTCAAGTGGGTCATGGTGCGATTAAAATTTGTTTTCTAAGGTAACGCTAGCAATCAGACCTTTGTTTGGTGACCAAGAAGCAAAAAGCCGCCTACATCAAGGACGCCCTCGAAGCGCTGTATCCCGAGACTCCCATACCGCTCGACCACTACAGTCCGTTTACCTTACTTTGTGCTGTGGTGCTTTCAGCCCAGTGTACCGACGCCCGCGTAAACACCATTACCCCGGCGCTGTTTGCGAAAGCCGATACGCCTGAGGCCATGGCTGCCTTAAGCGTCGAAGAAATTGCCGAGATCATTCGGCCCTGCGGACTGGTTCCCATGAAGTCCAAGGGGCTCAAGGGCCTGTCGGAGATGATCGTCAACCTTCACGGAGGCCAGGTTCCGCAATCGTTTGAGGCCCTCGAAGCAATGCCTGGCGTCGGACACAAAACGGCGTCTGTGGTCATGAGTCAAGCCTTTGGCGTTCCCGCCTTCCCCGTGGACACACACATTCATCGACTCATGACCCGATGGGGACTAACCCGCGGCAAAAGCGTGGAGCAAACTGAAAAAGAAGCTAAAAAACTGTTTCCCAAGGCGCTCTGGAACAAATTGCACCTGCAAATCATTTTCTACGGGCGCGAATACAGCCCGGCCCGCGGATGGTCGTTGGAGCGGGACTTCATCACCCGCAGCGTTCTGAATGGGCGAGCGCCAAAAGCTTAACCGCAACGCTCGCGCGCTCCAAACCCACAAAAGGCACGAGAATTTATAGTGCAGTATGCAAAAAAAGCGGCCCGAGTTTCCTCGGGCCGCTTCGGCTTTTCGCGCCTTTTGGCTTAGATAACAGAAACTTTGAAAGTCTTCACATCTCCGCCTTTTGCGATGCGCACCATGTAGAGACCGCTTTCGAGGTCGCCCACAAACACTGGCACATTGGCGTCAGCTTGAACCTTGGTTGACTTAACCACCTTGCCAGTAAGGTCAAGAATCTCAATGGCGTGCTCACCGAAGAGGAGGCCGAAGTTCACGTACACGTAGTCTGATGCTGGGTTCGGTGCAACCACCACTTCATTCAGCGGGTTCTCACCTACGCTAGTAGCCATACAATTGGCCGCATTCGTGGCGGGGCAATTGATTGAGCGAATCCACAGGTTGTTAAAGGTCAGTGAATTGCTGTAGCCACTATACCAGTTACCCAAGGCGGCCAGGTACATGTACTTGGTGCCTGAACGAGCGGCAAACGTTTGGTCGTTGCGGATCAACAGCGTGTTCGCACCTTGGTTGTTGTACATCGTCAAATTGAAGTAGTAACCAATGTTGCTGCTGTTCAAAATCACACCACGGCCAGTATTGGTGTCGGCGAAGTTGAAGTGAACGTAGCCGTTCGTCACGTCGGCTGACGTCAGCACGCGCTGTCCGTAGGCAACCAGCTTGTTGGCATCCCAACCACCGCTGCTGCCCAAGAAGCCTGACGAGTCATATACGCTCAGTTCGAGAATAGCACCTGCCTGGCTTGATGCGCTGATGTACACACGGGCTCCAAAGAGCATTTCGTCGTTCACCAGTTCTTGCATGTTGGTCATTTGCGAACCGTCACCCCACTGAGTGGTGTTGGATGACGCACCAATGCTATTGTTCCAGTCACCAAAGTCGAGAGACATCAACGAGTCAGAAACCACCAACTGCAAAGTGTCTGAAGAGATGTTTACCGAGTCCGAAAGGAGATTGTATGTGAAACCGTAAACCCCAGCAGCAGACGGAGTCCAACTTGTAGTGTAGGTGTTCAGCTGGTTCCACGTTGCCGTGTCCCCCGCAGGAAGTGACGCAATGATTGGAGAGTTGATCGTTTGAACGACTCCCGTGTTGTTGAAAATCTTCATTTGAAGCTTAACGTTGGTCTGGGCGTTTTGACCGCTGTTGAAGCAGTTGGCGTCAAACGCAACCGGGCGCACTTGCTTGAGGGTCATGTGGCCCATGCGAGCGGATTCTTGGTTAGCTCCGTACACGATGTCACGGGGGGGAGCGCCGTCTGAATTAACCGTGAAGGTGAGGCGGTTCTTCGGAGTCGAAATGATTTGGATGTCGTCGAGCTGCCAGAAGTAGTAGTCGCCGTCAAAACGGAAGCGAATCTTCACGTTGGCTTGGTTGCCCACGTACTGGCCGATGCTCACCGCAACCGCAGAGTTACGGGGCGTGGCGCTGTTCACGGAGATGGCTGAGTTCAGGGTAACGTTGCCCGTCCAGGTCTGACCGCCGTCGGTCGAGAAGTCGAGGTAGGTAGCGGGAACCGACTGCACACCACCCGGACCCGCAAAGCGGCGGTAGTACTGCGTGAACACGAGGTCCACCGTGGGGTGGCCCAAAAGGTTAATCACACCCGTCTCGAGGTTGGCTACGTGCGGAGCACACGCCAAGGCGCCGGTTCCGCAGAAGTTACCCGCAACCCCGTTGTTGTCCAAGAAGTCCGAGTCAAAAACGACAAAACCGTTGGCAGCCGTCGCGCTCTGGATGGGCAGTTGGCCCGTGCTAGCAGGTCCGGCGTAGGCTCCGCGTGAACCCGTAGCGTTCGACGGAGTCGTCGTCGTTCCGCGGTACTCCCACTTGGCGTCGGGATCGGCGGTGCCGTTGGCGGTGCCGTAGTTCATCCAGGTTGAGGGAATGCCGTTGGCAAACGTCTCGGTCCAGATAACGGTTTCGCCTTGGTAGTACTTAGCTAACTCGTCGGCGCTGAGCAGGCGGGCCGGAGCCTCGTCGACCGTGCGCTCGTTAGCCAAAGTCCGCAGGCTTTGTTGAGCAAAGACACCCCCTGAAAGCAGGAGCGCGCCTAAGAAAAGTGTAGATTTTTTCATATTAATCACTTGTTGGCGTTGAAGAATTTCAAATTTACGACAGAAACTGTTTCAAAAATCAAGATTGGTAGGACTCAATTGGGGCACAGGTGCAAACCAAATTGCGGTCCCCGTAGGCGTCGTCCACGCGGCGCACTGCGGGCCAAACCTTGTTCTCGAGGGAGTCCGCCATCGGGTATCCTGCCTGCTTGCGGCTGTAGGGCAAGGTCCACTCTTCAGCTACGAGCATCGCTTGGGTGTGCGGCGCATTTTTGAGCGGATTGTTGTGCGCGTCCGCCGTGCCTGCTGCAATGGCCATGGCCTCGGCGTGAATCGCGAGCATCGCATCGCAAAAGCGGTCGAGTTCCACGCGCGATTCCGACTCGGTAGGCTCGACCATCATGGTTCCGCCCACAGGAAACGAAACCGTAGGCGCGTGGTACCCAAAGTCCATGAGCCGCTTGGCGATGTCGGTCACCTCGATGCCGGTGTCGCGCTTGAGCGGACGGCAGTCGAGAATCATTTCGTGCGCCGCACGGCCATTCTCTCCGGTGTACAAAATCGGGTACGCCGTTTCGAGGCGGAACTTCATGTAGTTCGCGTTCAAAATGGCCATCTTCGTGCTGTTGGTAAGGCCTTCGCCGCCGAGCATTTTAATGTATCCGTAGGAAATCAGCGTTACCAGCGCACTGCCGTAGGGAGCCGCAGAGACGGGACCGATGGCTTGGGACCCACCGCAAGCAATCACGGGATGCCCCATAAGGAATGGTGCGAGGTGGCTGGCAACGCAAATGGGGCCCACGCCGGGACCTCCGCCGCCGTGCGGAATCGCAAACGTTTTGTGTAGGTTCAGGTGGCAGACGTCGGCGCCAATCATTCCGGGCGAGGTCAGGCCCACCTGGGCGTTCATGTTGGCGCCGTCCATGTACACTTGGCCACCAAACTGGTGAACGATCGCCGTGGCCTCTTTAATGCCCGACTCAAACACGCCGTGGGTCGACGGGTAGGTCACCATCAGCGCAGCCAACGTGTCCTTGTGAAGTTCGACTTTGGCGCGCAGGTCGGCGAGGTCCACGTTTCCGTGCTCGTCGCAGCCCACCACGACCACGTCCATTCCAGCCATTACGGCGGAGGCAGGATTGGTTCCGTGGGCCGACGACGGAATCAAGGCGGTCACGCGGTGGTGGTCGCCGCGGCTGCGGTGGTAGGCACGAATCACCAAGAGGCCGGCGTATTCACCCTGGGCACCCGAGTTGGGTTGGAGCGACGTGGCGGCAAAGCCCGTCACCTCGGCGAGGTCGCGCTCAAGGCTGCGAAGTACTTCGTGGTAGCCTGCGGCCTGCTCAACCGGCACAAAGGGGTGCATGTTGGCAAACGCGGGCCAGCTTAGCGGCAGCATTTCAGCGGCCGCGTTGAGCTTCATGGTGCAGCTTCCGAGCGAAATCATGCTGTGGTTCAGCGAAATGTCGCGGCGCTCCAGCTTCTTGATGTAGCGCATCATTTCGGTTTCGCTGCGGTAGTTGTGGAAGACGGGGTGCGTCAAAATGGCGTCCGTGCGCAAATGCTTCAATCGCTTAGCTCCGTCAGCAAAGACCGGGGTTTTAGCCCCCAGGCCCTCAGCCAGCGCCGCAACAAGGGCGTTCGCGTCGCCGCCGTTCATCAGCTCGTGCGTGCTGATTTGCACGTACTTATCGGTGTAGCCGAGGTTGATTCCGTGCGCCTCTGTGGCTTTTTTAAGGGCGGAACGCTGCGCGTCCGTAGCCGCAAACGACACGGTATCAAAGAACTCGTGGTGCATCACGGTGACACCCATGGCGGTTAGGGCATCCGCGATTCCGCTCGCTTTGGCGTGGATGCGCTCGGCGATCGCCTTCAGGCCCTCGGGACCGTGGTAGACCGCATACATACCGGCCATGACGGCCAACAGCACTTGTGCGGTGCAAATGTTGGACGTCGCCTTGTCGCGCTTGATGTGCTGCTCGCGGGTCTGAAGGGCCATGCGGAGCGCGGGGTTGCCGTCCACGTCAATCGTGCGGCCAATAATCCGGCCCGGCATAAAACGCTTGTAGGCGTCTTTACTCGCAAAAAACGCGGCGTGCGGACCGCCATAGCCCATCGGAATACCAAGGCGCTGCGTCGAACCGAAGACGACGTCGGCCCCCCAGCTTCCGGGAGACGGCAGCAAGGTCAGCGCCAAAATGTCGGCAGCCACGGCAAGGCGCACCTCGTGGCGGGCACAGGCGGCGCTGAAGTCGACGTAGTCCCGTACCGAGCCGCTGGCGGTTGGGTACTGCACTAAGGCTCCAAAGAACTCGTCGGTCGGCTCGAAGCTCATCGCGTCGCCAAACACGAGCTCGACCCCAATGGGCTCAGCGCGGGTCTGCAGCAACGCCTTGGTCTGGGCGTACACATCGTGGTCGACAAAAAACTTGAGGATGTCGCGCTTTTGCTGCTCGCGGCTGCGGGCGGCGAGCAGGAGCGTCATGGCTTCGGCGGCGGCGGTCGACTCGTCGAGTAGCGAGGCGTTGGCAATCTCCATACCGGTCAGGTCAATGACCATCGTTTGGTAGTTGAGCAGTGCTTCGAGGCGGCCTTGGGCAATTTCAGCTTGGTAGGGCGTGTAGGCCGTGTACCATCCTGGGTTTTCGAGAATGTTGCGCTGGATTACGGCCGGAAGCGCGGCGGGGTGGTAGCCCTGACCGATGTAGCTCGCAAACACTTGGTTTTTCTGCGAAATTCCGTAGATGTGGCGCAAGTATTCCGGTTCGCTGATCGCCGGCGCGATGTCGAGCGGGCGCGGACTGCGGATCCCCGCAGGGACGGTTTCGTCGATCAGCTGATCGAGGCTTTTCGCCCCAATTGCTTGAAGCATTTGCTGTTGTTCTTCAGACTGGGGGCCGATGTGGCGGCCTTCGAAACTTCCCTGCATGGCGGGCTGAATTAAAGCGTTTGAGCGAGCAAAATTACTAGTGGTATAACCTACCTTGCGCAGGCTTGTTCAGCCCTTATGAACCGTTTTATCAGCATTAACGAAGCGGCCCTTCGCGACGCCGCCGATCCGCTTGCTCCGCTTCGCGCGGAATTCCACCTCCCTACCCTCGACGGCGAGGAGGTTATTTACCTCACCGGCAACTCGTTAGGCCTCCAACCGCGGGCCACAGAATCCGCCCTCGCTACCGAGCTTTTGAGCTGGCGCCAGTACGGAGTCGAGGGGCATTTTCACGGACCAAACCCGTGGATGCCCTACCACGAGCGACTGACCGATTCGCTGGCCCGTTTGGCCGGCGCCAAGCCTTCAGAAGTGGTCGCCATGGGGTCGCTCACCGGCAACCTCCACACCCTACTCGCCTCATTTTACCGACCTACGGCCGACCGCCCGCTGCTGGTGTGCGAGGCCAAGGCCTTTCCGTCGGACCAGTACGCCCTCGCCAGCCAGGCGCAGTGGCACGCCCACGGCGAGCTTTTTGAAGTGCGCGGAACCGATCCTGAAGGGGCCCCCACCCCCGACGAAGTACTTCAGGCCATCGCCGAGCATGGCCGCCGCGGAGCTACGCTTTTACTTGGCGGAGTCCACTACTTCACCGGCCGCGCCTACCCCATCGCTGAGATCACGACGGCCGCCCAGGCCCAGGGAATGCTCGTCGGCTGGGACTTGGCCCACGCCATGGGCAACGTTCCGCTCAAGCTCCACGACTGGGGCGTCGACTTTGCCGCCTGGTGCTCCTACAAGTACCTGAATTCCAGCCCGGGCGGTGTCGCCGGACTCTACGTCCACGAACGCCACCACGGACCCGAAACCTTTCGCCTCGCCGGCTGGTGGGGCCACGACAAGGCGAGCCGCTTTAAAATGCCGCCCGAGTTCGTTCCGGAACGCAGCGCAGAATCCTGGCAGTGGTCCAACGCCCCCGTGCTCGGAATGGCCGCCCAGCGCGCCGCCCTCGACGTCTTTGACCGAGCCGACCTCGACGCCTACCGCGCCAAGTCGTTGGCGATGACCGACGTGCTCCTAGGGCTGCTCGACCACGTGGCGGCGCAGACCGGGCAAGAAATCAAGGTGCTGACCCCCCGCGAGCCCCAGCACCGCGGTTCGCAAGTCTCCGTGCAGTTTGTCGGTCGGGACCGCCGGTTCTTCGACTACCTCGTGTCCCGCGGAGTCTACGCCGACTGGCGCGAGCCCGGAACCGTGCGCATGGCCGTGGCTCCGCTTTACTCATCCTACCGCGACCTGGCCCTACTCGAGGCGCTGCTCGCTGAATCCTTACTTCAGTAACTATGCCTAAGCACGCCGCCGTCGTCGGATCGGGCCTCGTGGGAAGCCTTTGGACCACGTTTCTCGCCCAGCGTGGGTACCACGTTGACGTTTTTGAACGCCGTGCGGATTCGCGCCGCACCGGCTATAAGGGCGGACGCTCGATCAACCTCGCCCTGAGCGACCGCGGCTGGCGCGCCCTCGAGGCCGTGGGCGTAGCGGAGGCCGTGCGCCGCGAAGCGATTCCCATGTTCCGCCGCGTCATGCACGCCATCGACGGAACAATCACGACCCAGCCCTACGGCGAGCACGGCCAAGCCATTTGGTCGGTTTCGCGGGGCGGAATCAATATGGCCCTAATGACCGAGGCCGAGAAGCACGCCAACGTGCGCCTGCACTTCGAACACGAAACCGATCTCGACGACGCCACCGAAGGTCGCATTAAATGGACCACCCCCGAGGGCCAAGGTTCGGGGTGCTTTGACGCCGTGTTTTCGACCGACGGAGCCAATTCCGGCATCCGCAAAGCCCTGCAAGCCGAGGGCGCCATGGAATGGACTGAACAGGTCATTGACCACGGATATAAGGAGTTGCTGATTCCCTCCGGACCCGACGGCACGTCGCTGATCGAGCGCGAAGCCCTGCACATCTGGCCGCGCGCCAGCTACATGCTGATCGGATTGCCCAACCCCGACGGCAGCTTTACGATGACGTTGTTCTTCCCGAACGAGGGCCTAGTGAGCTTCGCCGCGCTGGACACGCCGGAGGCCGCCGAGGTTTTTTTTGCGGAATTTTTTGCCGACGCCCTCGCCCTGATGCCCGACTTTAAAGAGCAGTGGGCCCAAAACCCCGTGAGCAAGCTCGGCATCGTACGCAGCTGGCCCTGGTCCAAGGGCAAGGTGGTCTTGTTTGGTGATGCTTCGCACGCCATCGTTCCGTTTTACGGCCAAGGAATGAATTCGGGATTCGAAGACTGCTTCGAACTGAACCGCATGATGGACGCCCTAGGCGAGGATCCCGCGACCCTCTTCCCCGCCTTTGAGGCCGAGCGCAAGCCCAACGCCGACGCCATCGCCGAGCTGGCCCTGCTGAACTTCATCGAGATGCGCGACCTGACCGGCCAGCCCGAGTTTTTGCTCCGCAAAAAGATTGAGTCCAAGCTGCACGCCGAGCGGCCCGACCAATGGATTCCACTTTATACGCAGGTAACCTTCAGCCACATTCCCTACTCGGTAGCCCTCGAGCGCGGACGCCAAATGGACCGCGTGTTTGCCGAGGTAATGCAGTGGCCCGGAATCGCCGAAAACTGGGACCAACCCGAGACGTTGGCGAAGATTTGGAAGGTTGCCGACAGGCAGCTAGTAACTAGCAACTAGCTACTTAAGCGCTGACCGCACCCGCTTGAACAGCGCACTGCGAAAGACGTAGTCCACGACTTCTTGGTCGGTCGACTGAAGGATGTCGGGGCCCGCGCCCTCCCAGACCTTGTAGCCGTGGCGCATGAGCACCACGTGGTCGCCGATTTCGAGCACCGAATTCATGTCGTGGGTGTTCACCACCGTGGTCATGCCAAATTCACGGGTGATTTCTTGAATCAGCTGGTCAATGACGATTGACGTTTCGGGATCGAGGCCGGAGTTGGGCTCGTCGCAAAACAAATACTTCGGATTGAGGACGATGGCACGGGCAATGGCGACGCGCTTTTGCATTCCGCCCGAGAGTTCCGCGGGGTTTTTGGTTAGGGCCGACTGCGGAATCCGCACGCGGTCCAGGCAAAAGGCGACCCGCTGGTCTTTTTCGGCTGCCGACATCGTCGAAAAGAAGTCGAGCGGAAAGCGCACGTTTTCTTCGACGCTCAAGCTGGTGAACAGCGCGGATGCTTGAAACACCATACCCATTTCTTGGCGCAGGACCTTGCGGTCGCGCTCCTTCATGGCGGTCCAGTCGCGTCCGTCGAGCAGGACTTGGCCCGCATCGGGCTGAATGAGGCCCACAATGGACTTGAGCATGACCGTCTTGCCCGATCCGCTGGACCCAATGATAAGGTTGCACTGCCCCGGCTGAAGGACCATGTCGATGCCCTTGAGAACCTCCTGGTCGCCAAAGGCTTTTTTGATTCCGCGCACCTCGATCACCGCCTACTGAAGCATGACATCCGTGAGGATGTAGTTGAACAAAATGATGCTGAACGACATAGCGACGACCGCCTTGGTGCTGGCTTTGCCAACCTCGACGGCTCCGCCCTTCACGTGGTAGCCGTACCAGGCCGACACCGAGCTGATGATGAAGGCGAATACCACGGTTTTGGTAAGCGAATACACCACGTAGTACGGCTGGAATTCGTCAAAGTACCCGAGCAAAAAATCATCGGGATTGACCAGGTGCAGCCAGTCGCCTGCGAGGTATCCGCCCAGCAGCCCCATGAAGATGCTGAAAATGACCAAGATGGGAAAAAACAGCAAGCTCGCGCCTATTTTGGGCAGAACCAGGTAGCTGGCGGGATTGATGCCCATGACCTGCAGGGCGTCCATTTGTTCGGTAACCCGCATGGTTCCGAGCGACGAAGAGATGTTGGACCCCACCTTGCCCGCAAGGATGAGCGACACGATGGTGGGAGCGAATTCGAGTAGAATACCTTCGCGAACCGCGATACCGATGTACATGTCGGGGATGAACGGATCGTCAAGGTTGATTGCCGTCTGGATGGTCAGGACCGCACCCATGAAGAGCGAAATGAACACGACGAGGGGGATGCTGCTCATGCCGAGCAGCTCGGTTTCGCGCACAAACGACTTGAAGTACTCGCGCCAGGATTCCGGGCGGCGGAACACCGCGCCAAGAAAGAGGAAGTAGGAACCGAGTCCCCGAAAAAATCCGCTGAGCATCGTGATCAAAGGTACGCTACCTTAGGGGCATGAAGCGACGATTTTGGATCTTAATGCTCGCCCTCGCCTGCGCGGGGGCCGTGGCATCGTGCGGTTCCAGCCGCGGCTGCGACTGCCCCAACTTTAGGAATTAATCGAGGGTGATCCCCCACGCCGCCAGGGCGTAGCTGCCCAGCAGCAGGAGGGGAATCGCCAATTGGGCGACCGCAACCGCGACGAGCCTTCCGGCGCGAGGCCATTTGGGCTCGGTGCGCTCAGCCACGAGCAGCGAAACGCCCGTTTGGGACAAGATCATCCACAGGAGCGGGGAAAGGCTGCGCGGCTCGTAGTCGGTCATCCACTCGGTTCCGTGTTCGTAGAGGGTGACCCACGTCCACGTCAGGACGGCATTGATCGGCAGGTGAATCAGCCCGCGGCGGGCCCAAGCGTGGTTCAAAAGGTGGTTCATGGTCCTGCGGTAGCAGCGACCAAGTTAGTTCACGTAGTTTTACGGCCGTGGACGCCCTAGATCGAAACTGGCGACGCCTTGCGGGGCGGATTCCGGCCGCTGCCGAGGCCGACGCGGCGCGCATCGTTCGGGCGTTTCGCGGCGAAATTGTGCTGACGCCGCCTCGAGCAAGCAAGTGGGGCTCGTACCGTTGGCGTGCGGACCTCGGAGCCAAAATTTTTCTAAACCGCGACCTTCAGCCCGAAGCCATGCTAATCACGCTGCTGCACGAGCTGGCGCACGCCCAAGTGCGCGCCTGGGACGGCCTGGGTTGTGCGCCCCACGGAACGGAATGGCAAAAGCGCTACCGCGAACTGCTGGCGCCCTTCATCGGGCTGCCTGAGGTGTTTAGCCCGGCGGTGGCCCGTGCCCTACAGCGCCAGCTCCACAAGCCTAAGGCTTCGTGCGGAGCCGCGCCCGACCTGCTCCGCGCCCTTCGCGCCGACTCCGATCAGCTGCGCGTCGAACAGCTTCCTGAGGGTGCCTGGTTTCGCCTCGCCAACGGCATGGAGTTTCGCAAAGGACCCAAGCGGCGCACACGCTTCGCCTGCACCGAGAAAAAAACCGGCCGTACCTTTGCCGTGCACCCGCTGGCCGAAGCGGTTCGCACCGACACATGAGTTCAGCCCTAGCCAACCCCAACTTTGAAATCGCCTTGCTGGGCGGCGGACAGCTCGGCAAAATGTTCCTTGCCGAAGCCCTGCGCATGGACGTGGGCGTGCGCGCCCTCGACCCCGACGCCGAAGCACCCTGCCGGTGGGGCGTGCGCCGCTTTGAGGTCGGAGACTTCAAAGACTACCAGACCGTGCTGGATTTTGCGCGGGGGGCCCAATCCGCCGTCATCGAAATTGAAACCGTCAACGTCGACGCCCTCGCCCAGCTCGAGGCAGAGGGCGTGAAGTGCTTCCCGCCTTCGTCGGCGCTGCGCATCATCCAAAACAAGGGCGCCCAAAAAGACCACTGGGCCGCACACGGCATTCCCACCTCAGCGTTTGAACGATTTGATAGCACTTCAGCGCTTAAGGCCGCCGTGGACGAGGGCCGATGGACGTTGCCCTTTTTCTGGAAGGTCGCCCAGGGCGGCTACGACGGATTTGGCGTAAGCGTGCTGCGCCGCCCCGAAGACCTCGAAGCGCTGCCCGACCAACCCTGCGTGGCCGAAGCCCTCGTTGAAATCGCCGAAGAAATCGGCGTCATCGTAGCCCGCCACCCCGACGGGAGCACCGCGGTTTTTCCGCCGGTCGCCATGGAGTTTCACCCGGTCGCCAACCAAGTTGAATTTGTGGTCTGCCCCGCCCCGTTGCCCGCCGAAGCGTTGTCGGAGGCCGAGCAGCTCGCGCTTCGCGTGGCCACGTCGCTCGGAATCTTTGGCCTCCTCGCCGTCGAGCTCTTCTACACCCGCGACGGGCAGTGGCTGGTAAACGAGGTGGCCCCCCGCCCGCACAATTCCGGCCACTTGAGCATCGAAGGCTGCGAAACCTCGCAGTTTGAGCAGCTGCTGCGCTGCGCCACGCGGCTTCCGCTCGGGTCGACCGCACTTCGCCAGCCCACGGTGATGGCCAATGTGGTCGGAGCCGATGGCCACCGTGGACCTGTCGCCTACGAGGGCTTGGACCGCGCGTTGGCGGTTCCGGGCACCCACCTGCACCTTTACGGAAAAACGCAAACACGTCCGTTCCGCAAACTCGGCCACTGGACGGCTGTTGGCCAAAGTGTGGACGAAGCGCGCCACCGCGCTGCCTCCGCCCGCGATGCCCTAAAAGCCGTTTCGGCGCAAACCAACTAGCTATGAGCACAAACACCCCCCACGTAGGAATCATCATGGGAAGTCAGAGCGACCTCCCCGTAATGCAGGGCGCCGCCGACCTCCTCAAGGAACTCGGAATCCCCTACGAAATCACGGTCGTTTCGGCCCACCGCACCCCCGTGCGCATGCTCGAATACGCCCAGCAGGCCGCCGACCGCGGAATTAAGGTGATCATTGCCGGCGCCGGCGGGGCCGCTCACCTACCCGGAATGGTCGCCAGCGCCACTCCGCTGCCGGTCATCGGAGTTCCGGTGAAAAGCAGCAATTCCATCGACGGATGGGATTCGGTGCTCAGCATTCTTCAAATGCCCAAGGGAGTGCCCGTGGCCACCGTGGCCCTCAACGGCGGAGCCAACGCCGGCATCCTCGCCGCACAGATTCTTGGCGCCTCAGACCTCGCCGTCCGCGCTCGAATTGCTGCCTACAAAGAAACGCTGCGCCTCGCCGTGGAAGACATGGCGAAGTCGGTGGAAAACCAGTAACTAGTAACTAGCAACTAGTTACTAGCTGCTAAAGTGCTTTCAACCGCGCCAGCACCACGTCCTTCTTTCGGTTGGCCACCGGAACGTTGGAATCGTCTTCGAGAATCAAGTATCCGCCGTCGCTGGGCACGTAGCGCTTGACCACGTCCATGTTGACAAGGTGCGACTTGTGCACGCGCTCAAAATCGTACGGCGACAGAATCGACTCGTAATCCTTGAGGGTGCGCGACGCGAGGAGCTTTTTGCCTCCGCGCATAAAAAACTGCGTGTAGTTTGAAGTTGACTCGCAGCGCAGGATTTCGGTAATGCGCACAATGTGCATGCCTTCGGTGCTCGAAATCACGAGCTTCTTGTCGCCGCGGTCGCGGAGGTTGTCAACCAGCGCGCCCAACTGGGCCGAGGGCAAGGCTGCAGAGGCCTTTTTGACGGCGCGGGCGAGCTCCTCGGGGTCGATGGGCTTGAGCAGGTAATCGACGGCGCTGGCTTTGAAGGCGCGAAGGGCGTAGCTGTCGTGGGCCGTGACCACAATCACGGCTCCGGACCACTCGGGCTCGTCGACCGAAAGGCGCTCAAGCAAATCAAAACCAAGCTCGCCGGTGAGGTGCACGTCGAGAAACAGAAGGTCGGGCTTGTGGCCGAGCAGCAACTCCCAGGCCTCGTCAACCGTCGACGCTTCGAAAACCTCGCGCACTTGGGGGCAGAACAAATCTAGTTTGCCGCGCAGCGCCTTGCGGCTGGGGGCTTCGTCGTCGAGCAGTAAGGCCTTCATCAATGCGAACTTAACCTAGGATCCCCAGACTTCGTCGTTCGGGAGCGCAAGGACCACGCGCGTTCCCTCATCCAAGTCGGCTACGCTCAGGGTAAACGGTTTACCCGTTGCTTCGCTCAGGGCCTTGAGTCGGCTGCCGAGAATTTTAGTCGCCATCGAGCGCTTTTGGCCTTCATCTCCAGTGCGTTGGGCGGAGGCTGCGCCGCGGCCAATTCCGTTGTCTTCTACCTCAATGCGAAGGCGCTGCGGTTCAACGGCGCGCAGCACGCGCAAGGTCAACCGGCCCCGGCGTCCGTTCAGCGGGCGAATTCCGTGCAAAATGGCGTTCTCCACCAGCGGCTGCAGCAGCATCGGCGGAACGGCCACCTCAGCGGGATCGAGGTCGTCGTCGACTTCGAGCACGTAATCGAAGCTTTGATCAAAGCGCATTTGTTCTAGGGCCGCGTAGTGGGCCAGGGCGTCGAGCTCTTCGCCGAGCGGAACCCGCTCCTGATCTGCTTTTTCAAGGGTGTAGCGCATCAGGCGGGCAAAGCGATTGAGGTACTGGACCGCCTCGTGGGGCTTTTGCTCCATCACGAACGACGAAATGGATTCGAGGGCGTTAAACGTGAAGTGCGGATTCATCTGCAAGCGCAAGGCCATGCGCTCGAGTTCGGCCTTTTCGCGCGCCCAGGTACGGGCTTCGCGGCGGCGGCGAAGGCCCAAAAACCCGAGGGTGCCTCCGCCGGCCAAAAGGATCAAGGCCAGCGGAACCCAAAAACGGGGCTGAGCCCACCACGGACGCGGCACCCCCAGCCGAAAGCGCTGCAGCGGTTCAGAATTAAGTTCGAGCAGGTGGTCGCCCGACGAAAGGCCCGTCAGTACGATGCTTCGGCCCGCACCGAGGTCAATCCAGGTCCCGCCGTCGAGGCGGTAGCGCAAGCTTCGGCCTTCAGCATGCGGGTCGCCCAAACGGGCCACGCGCAGCAGCACCTGAGCCCCTTGGCGGCCTTCGTGAACCTCCCAGCTGCGGAGCACCCAGCGCGGGCTTCCGAGGGGCGCCACGCCTCGGCCGGCTGACCGCACAAAAAGTCCGCGTTCGCCCCAATTCCAGGCATAGCCTGACTCAAGCCATTGGGTACGGGGCCGCAGGGCTACCTTGGGCGGGGGGCAGCTGATCCAGGCTCCGTCGGACCACGAAACCCAACCGGTCGTGGTTTGAAGCACCGGCGTACCGCCGACCCAACCGGCGTCAAGCACCCAGTCGGCGAGGCGAGCACGCCACGTTCCGCCCGTCCATTCGAGGGCGCCAAATTCTCCGCACAGCAGCCAGCGTCCCCCAGGAATTTCAAGGAGTCCTTTAGGAACGCCAGAAGCAGGAAGCGGGAGTTTGCTGCGGCCCTCAGGGCGAATGAGTTCGAGTCCGCTCGTGGAGAGCACGGCAAAGCAATCAGGCGCCCAGCGAACCGCTGAAACGATGCGCCCCACATTGTAGGCCGCGGTGCGCACGTCGTACCATTGTTCGGGGCGCGGAATTCGCAGCATTCCGTCGCGGGCCGCCAGCAGGAGCCCGCCGTTGCCGTCTGACGCTAGGGCCGCGGCTGCGTCGAGCGGAGTTCCACCCAAGGCCGACATGGGCTGCAGCTCGTCGTCCACCCAGAACAGCCCTTCGCGGCTCGCAAGCCACCACGACGACGGGTCCTGTGCCGGCACCCATTGCGCGTCGGTGAGCTGCGCGGCCAACGACGTCCAGCCTTGGTCGGTTAGGCGCTCCAACCCCTGCTCGGTTTCGGCCCAAACGCCCGACGGGTCGACCGCCGCAGATCGCACTGCCTGGTCGCGAACGCGCGCCCAAAATCCGGACGTTCCGCGAACCCACAGACCCTGGGACGACGAAACCCACCAGGCTGTGCCGCGGCGACCAAACTGCGTGGCCCCGCCAAGCGACTCAAGCAGTTCTTTAGCAAAGCTTCCGCTTCCCCGGCGCGTCCAAAGTCCGTCGGGCTTCAGCACCCAAAGGGTGTCGCCGTGGACCTCGACGTCGACGACGGGTCCCGACATGCCGTCTACCGCGACCGCAGGACCATCTAGGGGCACCCAATACAAACCGTCAGAGGTTGCCGCATAGGCCCCCTGACGCTGCGGCGCCACCCCCAAAACAATGGGCGGAACGCTCGGCCACTGCGCCGCGAGCACGGCCACGCCGTCGTAGCGAAGCACTCCCTCGTCTTGGGTAGCCAGCCACCAAAGGCCGTCGGGGCCTACGGCCACATCGAGCACTTCGCGGCCTCGAAGCTGCGCGTCGGCCGTCCGCACGTCGACGGCAAAAGACAGCCGCTGTCCGCAAAGCGGAACGGCAGCCAAGCCAAGAGTCAGAATAGCGAGTGCACGCACCGAGCTAAGGTAGCCCGTTAGCCCGAAACATTCGTTTGCACGCAGCGCCACCAGAAGGACATGACCCTCCTTTGCCGCATGAAGCAGCTTCTCTTGACCCTGGTGACGCTTTGGGTCGTGCCGCCGGCCCACGCACAACTCCTCACCGAACCCTGGTTTGAATCGAGCCTGCTGCGACACTGGAGCGCCTGGGTGCAGCACGCGGGCCCCTCGCCGGGATGGACCCAAGGCACCCTGGCAGCTCGCCACCGGCGCCTGAACGCCGGAATTCAGGTCGACGGACTGGGATTCGGCGCGTGGACCATGGCCACCCTGAAGCTCGGAACACCTACCTACGCCAAAAGCCTTGGGCCCCAGGTCCTGACGGCCTCGGCGGGGCTGGGTTGGGAACGTCGCCGTCCGCAGGTACTGCTTCGCGCCACGTGGGGACCCTGGACCCTGAACGTGCAGCCGACGGCAGGCCGGTGGTCCGCTGGCTGGCGCCAACTTCAGACTTCGGGCTGGACCTTCAGCACCCAGCTTCGGCAAGACCTTGCTGCCCGCCAAAGCGAGGTGGTCGTCGGCGTCGAACGCGCGGACTTGGCCCTATATGCTTCGTCCCTCGGGCGGTGGCGCCTGGTATTTTCTCGGCCCCGGTTTCGGGTCACTTTGGGCGGAGGCGCGATCCTCCAGCATTCCTTTGGGGTGGAGGCGGCCCCGGTCCCTATGCCCGACGCGCCATGAGCCGCAAGCCTACCGCCCGAGCGCGCTGCAGCACCATCGCATTGCTGCTCGCGACGGCTACTGCACCAAAGCTTTTGGCCCAGAGCGACCTAGTCCTCATGGCGGAGCTGTGCCGCAGCACCCAGCCCCAATGGACCGATACCCAGCGCGATTCGGCGTGGTGGTCCTGGACGCACTGGGGGCAACTCGGAGCACCCCGCTCTGCCGAAGCTCTGGCGTTTTTGGCACCCGACCAGCAGTTCGCCCTCGAGCGCTACCAGGCCCAGTTTGGCTGGCCGCGCGACAGCACGGAGTGGCGGGCCCTCCCCCTGAGCCCCCTGGAGCGGGAACTGCTTCAGCGGCTTTACCACAGCAGCAAGACGGCGCCCAGGCCGTCTGGCCTGAGAACGATCGAGCCCGCCGTGGCGGGGGGCTGGAACTGCAGCGATTGCCTTCACGGGAATTGGGGTGGTGCGCGCATTCAAAGCGGACTTCGCCTCGCATTCACCAGCAGCACTTCGCGGTGGTCCCTAATTCCCTGGGGGCTCAAGAGTCGCGACGATGCCCCGCTTCGCGGGTTTTGGCATCCCGACGCGTGGGGCCTGTCGCTGAATCCGGGACGCTTTGCGTCGGGCGCTCCGGACTGTGCACGGTGGGTGGATCGCGTGGCCGTGAGCCGCGGACCGTCCTTTGGCACGTTGGGCGAAGTTTTGCTCCGAAGTCCGACCGCCACCGTGGCCGTGAGCGGGAGCTCCCGCGGTTGGTGGCTGGTTTCGGGAACGTGGTACGGTCCGGGCGGACTTTTGGTCAGCGCCCAACGGGAACGCTACACGGCGCCGCCCCGGTCGCTTCAAGCCAAGGTGCCAATCGATGGGTTAATTGATGCGCCCTGGGAACGGCCGGCGGCGAGCGCCACGCCGTGGCGAGCGCTGCGCGGGAACCGCGCCACCGCGGCGCTGCCGCTGTGGGCCGGCCGACTAACGTTGGCCCAGACCTCATCCGGACGATCCGCCAGCTGGGCAAATAGCCAAAAAAACGCTTCTTGGACCCCGGGGCAGCTGTCCATGGGCCAAAACTTGGAGGTTCGCGGATTCCTGCCTGGGCCGAACACCCAACTCCAACCCGAGCGCCCCGGGCCTGGACGTGATCGACGTACCCCCGCAGACCCATTGACCTTAAGGGCCACGATCTACGTGGGACGGGCGAACGGGGCGTCCCTGCAGCTGCGCCGGCAGCAAAATCGCCTTCAATGGGACGTCGGGGTTGCGGCCCTGACGGCACGGGAGGCAGTGCTTCCGCGCGCCCTTGGGCCCATGGGACTTTGGCGGCCGGGAACGACGGTTGAAGCTGCCGTGGCTTGGCTTGATGAATCCAACCGACTGGGCATTCGACTTCGGTCCTCCCCCAGCGGATGGTCGGCAAGCCTTAGTGCGCAGTGCGACCTGGCAGCGGTTCCGCGCCAAAAGCTGCGCGAAACTGCCCCCAAAAGTCGGGAAACGACTTGGCCACCGCCTCGGCGCCCGTGAGCTGAACGGGGTACCGAAGCGAGGCCAGCGCCGCGCAAAACGCCATCCGGTGGTCCTGGAGGCTGTCGAGCACCACGCATCCCGCGGTCGGTGCAGCCCCGGGGGTCCATTCGATCCAATCCGACCCGTGGCGAACCCCGCAGCCCAGCGCGGAGAGAAACGCCACCGTGGCGTCCAAGCGCGGAGATTCTTTGGTATTCAGCGTGTGAAGGCCCGTCGCGCGGCCTGGACGTCCGCCCAATGCCGCGGCAACAACCGCGGGCATGGCCAGGTCGGGGGTTTCGCCAAAATCGGGATTCCACGCTTCGCGCGTCCAGGGAGCCGGGTGAACTTCCAGGCATTCGTCGCCGGTTGACGTGACCGAAAAACCGAGTTCAGCCCCCCAATGGGCGGAACGCGCATCGCCCTGAAGGCTCGAGCCGCGGAGTCCTTCAAGGCGGATCGGGATTCCGCTCAAGCCCACGGCGGCCAAAAACACCAAGGCGGCAGACCAATCGCGCTCAGGCGGCCAAGTCGGCGCGCTGCCTTCAATCAGCGCTTGGGTCATGGCCAAATAGGGGGCGCTGGCAACCCCCAGCGGAAGCTCAAGCTTCACCGGCGCGCTGCAGCACGTCGAAATCAGCTGGACGGCCGAGGCAAATTGGGAACTCAATCGAGCATCCACGGAGACGACTCCGCCCCGAAGCAGGGTGCCCTGAATGCGCCAACCGCTGGGATCGGGCTCAAGCTGGCCGCCCATGGAACGAAGGGCCGCCACCAAGGGCGCTATGGGGCGTTCGCGCAAGCGCTCTTCGGCCACAAGAAGCACGTTTGCGCCGGGCTGGGCCGCCCAATAGGCCATGCCAAACCGGTAGGCCGTGCCGGCGGGCCCCGCGTCGGCGCGCCGAACTCCGTCGGCCCCTGCGGGAGCCTGAAGCACCCGAAGCATGGCGTTCATGTCGCCGCTCCACCGTGCGTCGGGCAGGGGAAGCGACTCGTTCCGCACCGCGCGCAGCACGAGCTGTCGGTTCGCTAAGCTTTTGGCGTAGGGGAGTTCAACGGAGCGCATCGGTCGTCCAAGCCTGTATGAAGGCCGCCTCGGTCAAAACCTCGACCTGTTCGGCCTCGCCTGGCTGGGGGCACCAAACCAGTCGCAGTTGCCCGCCGAGCCTTTTTTTATCGTGCTGCATGCGGGCCCAGACGTCGCGGGAATCAAGACCGCGGAATTCGGCAAAGTCAAAGTCAGCCTCGAGGCGTCGGCGCAGCAGGTCTCGATCGGTAGCCCCGGGGCGGCCAAGGGCGTCGAGAACCCGCGATTCAACCGATAGCCCCAGGGCGACCGCATCGCCGTGTCCGGTCGTTCCTCGGGCCTCAAGTGCCAGGCTTTCCACGGCGTGGCCGACCGTGTGGCCCATGTTGAGCAACGCCCGGCGGGTTCCGCGTTCGAAGGGATCTTGGGCGACTACCTCGAGCTTGACCTGAGCGGCTTCGGCCATCAGCAGCGCGGACTGCGTCCAGTCAGCCGTTGACGCCGTTTGCCACAGGCCGCCGCCGGCAATCCAAGCTTGCTTCAGCAGCTCGGCCCAGCCTTGGCGCCATTCGCGGTCGGGAAGGGTTTCAAGGGCCCGCACGTCGGCAAAGACGGGTGCTTCGGGCCGCCACGTTCCGAGTAAGTTTTTGGTGCCTTCGGAATCCACCCCGTTTTTTCCGCCCCAGGCCGCGTCGACCATCGCCAGCAGCGACGTCGGCACAAGCACGAGGTCAATTCCCCGCAAGTACAGTGTCGCCAGCAGGCCGGCGAGGTCGCAGACCACACCTCCGCCCAAGGCAATGAGCAGGGCACGGCGGTCCGCTCCTTCGTCGCGAAGCCCCAAGGCCAATTGCTCGACCAGGGCCAAGTCTTTGGAGGCCTCGCCGGGCTCAACTTCGAGAATGTGGGCGTCGGCCAGGCCTTCGATTTCGGCCATGAACCGCGGCAGCACGCACTCGTGGGTGGTGCTGTCCACAAGGATGTGGTACGAAGTGTAGGATCCCGCGCGCTGCAACAGCCACGCGCTGAGCTCGTTCCACGCTGTCGGCCCCAGGGCACGCACCGGATGAAGTTCCATTCCACAAAGGTCGAGCATGTCGGCCCATATCTTTGCACGAACCTTGAAACCTTAGTTCTGTGAAGCTCGACTTTTCGGATACCGCGCTGGCCTTCCAGCACGCCTCACCTGCCGACCTGCGGCGTGCCCGCATGATCTTTGGCGTGCTCGCTTCGCCCAACTTGGTTTCGGCCGGAAAAGCCCTGAGCCTTTGGGCCCTGAAGTGGCGGCTACCGGTCAAAGGGCTGGTACGCGCAACGGTGTTCCGGCAATTTTGCGGCGGCGAAACGGTTGCCGAAAGCCGCCCCGCCATCCAGCGCCTGTGGAACGCCAAGGTGGGCAGCATTTTGGACTATTCGGTTGAAGGCCAAACCACCGACGCCGCGTTCGACCAAACGGTGGAAGTGGCCCTGCAGACGCTGGCGCTTGCCGCCCACGAACCCGGTCTGAGCCTCGGGGTGTTCAAAATGACGGGCATTGCGCCCCACGACCTGCTCGAGCACCTAAGCTTGGGGGCGGAACTGACCTCCGAAAAAGCGCAGCAGCTCCAAAAAGTTCGCGCTCGCATACGCCGCATGGCGCATTTCGCCGCCAAATCAGGGCGTACGCTCATGATCGATGCCGAAGAGACCTGGATCCAGGGCGCCATTGATCAGCTGGCCCGCGAGGCCATGATGGAGTTCAACACCGACCGCGTAGTGGTGATGACGACGATTCAGTGCTACCGCGTGGGTCGTCAGGACCAGCTGCGCGCCGACCTGGAGCATGCGTCCGCCCACGGCTACTGCTACGGCGTTAAGCTCGTTCGCGGAGCCTACATGGAAAAAGAACGCGCCCGCGCCAACGCTATGGGCTATGCTTCGCCGATTCAGCCCGACAAGGCCCATACCGACGCCGAATACGATGCCTGCCTTCGCCTAATGCTCGACGCCATCGGCACGCTCGAACAACCCGGACGTGCAGCCGTCGTGGTGGGCACGCACAACGAGGACAGCACCCGCTTGGCGGCCGAGATCCTGGTTTCAAAGGGGTGGAATCCGCAGGAAGCCCCCGTGTGGTTTGCTCAGCTTTACGGTATGAGCGACTTCATCAGCTTCATTTTGGGGCACCACGGGTTTCGCGTAGCCAAGTACCTACCGTTTGGACCGATTGTTAACGTTATGCCCTACTTGCTGCGCCGCGCCGAAGAAAACACTTCGGTGGCGGGCCAGACCGGTCGGGAACTCATGATGCTTCGAAAGGAGTCCGCGCGCAGAAAAGCGCTTCGGTAGGCCCTCAGGGCTCAAGGCGAACGAGCCACGCGCTGTCGCGGCGAACCTCCCAAAGTCCGCGCCAACGGCGGTCCTGAAAATCCACGTCGATCCAGTACGCGGGCACCGTAGCGTCGTGGCGGGTGCGCGTTTGGCTTTCGCTAAAATCGACTTCGCCCAGGGTCAAAAAAGCGCGGAGCACCGCCGAATCGGCCCCTAGCTGGTTCCAAAGCGTGGAGTCCGCGCCGCACACCGGCTTGCGGTGAAGTTCGGCGAGCACCCGATCGTTGGGAAAGTAGGAGCATTCAAAATCGCGGTCGCGAAACAAAAAGCCGACGAGCAGTACGCCCAACCCGACTCCGAATCCGTACCACAGCAGGCGCCGAAGGAGCTTTTTCACAGCAGCAAATCCAAGTCGGTAAAGGGCTGGTCCATGCTCTGGGCGAGGGATGCGCTGGTCAGTTGACCGTGGTAGAGGTAGACGCCCCGGCGCCAGTGCGGTTTGGCCCGCAAGGCTTCATCGACGCCGCCCGCATCGGCCAAGTCGCGAAGCAAGGGCGACGTGAGGTTGTTGAGGGCGAACGAGGCCGTGCGCGCTACGCGCGACGCTATGTTGGGCACGGCAAAGTGGGTAACGTCAAATTTGGTGTAGACCGGAGCGTCCCACGAGGTCACCTCGCTCGTTTCCAAGCAGCCGCCGTGGTCGATGCTCAGGTCAACCACGACGCTGCGCGGCTTCATTCCGGCGACCATGGCTTCGCTCACCACTACCGGCGTGCGGCCGTTCACGGGGCGTAGGGCCCCAATGACGACGTCGCAGCGGCGCAGGGCCTTGGCCAAAATTTGGGGCTGAAGCGTGCAGGTGTACACATCGCCTACTCGCTCGCGCAGCCGCTGCAGCCGCGTCAGGGACGAGTCAAAGACTTTGACGGCTGCACCCAAGGCCGTTGCCAACCGGGCGGCGGTGGTGCCGACCGTTCCGGCGCCCAAAATCACCACTTCGGTGGGCGGAACCCCCGTTACGGCACCCATTGCGTAGCCTTTGCCGCCGGACCACGTCGAAAGGTATTCCATAGCCACGGTTATCGCTTGGCCACCGCCGATTTCGGCCATGGAACGAACGAAGGGAGCGCGACCTTCTTCGTCCAAAATGCTTCCGTAGCTAAATGCCGTGCAGCGCTTGGCCTTGAGGGCGGCCAGAAACGGCGCCGACAGGGTGCCCGGCTGAAGGGTCGAAAACAGTACCTGGCCTTGAGCCATGAGCGGCCACTCAGCCTCGCTGGGCGCCTCTACTTTAGCGAGTACGGGGCAGCCAAACACCACCCGGCGGTCGGTAGTTACCTCGGCCCCCGCCTCAGCATATTCGCGGTCGCTGTAGCGCGCAGCCACCCCGGCATTGGACTCGAGCACGACCTCGTGGCCTTGCGAAACCAGCAGGTGTACGCCTTCGGGGGTCAACGCAACCCGGTTCTCGGCCCACGTTGATTCCAAGGGGATTCCGATGCGCAGGCGCTGCGCCTTGGCATCGACCATAAGTCGTTCTTCTTGGGTTTGAAACACGGGGGCGGCTTCCATAAACCTGGGGGAATTAGCGGTGGGGTCCTACGAAGGTAACCTTTCTGCAGCCATCCTCCCCCACTTCAATGCGGACCTCAGACGCCGTTTCGGGCAGCAATTCGCCCGCCCGATCGGGCCACTCGACCCAGCAGGGCTGTCCGCTCGCCACGTAGTCCTCAAAGCCCATGGCCGCCACCTGTTCGGGGCGGTCTAACCGGTGCAAATCAAAGTGGTAGATTGGCCCGGCGGGAGCCGCGTACTCGTTCACCAGCGCAAACGTCGGACTGCTCGCCCGGTCGTGCGAACCCAAAACGCGCAGCCAGTAGCCGACTGCCGTAGTTTTTCCGGCGCCCATCCCTCCGTGCAAGGCTACGGTGCCATTCAGCGCCTCGCGGTGGGCCTCTGCCCAACTCAGCCAGTCGTCGGGGTGGGTCAAAACGGTCGTGTTCATCGGTGGCAAAGGTCAGCCACGCGGACGCAGCACGGCAAACGGAACAATGACTTCTTCGAGCGAAATTCCGCCGTGCTGGTAGCTCCCGTCAAACTTCTCGACGTGGTGGTGGTACTGGCTCTGGTACGCGAAGTAATCTTGCTCCCCCGCGAACAGCACCTTATCGCCCAGGTTAGTGGCCGGAATCCCCAAGCGCTCGGGTTCATCGACCAGGGCAACCTCCTTTTCTTTGAACTCAAGACCTCGGCCCACTTTGTAGCGCAGGTTGGCCGTGAGCTCACGGGGGCCCCGCACGCTCACCGGCTTGCGCACGGTAACGGTGCCGTGGTCGGTGGTCACGACCAAGGTGGTGCCGTCGTGCGCCAAATCGTCGACCCACGCGCGGAGCGGAGAATGCGTCCACCACGAGGCGGTAAGGCTGCGAAACCCGCGGTCGTCTCGGGCCAAATCGCGCAAAATGACCTCGTCGGTCTTGGCGTGGCTCATGCGGTCGATAAAGTTCACGACCACGGCAACGAGGGACTTGCCTCGGTGTTCGCGCCACTTCGACACGAAGCGCTGCTCGCTGGTCGCGTGCGTCAGCTTCGCGTAGCCCGGAGTAGCCAGACCGTTGCGGGTCGCCCAGTGCGCCAAAAAAAAGTCTTCGTGGCTGTTTCGTCCGCCCTCGGCGTCGAGCACGTCGCGCACCCAGCGGTCCGGGTGCCGCTTGGCGAGTTCCGAAGGCATGGCTCCGCCCAAGAGCGCGTTGCGGGCGTACTGCGTAGCCGTGGGCAGAATGCTCGCATACAAATCGTCGGATTCGACGCGGAACTTGCCCGTCATCAGCGACTGGATCTCTTGCCACTGGTCGAGGCGCAGGTTGTCAAAGACCAGCATGACTACTTTTTCGCCGCGGTCCAGCAAGGGTTTAACGCGCACGTCGAGGAGCTGGTGGCTGAACAGGCAGGGAGACTCGTCGTCGTGAAGCAGACGCGGATAGGCCTCGGACCACCACCGCGTGAACAAGCGGTTGGCCTCTTCGCGCTGGTGGTCGAGCATGGCGCGCATGGACTCAGCCTCGCCGCCCGCGAGTTCGCGGTCCCAGCGCAGAAGTTCCCGATAGATTTCGGTCCAGGAGGCCCAGTCGTGGGCGTCGGCAATTCGGGCACCCAGCTCGCGAAACTCCTGCTGGTAGCGGCTTGCACTTCGTGCGCCCTGCAGCGCTCCCTGACCCAGAATGCGGGTGAGGGTTGACAAGACTTGGCGCGGCTGCACGGGCTTAAGCAGGTAGTCGGCCAGCTGCGACCCCAACGCCTCGGTCATCAGGCCTTCTTCTTCGCTTTTGGTCACCATAACCACCGGGAGCGCAGGCTTCAGCGCTTTGATTTGGGGGAGCACGTCGAGTCCGCTCGGCCCCGGCATGTGCTCGTCGAGCAGCACCCCGTCCAGCGATTCGCTGCGGATCAGCGCCAGCGCATCGGCGGCGTTGGTGGCCGTGAGCACCTGGATTCCGCGGCCCTCCAAGTAGAGAATGTGCGGACGAAGTGCCTCTACTTCGTCGTCGACCCATAAAATCCGCGAATTTTCCATGTTTTTGTGGTTAAGTTTGGGTACTCAAGCTCGTTCCATGCCGCCCGTTCCCGCGACCAACAAGTTCAAACTTTTTAACGATCCGATCTACGGTTTTATTTCGCTGCCGTCGGAGCGGATTTTTGACCTGGTTGAGCACCCGTATTTTCAGCGACTCCGCCGCATTAGCCAGCTGGGACTGAGCTACTTGGTTTACCCAGGCGCCTACCACACCCGCTTTCACCACGCCCTTGGCGCGATGCACCTCATGCACAAGGCGCTTCAGGTTTTGGCCCGCAAGGGCGTCGAAATCACCGCGTCTGAAGCGGAATCCGCGCAAATCGCCATCCTCCTTCACGACGTCGGCCACGGTCCGTTTAGCCACGCCCTGGAGCACACCTTGCTCGACGGGGTGCACCACGAAACGGTTTCGCGCCTCATTATGCGCCGGCTCAACGACGAATTCGGCGGAACGCTTGACGAAGCCATCGCCATTTTTGAAGGCAGCCACCCCAAGCGCTTTTTGCACGAACTCATCTCGTCGCAGCTCGACATGGACCGCATGGACTACCTCAAGCGCGACGCCTTTTACACCGGCGTCATCGAGGGAGCCATCAACAGCGACCGCCTGCTTGAAATGCTGCACGTGGCCGACGGGCATCTTGTTCTGGAGCACAAGGCGATTACGTCGATCGAGAAGTTCCTGATGAGCCGTAGCCTGATGTACTGGCAGGTCTACATGCACAAAACGGTGCTCAGCGCCGAACACATGCTCGTCGAGGTGCTGCGACGGGCCTCGATGCTCGCCCAGCGCGGCGATTCGCTTTTTGCCGGAACGGAGCTTTCCACCCTGCTTCGCCGCCGCCCCAACCACTCCGAATTCACCGAAGAACCGGAGCTCCTCGAACTCTTTACCCAGCTCGACGACAGCGACATCCTCAGCGCAATTAAGCAGTGGCAGCGCCACGGCGACCCGGTGCTCAGCGCACTAAGTCGGCGCATCATCGAGCGCAAACTCTTTCGCATCAAGTTTTTGGACGCTCCCCTAACGGTCGACGACCGTCGGGCCCTTGAGGTCTCGGTTGGCCAGGCAATGGGGCTTTCGCCCGCAGATTCCGCCCACTTTGTGCTCGAAGGGGTGGCTTCCAACAAAACCTATGCGTCTGACAAACAAGAAATTAAGCTTCTAAAGCGCAACGGAACCGTACTTCCGTTGACGCAGGCATCCGAAATCCTTCCGTTGAGCGTTTATAGTCAAGTAATCACCCGTCCGTTCGTTTGTTGGCCCAAAGAACTTCCATGGATCCGCTAGGGGCGAGCCCCTTGCCTCCCCGCACCGCCTCGGCGTGGGCCGCCGATTTGGGCGGCGTACTCGAGGGACCTGATGCCGAACTCCATTTTGCCTGCACCCTGGAGTCGGGTAGCGAGGGCGGAATCAGTTTTATCGCCAACCCAAGCTACCGCAAGGCCTGGGCGCAAAGTTCGGCGAGTGCCGTCGTCGCCGCCCTAGAAACCCTGCGGCCCGAGGGCTTTGCGGGTGCTGTGGTCCGCGTGGCCAACCCCTATGCCGCTTGGGCGCACATCTTGGGCAGCGGCATTCAGCCGGTGGCATGGTCCGCCGAGCGCCCCGACGGCGTCGACCCTAGCGCAGTCGTTCACCCCGGCGTTCACCTCGCCGAGAACGTTACCGTTGGCGCCCGAACCGTACTACACCCCGGTGTGGTGCTCTACCCCGGTACCGTGGTCGGCGCTGACTGCATCATTCACGCCAACGCCGTCGTGGGGGCTGACGGGTTCGGATTCGTTCCGCCCCACGGCGCGCAGCCGGGATGGACCAAAATCCCGCACCTAGGGCGCGTGCGCATCGGCAACGGCGTCGAACTGGGTGCCGGCACGTGCGTGGACCGCGCAGTCGTCGGCGAAACCCTCATCGGCGACGGCTGCAAAATCGACAACCTCTGCCAGATCGGACACAACGTGCGCATCGGCGCTCACTGCGTGCTCGCCGGACAGGTGGGGATCGCCGGCTCCACCGTGCTTGAAGACTACGTCGTGGTTGGAGGACAGGCGGGCATCGCCGGGCACCTGCGCATCGGCCGGGGGGCCCGAATCGGCGCCCAAAGCGGCGTGGGCAAATCCGTTCCGGCGGGAACCGAAGTACTTGGAAGCCCGGCCGTGGACGCCCGCGAATTCCGCCGTTTATTTGCAGCCCAAAAGTCCGCACGAGGTTGATCCAATTTGCCCTTAATCAAGAATTTACTGCCCAAGGTCGCGGAATCCACCGCGGCCAAGACTGCACGGTTCGGGTTCGCCCCGGCGCCGCGGGCAGCGGATACCAACTCGTGCGCAGCGACCTCGAAGGGAGTACTGCCTTAGCAATCAATCCGTTGCGAGTTAGCGAGACCGACCGTTGCACGACCTTGAGCAACGGCGAGGTCTCGGTGCATACCGCAGAACACCTGCTCTCGGCCCTCTTCGGCTTGGGCATCCTCGACGCCGAAATTCACTGCTCCGCCTCCGAATTGCCCATTCTGGACGGTTCGGCCAAACCCTGGGTCGAGGCCATTCTCGAAGCCGGACGCCATCCCGTCGGCCCCATGCACGGTTTTGCGCTGCGCGAAGCGGTCCGCGTCGAAGACCCCGAGACGGGCGCTTGGGCAGAAGCCATACCCGCGGCCCTCCCCCAGTATTCGGTGGCGCTGAGCCACGCCTCTGCAGCCGTGGGCACCAACGTTTGCCATTTTACCTACGGCGCCGATTACGCGGCGCAGGTTGCGCCTGCCCGAACCTTTACGCTGGTCAGCCACCTGCTCCCGATGATCCATCGCGGCCTGCTGCAGGGAGCCCAAGAAGGCGCGGGCATCGTGGTCATCGACCGAGAACTGCACGACGCGGACTGGTCCGCCCTCGAGCTGTTTATCAAGCAGCCGATCGAGCGCAGCAGCGCTCTTGGAGCCTTACCCCTCACCCCCTTTCGCATGCCGGCCGAGCCCGCGGCCCACAAAATGCTCGACGTGCTCGGCGACCTCGCACTCTTGGGTCGACCGGTAGCCGCTGAAATTCGTATTTTTAAACCTGGCCACCGCATCAATACCCTTCTAGCCCAGCGCCTTATGGAACAAATCGACTCCGCCAACCCCGTGCCCTTTTTTGACCCCAACGCGGCACCGCTTATGGACGCCACCAAAATCATGTCGATTTTGCCTCACCGTCCGCCCTTTATGCTGGTCGACCGCATTCACTCGATGAGCGAGTCCGACATCTGGGGCAGCAAAGCGGTGACCATGAACGAGCCGTTTTTTGTCGGTCATTTTCCCGGGGCGCCGGTAATGCCGGGCGTACTTCAGCTCGAGGCCATGGCTCAGGTGGGCGGAATCCTTGCCCTCAGCACGGTTCCCGATCCCGAAAACTACCTTACCTACTTCCTCAAAATGGACGAGGTCAAGTTCAAGAACAAGGTAGGGCCCGGCGACACCCTGTACTTTCACCTTACGCTGACGCAGCCGATTCGGCGCGGTATTGTCGTAATGCGCGGAGAAGCCTTCGTCGGCCAAAAGCTCGTCAGCGAGGGCTTATTCACGGCACTCATCACTAAAGACAAGTAGCGTGATCTCCCCATTAGCCTCAGTACACCCTGACGCCAAAATCGCGGGCAACGTGCGCATCGACGCCTTTGCGGTCGTTGAACACGATACGGTGCTCGGCGACGGAAGCTGGATCATGTCGGGCGGACACGTCATGGCCGGATCTAGGTTGGGCAAAAACTGCCGCATCCACCAGGGCGCCGTCGTCGGCGGAATGCCCCAAGACCTCAAGTTCAGCGGCGAATACAGCGAAGTCTTTTTGGGCGACGGCTGCATTGTTCGCGAATGCGCCACCATCAACCGCGGAACCAAAGCATACGGCAAAACGACCCTTGGCAAAGAGTGCTTGGTGATGGCCTACGCCCACGTGGCCCACGACTGCATCATTGGCGACCACGTTATCTTGGTCAACAACGTCGCCCTCGCCGGGCACGTCGAAATCGGCGACTGGACCATTTTAGGTGGACTCTCTGCGGTGCACCAATTCGTTAAAATCGGTTCCCACGTGATGGTAGGCGGTGGTTCGCTGGTACGCAAGGACATTCCGCCATTCATCACCGTGGCCCGCGAACCGCTCACGTTTGAAGGCGTGAACGCCGTTGGGCTGCGCCGGCGCGGATTCAGCAACGCCCGCATCGAAGAAATTCACCACGCCTACCGCCTGCTCTACCAAAGCGGATTTAATACGACCCAAGCAGTCAGCGAAATCGAACGCGAGGTGCCCGCGAGTCCGGAACGCACCGAGCTGATCAAGTTCGTGCTCGCCTCCGACCGCGGAATCGTGCGCAAGCAGTAAGCGCCATGCTCGGGCTTCACTGGAACGGCGTCGGCAAGCGGATTTCGGGTACCGAGCTCATCGCTCCGTGGTCCGCACAATGGGGCCCAAGCGACCGCATCGCCATTCTCGGTGCCAACGGATCAGGCAAGAGCACCGTGCTTCAGCTGCTTAGCGGACAAATGCCGCCGTCGGTCGGCTCGCTCCAATCCGCTTTTCTCGATGCCGAAACCTGGGCGCAGCAGGTCAGCTGGGCGGGCCCTAACGTGCAGCCACCGCTCGAAGCTACCGGGCGCGATTGGGTGGCGCTCCACGGCTCCCTGCGGCGCTGGCGACGCAGTCCCTGGGCCTACCTCGACGCCGAAAGCCCCCTTTGGAAGCGTCCGCTCAAAAGCCTATCGAGCGGACAGCGGCAGCGCCTCTTGCTCGCCGTAGCCATCTGCACCGAAGCACCCCTTTTGCTGCTCGACGAGCCCTGCAACCACCTTGACGCCGAGGGCCAGGCCTGGTTCCACGACACGCTGGGTGCCGAGCTCGACGCGGCGCCGGGTTCGGCCCGCATGCTTTTTGTGGCCAGCAACCACCAAGCGGTCGAAGTGGCCCACTGCCAATCGGGCTTATCGCCGCAGGGCGATTCCGTACCTTTGCCAAAATTTTAGCGATATGGCTTCGACCGCAGACATCAAGAACGGCATGTGCATTCACTTCAACCACGCGCCGTACCAAATCATCGAATTCCTACACGTGAAGCCCGGCAAGGGCGCCGCGTTTGTACGCACGAAGATGCGCAACCTCAACGACGGCCGCGTGCTGGAACACACTTTTCCGAGCGGAACCAAGCTCGACGAGATCAAAATTGAGTTCCGCACCTACCAGTACCTCTACAACGACGCCGACGGCTACCACTTCATGAACATGGACTCGTACGAGCAAATTCCCATGCCTAAAGAAGTGATCAACGCGCCGCAGTTCCTTAAAGACGGCATGGAGTGCATGGTAATGTTTCACGCCGATGAGGACCGCCCCCTTTCGGTGGAGCTTCCTTCAACAGTAATCCTCGAAGTGACCTACACGGAGCCCGGAATTCGCGGAAACACCGCCACCAACACCCTTAAGCCGGCCACGGTAGAGGGCGGAACCGAAATCCGCGTCCCGCTGTTTGTCGAAACCGGCGAGCGCATCGTGATCAACACGGCCGAAGGCACCTACAAGGAGCGCGCCAAGTAACCCCCCCACAGAGCATCGGGCACCGCGCCCGCACCCCAACCCGCTGGCGTTCCCAGCGGGTTTTCTTTTACCTCCGTAACGCGCGCAAAAAAAAAAAGCCCCGTCCTTGCGGACGGGGCCTTCCCAAATCAGATTCCCGGATTAGTTCTTATCCCACCACACTCTGTAGGTAGGCTCAACCCCAAACTTCTCGTCAGGGGTTGACGTCAATGGCATAGGAACGTTTGCGGAATTGTATAGGTATTCACCTTGAGGGTACGGCATCCGGCGCGGAACATCGGACAAGTTCGCCCCTGAGGGAGCTGAAATTGCAGGATATCCAGTTCGACGCCAATCGGTCCAAGCTTCGACGTGCGTGAACATTGCCACGTACTTTTCATTCATGATCAACTCAAGGTTGGTCGTTGCTGGAAGTGTTGCTACATAAGAGGCCGCGTCTGTGGCGCTAACGCCCAAATATGCCATATTCGATAAAATGGCATCTTCGAGAGCACTGCGCGCATCCGCCGTTTGACCTGCCCTTTGAAGCGCTTCTGCTTTGATGAACAGAACTTCATGATTCGTGATGATCGGCAGCTTAGCGGTTGCCGCTCCATAGAATGGCAAGTAAGCAGAATCCGAGGAACGGTAAACCGTCAACCGTGGATCGTTCTTGGCACGCATGATATTAAACATGGTTCCATGTTGGGAAATGTATCCGTCGCGATCAATCACGGTAAACTGGTGCCATGGATTTTGATTCTGTGCTTCGGATTGGAAGGGAATTTCCGTCGTGGCGCCCGTCGACAGTGCCAGATTGGCTGCAGCAATTACATTGGCAGGATTATATGTCGACTTCTTCGACAAGTGGTTCAAGTACCTTGCGCCTAGAGCAGCGGCTGTCGCTTTCCACTTTGCAAGATCTCCTTGATGGATTAAATCGTCACTCGTTGGCTTAAGGGTACTTGGCTTGTCAAGATCTGTCACGCCCTCCTGTAGCAACGTTGCGATTACCCCATAGATCTGCTCTTGACTCTGGAATGCGGGTTTGAAATTGTCGGAACCTTGAAGTGCCTCTTCATAGGGAATATCACCAAAATGATCGGTCAGCGTACCGAGGTACATGGCCGTCATGATCTTGGCTACACCTGCGTATGCTGGAGCATCAAGGGCATTTGCCTTTTCGATAACGATTTTCAAATCGTACATTCCTCCCGCGTAGGCATTCTCCCACGGAGTGTCGAAGTCACCTTCGCCTATTTGTGCATACCGAGTATGCGCCAATGACTGACGGTCAATTCCGGTCATTTGCTGAACAAAAATGGACGTTAGACGCGGCAGGACGTCACCTTGCACAAACGCGTACGAAGCTTGCGCCGAGGGCAATAGCGTACTCATTGGCGCATCACTGGGACGTGTGGGGTCAAGTTTATAGGCTTCAAGCCATTCATCAGTGCACGAGACCGTGAAGATCCCGGCTGCGAACAAGGAAATTAAAAATAATTTTTTCATGACACGTAGTTGTTAAAAATTTGCCTTTAGCGTGAAGATGTAACCCTTAGTATTCGGCATATTGAAGTAATCCGCACCTTGGCTATTCGTTGCTCCGGAGAGGTTCGTTTCTGGGTCTACTCCCGTGTAGGGCGTGCTCAACCACAAGTTGCGACCCTGGACTCCGAGGCTAAGGCCTTTGAACCCTGAGCCAGCGAGGAGTTTTTCGGGCAATGTGTAGCTGACCCCAATTTGGCGGAGTCGAATCCAGCTTCCATCTTCAATGAACGGACGGGATGCGCCAGTAAATCCACTTAAGGGACCGTTAGCGTAGGAGTCGAAGTCATGCAAAATGGGCGTTGTGTTCGGTTGACCGCTCACATCCACGTTATTAATGGTCGTACCCGGCGCGTAAACCCCATTCGTACCGCTAACTGCGTCGTACCAGACAAAGTTCTCGCCGCGCTCCACTTCGTTTCCTTGGCTGTCAATCATCAATTCGGTGTCGCCATGGGTTCCGAAATAGTATAACGCGCCGCGTGTACCGTTCCAGATGTCTCCGCCCTGACGAATGTCCCAGAGCATGTTAAAGCTGAAATTCTTGTACCGAATGTCGTTGTTTACGCCCAGTAAGAAATCAGGGTTTGGGTCTCCAACCACAACCTCGGTCGAACTGTAAATCGGGTAACCAAACTCGTCCACCAGGGGAGTCCCGTTTTCGTTGCGCTCCCAGTCATCACCGTATAGCGTTCCGTAAGCTTGGCCCACCATAAGGCGTTGGTTAGCACCAAAGAATCCCCACGGAAGCGAAATCACGTCGACACCTGGTGCAAGCGCGGTAACCTTGTTCCTGTTCCTCGTGTAGGTCAACCCTGCATTCCACGTAAGATCGTCGGTCTTTATTAAATCCGCACCAACGACCAGTTCAATTCCTCGGTTGTACATGGTACCAGCATTTACAAAAGCTGAGGTGAATCCAGTTGAACCAGCAACGGGAACGGCGATGATCAAGTCACGCGATTCCTGGTTGTAGTAGGTGAGATCAAGGTTCAGTCGATCTTTGAACAAGCGGAACTCGGTACCAATTTCAGATGTTACCGTGAACTCAGGAGTCAAGCCTTCGTTGCCTAGAGTATTGCTGTAGGTGAACCCTGTCTGACCCATAAATGGGAAGTCCAACCCCGTTACCCAACCGGAGCCCACTGAGGTTCGGTTAAAGTAAGTAGCGTTAGAAGCAAAGCTGGGCTCAATACCAACTTTCGCTTGGCTTGCTCTTAACTTCCAGAAGCTCAGTACGTCGCTCTTAATGTTCAGCGCGTCCGTCATCACAAGACCAAGGCTTGCTGAAGGATATAAAATGGTGGTACCCACATTACCAAATGTCGATGCCTGGTCTCTGCGTGCGGTGAGGGTTAAGTACAGATAGCTTTTGTAATCCAAGGTCGCTTCACCGTACATGCCCCAGATGCGACGACGGGTAATTCCTTCGCCCGTCTGCTGGCTCGTGGCGTTGGACATGTTGTAGAAGTCTGGAATTACTAGTCCTGAACCAAATCCCCAAACGTTGCGAAGTTGGCGCTGGTTCGTGTTAAATCCGGCCATTGCACTCAATCCGAGGTCGCCAAACTTGTCGGTGTATCGCGCCGTTAGATCTTGGTTCAACTCCTCCCAATTGTAGTTGTCGTTGTAAATACTACCAACCGGCAGAGAGCGGCTGTATTTGGCCATAATCTGGGTACGAACGTCACTATAGGCATCTAGACCCACTCGATAGTTGATCAACAACTTGTCCGAAGGGGCATAATCCATCTGGACGTAACCGAACGTACGAGATACTTTGTCCTGAAATGGGTTCTTATTCACAGTCCAGTATGGATTGTCGTATCCGCCACCGTTGCGATAGTTGCGTTGCGTCCCATCTGGTTTTTCATATCCATCGGAATTATCAAAACTCGGAGGAGTGCGAAGGAGGCCCAACATGAGTCCAGAAATATTGGATCCCTGCTGCACGCGATAACCCCCTGAGGAGGTGTACGCCAAAGAACCAGTCGCTTTAAGCTTGCGTGTAATCTGTCCTGATCCTGTCATACGAACGGTCGTACGATCAAAACGGTTAAGTGGAATAATTCCTTCGTCGGCAAGATTCGAAACTGAGAGGTAATAGGTTGCCCTGTCGGTACCGCCCGATACCGTAACCGAGTTATTCAATCGCATGCCGCGCTTAAAAAAGGCGTATTGATCATACGGGGTGACACCTGCAGGACCCGCGAATAGCGCGGGATCTTGAACAATCGTTCCTTGCGCATCATAACCTAGTTCTGAAAGGGCCGGGCCCCATGAGAATGGAGATGAGGTTCCTCCTCGGTACACCCCACCAAGCCCTTGGCTGTACTTTGTTTGCAGTGAAGGAAGCTTGTTGACTTCCGTGATCTCCATGGACGAATTCACGTCAACACGGAATGCTTGACCGTAAGCGCCCTTTTTTGTAGTAATTAAGATTACCCCGTTGGCCCCACGCGTTCCGTACAATGCTGCAGCAGCTCCACCCTTAAGTACCGAAATGTTCTCGATGTCGTCAGGGTTGATATCCATCGCGCGATTGGAATACGCAACCCCTGCGCGAAGGTCCTCGGTATTCGTCATGGAGTTGTCGATAGGAACCCCATCAACTACAATTAGCGGCTGGTTGTCACTGGACGTGAAGGTCGCATTGCCGCGAATCTTAATGTACGAGGCAGCACCGGAAGCACCTGAAGAGTTGGTCACTTGGACCCCGCTGACGCGCGCAGAAAGACCCGAAATGATGTTGGATTCGCCGGAAGACTTTACCGCCGATCCTTTGATCTCTTCGACCCCAAAACCTAACGCTCGACGCTGCTTCGCTACTCCACCAGCCGTAACGACAACGTCATCCAAGCGAGTAACTTGAGGTACGAGTTTTACGTTCAGTTGGGCACCTGTCGCGGTAGCTTCTTGTCCTGAATAACCTACAGCCGAAAAGACAATTACTGACTTGTCAGCCGCTGAAATGGAGTATTTCCCTTCAAAATTTGTAACCGTAGCTACATTAGTTCCCTTGACCCGGACCGATACCGAGGGTAGGGCTTCGCCCGAAGCTGCATCGGTGACCGTACCGGAAACCGTGCGCTGCGCAAAGGCAGACACGGACAGTAGGGCCGCTGCAACAAAAGCAAAAAAAGTTGTTCTGCGTTTCATAAGTGTTAATGAATTGTTAAAGTGAACTCAAGATAGTCATTTTTTCCGTTTGGATTGAAGAAAATAAAAAATGACATGAAGCTCACTCAAGAGCTCAAGGAACAATCTAACCTTCCCTCCGGTCCGCCCAAGCCACCAAGGCGGCGCTCATCCACACGAGCACGGCCCCCTTATCAAGGTCTAAGAAATTGTTAAGCACTCCGTGCACCCAGTAGGTGACCAGACCCAGAATCGCGACTAAAAGCACGCTGCGGTCTTCCCCTTGCGGCATGCGTCGGTAGGCACGTGATCCGGTGCGAAAGAGCACGAAAAGCAGCGCCGCAACCAGCACAAGGCCGGGCCAGCCCTGCTCCGCAAGAGGGCCGATGTATTCGGAGTGCGCGTTGCCCAAATCGCCCGCGTTGGTGGAGATGATGGTCAGCTGCGAGGAGTGCTGAAAGGGGGCGTACTGAAACTGGTAGGTGCCTAAGCCCCAGCCTGTATGCGGCCGCTCTTGCCACATGCGTAGCGCCGAAGCCCAGCGGTTGAGCCGCTCGAGGTTGGACGCATCGGTCGAAATGTTGGAGGCGCTCTGGATGTGCTCGCTAAAGTTGTCGCTCGAGACCGTGTCGTTCTTGGTAAACACGCGAATCCACTGGTCCTGCGTGGCCCACAGGGCGCCAAGGCCGAGCAGCGCAATCAGCGCGATTTGCCGCGCCGAAATCCGCCACGCAAACACCAGGTAAACGGCACCAGCGGCCGCCAGACTCAGCCAAGCCGCCCGCGTGTACGAAAAAACTAAGGCTACGGTCAGCAAGGACCAAAGTCCGAGGTGCACCAAGCGCGAGAACAAGGACTGCGGCCGGGTGAGTGCCCACACGGACCATGGGAAGACAAAGGCCAGCGCCATGCCGTACACGGTGTGCTCCTTATAAAGCGGAAACATGACCCAGGTCGAGGTCTCCTTCGAAAATCCGTACTGGGAATGCACATACAGCGTCCACAGCGCTGCAACGGCCAAGCTAAACGCGTAGAGCGGAAAAACCAGCTGGCGCGCCCACGGACGTTCAAAAGCCGTTCCCAGCATGAAGTACATCGGCACCAAAAACCACAGCCGACTCAGCACAGCCTTGAAGCTGACCAGGGGCATTTCGCTGAAGAGCACCGTGAACGCCATCCACACGAGCTGAAGCAGTATGACCACCGTGAGCGGCTGCTTGAGGATGGGCCAAGGCACCCGACCTTGGTGGAGAAAGCGAACAAGCGCAAAAAACGTGAGGCCGGCCAAGAGCACTTCGCCGGGCAGGCTGAGCCCGAGGTTGAAGTCGGATTCCTTGAGCGTGATCGAAAGGGGCGTGAGCGCCACTACAGCCAGGAGCAAGCTCTCAATGTGGTACAGCGCCCACAAAACGACGGCCAGGGCAAACGGCACGGCGGCCACGGCATATGCCTCGAGCGCCACCGCGGTTCCTGTGGCAACCGCTAGGACGATTGCCGCCCAACGGCCGGCGCGTCCGCTTAAGACGGAAGCTTTTCCTTGAGCTCCTTCCATGTGTTGGCGCCCAAAATGACGACCATGGTTGCAACAAATGCGGACAGGGCCGACACCACGACCACCAGCCAACGCACGGGGTACTTCTTCTTATCTGCCGGAACAGCAGCATTCACGCGAAACGTTGCCGGCAGCACCTGCTGGGCGTCGACGCGGGCTTGGTCAAGCTTAGTTTTTACCTTGACCTCTTCTTCTTTCATGAGGTGGAGCTCGTCGCGAAGGGCCACGTAGCGGCCGCCGTACTTGGCCAGCGTGTCGAGGACCGACTTTAGCTGCTTGATGGTTTTGTCGCTGCGGCCCTCGGCAATGGCCGTGGCGTACTGTTCCGAAACGACCATGGACTGGCCTTCGTACTCGTGCACGCCCTTGCCCCGCAACGCCTTGATTTCGTCTTCCATGTCGCGCAATTCCTTGCGGATTTTTTGGTACTCGTTTTTAACCAGATTCAAGCCCACCGCGGCGCGCTCCCGTTGGATGCGGCTTTTCACGCGGTCGAGCAGGTCGACGATGGCGTTAGCGATGTCGGCGGCCATTTGCGGATCCTGGTCAAGCACGCTGATTCGCACGCTCATGAACTGGGTGCGCTCGAACGAAATTTTGTCGCTGAACTCTTCGTGCAAATCGGTGCGAAGGGTTCGGCTCGACGGGTCAAGGTCGTAGTGCTCGATTAGGTTGAACTGAGCCGTGATTGTATCGAAAATGGCGTCTGATGAAAGAACTTGAAGCAGCTGTTCGGCCTGTTCTT
The DNA here is from genome assembly GCA_016868755.1 of Bacteroidota bacterium. Lineage (GTDB taxonomy): Bacteria > Bacteroidota > Bacteroidia > Flavobacteriales > Schleiferiaceae > TMED14. The sequence goes on along the minus strand of VGFU01000007.1, from coordinate 15,951 downwards.
CGGCGCCAAACTCGAGAAAGTCTTCGTCTTGGTAGGTGTTCTGGGGCAGCAGGGCTTTTGACGCGGAATTCGTCGTCGACGGAAAAACAACTACCGACGATTCATAAAGCGGCGTAATAAACCAAGGGCCCGAGGCGACCGCGGCGACGACCGCGGCAATTAACGGAGCGGCAATCAGCGCCTTGCGGTTGCGGAACAAAAAAAGCAGCAAATTCTGCGAGCTGGGGTCCATAGTAAAGCGGGATTCAGGTCCACAAAGATAGGTTTTTGCCAAGCAGGTCTTCGAGGCGCGCCACGTCGTCGGCAAAGTAGGTCCAGGCGGCCGCGCGTTCCTCGGATGTCAGCTTGAGCGGCTTGGCGGCGGCCGTGGCCGATTGGGCACTCCGCTTCAGGCCTTCGGGCAGTCGTTCTCTGAGCCAGCGACCAACGGGGTGGTGCTGCGCAAAGCGAGCCAGTTGGGGCCAGCGCACGTCGTGGGCGGCGTGCACCCGTTCCGCGTGCGGCAAGGGCACGGCTTCAAGCCCTAAAAAGTGCTGCACCTCCTTCCAAAACGCTTCTGGCGCTTCAAACGCTTGCTCGTACAGCGCGACATGGAGCTGAGCGCCTGAGCGCATCCATCGTTCCATCGACTCAGCGTAGCGGCTAAGGGCTACCAGGTTCTCGCTTTGACCCCAGGCGGCGGGTCGAGCGGCGTCGCGGGCCAACTCGTCAGCAAAGCTCGCCGACACCAATCCGTACTTGCGCGCCATTCGGTAGTGCGAAAAAGCCCGATCCACCGGATTGCGCAGGACCACTATCGCCTTGACCCCGGGATTGGCTTGGGGAAGAGCACGCGCAGCCGACGCACTCCAGAAGTAGCTGGTCGAAGCCTCCATGCGGAGCAGGTCAGGTTGGGCGTGGGCCCACAGGCGGGTGTAGTGCTCGGGCTGGCGGACAAAGGCCTGGTGCCGCAGGGGCAGAGGGTCGGCTTGGGCCCAGTAGTCCGCAGGGGCGTCGGGCGATACGCGCAAAAAAGCCGCACTAAACGCAGCTGGATCGAGCTCAGCAGCATAAAAATTAGGCTCTTTGATGCGTGACATGGCCACCCCCGGATGGGCGCTGAGCCAATCGGCAAGCGTAGTGCTCCCCGACTTGGGGACTCCGATTAGCGCAGCATCAATCACGGAATTCAACGCCATAGTACCAGACTTCGTATTCCGGTTTTGCGGCGCACCGCGACAAGGGCCCAAACGTTCCATAAGATCATGGTCCCCGACGTCGCCCAGGCGGCCCCGGTGGATCCAAGCCACGGGATTAGCGCGAGGTTCGCGGCGGCGTTGGCGAGGGCGGCAACGGTCATCGTGCGCCGGGCGGACTGCTCGTGGCCCGTCAGGTTGAGCAAGTACATCACGGGGCCGCACAAGGCGTTGACCACTTGGCCGAGTGCCAGGACGCGCAGGAGCCCCGCGAGCGGAACCAAGTCCTCGCTAAACCACGACAGCAACCAAGGCGCAAACAGCATGATGCCCAGAAAGGCCGGAATACTGACCGCGGCATTTAAAAGGGCTACGCGCCGCACCTCATCTTGGAGCTCATCGCGGCGGCCGTGGGTCCAGAGTTCTGAAATTTTGGGCCCCAGCGAGGCATTGATGGCAAACTGGGCGAAGGTGATGAGGGTTCCGATTTTGAAGGCAACCCGGTAGCCGCCCACGTCTTCTGGATCCAGAAAATAGCCCAGCATAAGGGTGTCGGTCCACGTCATGACCATGAACAGGGTGCCGGTGAGGAACATGGCCGTGGCGGTTCCGCGCAACGCCCAAAGGCTGCGGAGCTCAACGTTGCGCACCCGACGCCATCCCTGACCCACCCCCAGCACCGCAGCGGCCGCCAACGCGCCCACGGCGTACTCGGGCCGATTAAGGTCCGGCAGCAGCGCCATGGCCAAGGCCACGATCCCCAACAAAATGCTACTTTGAAGCAGGCCAAACGCCACGTACCGGTGCTGGGCGCGCTTGGCTTCGGACCAAACAAGCATGGCCGTCCAGGCGGGCATGGCCAGCGCGGCACTCCGCCATAGGCCCGTGAATCCCCCGTAGTGTTCGGTCAGGAAGGGTGCGGCAAACCAAAGCACGGCTCCCACAAGAACTGAACCCATCAGCGACGCCGTCATCGCTTGGTCGATAAAGTGCTGGGCGGCTTGCGGCTCGCGGGCGGGAACCTCGCGAACGAGCAGTCCGTCTAAGCCCCACTTCGCGGCCACCGACCCGATGCTCAGCACGGTAAACGCCAGCTCGAAGTAGCCGTATCCGCCCGCACCCAACCGGCGCAACGCCAAGTAAGCAAAGGCATAACCCGCCAGCGCACCGACCACCTTCAGCGCCAGCACGAGGCCGGAGCGGCGCAAGACCAGCTTCCAGGCATCCAAACGGGGCGACCATGAATACGGCATGCGGCAAAGGTCATACTTTTGGCGGCATGGCCCATGCCCCCCGACCTTTTCGACTGGCGGTTAACGCACGGTGGCTGCTTGCAGACTCGCTGGAGGGCACCGGGTGGTACAGCCACCGCCTGCTGGAGCGGCTGTGCGCCACGCCCGGCTGGGAAGTGCACCTCTTTTTTGACCGCTACGTCGAGGGCTTTGACTACCCCGGAGCAGTGAAGCACGTCGTGGGGCTCCCGGCCCGCCACCCTTGGCTTTGGAAGCTGTGGAACGAGCGATCGGTTCCCTGGCTGCTGTGCCGCATCAAGGCCGACGCGTACTGGTCTCCCGACGGTTTACTGCCGTCGCGACGGGCCCTCAAGCGGGTGGGCTTGGGCGGACTCCCCCTCGCGGTGACCGTGCACGACCTGAACTTTGTGCACCAGCCCGAGGGCATTCCGCCTCGGGTCGGCCAGTACTACCAGAGCGTGGTGTCGCGCGGAGTTGCCGAGGCCAACCTGCTCTTTACGGTGTCGCAAACGTCCAAAAACGACCTCGCGGCTACCTACGGGGCCGACCTGGAGCGCATCGTCGTAACGCCCAATGCGCCCCAGCAAGACTTTAAGCCCTTGGCCAACGTCGACGAAGCCCGCAGGCGCTGGGCAGGGGGCCACCCCTACTTTGTGTTTGTTGGGGCGTTCACCCCAAGAAAAAATGTAGCTACCCTGATTCGCGCGTTTCAAACGTTTAAAACGCGCCATCCGGAGCGGCCCGAGCAGCTCGTGCTGGTGGGGAATCCGCTGCACCGCGACGCCGAACTCGAACAGTTGTCGCGCACGGCTGGCCCCGCCGTGCATTGGGTGGGTCGCGCCGAAGGCAGCGACCTGAACGCTTTGTATTCGGGGGCGGTGGCGTTTTGCTTCCCCTCGAAGTTTGAGGGATTCGGAATTCCGCTGATCGAGGCCATGGCCTCGGGCTGTCCGGTACTCAGCAGCACGGCTAGCTGCATGCCCGAAATCGCTGGCGACGCCGCCCGATACGCCGCGCCTGACGACGCCGACGCGTGGGCGGAACTGCTTTACCGAGCGGCAACCGAAGATCCGCACGAATGGGTTCAGCGAGGATTAGCCCAAGCCGCCCGATACGACTGGGACCGCAGTGCCGCCGCCGCGCGCTCCGCCCTCGAAACCCTGCGCCCAGCGCCATGAAGTACACCGCCGGGGTCGACGAAGCCGGCCGCGGGCCCCTCGCGGGTCCGGTGGTCGCTGCCGCCGTGATATGGAACGATCGCTATGCGGTGGACGGTCTCACGGATTCCAAAAAACTGAGCGTCCGCCATCGGGACCGCCTGCGCACCGAACTCGAGGATCTGTTGCCACGCGGCCATTGGGCCGTGGGCATCGCGAGCGCCGCCGAAATCGACGAAATCAACATATTGCAGGCCACCTACCTCGCCATGCACCGAGCCATTGCCCAACTCAACCCCAAGCCGGGGCTGCTGCTCGTCGACGGCAACCGATTCAAGCCCTACGAAGGCATCAACCACCGCTGCGAAGTCAAGGGCGACGCGCGATTCGCCTGCATTTCGGCCGCGTCGATTTTTGCCAAAACCGAGCGCGACCGCATCATGTGTGAGCTCCACGCGGACTTTCCGCAGTACGCCTGGGACCGCAACATGGGCTATCCGAGCCCCGGCCACCGCGCGGCGCTCGAGGTGCACGGCCCCAGCCCCTGGCACCGCCGTAGTTTTGCCTGGAAACCAAGTCAATTAAGCCTCGACCTATGAACCTAAACTGCTTCGCCGTGCGCGCCGCACGTTCTGCGACCGCGCTCATGCTGGCGGGAGCCTGCGCCACCGAACCCACCGGCAACCATCCCATGGGTCCCGGCGTGGCCGGCAACGCCTTGTGGATGGCCGACGTCCCGTCGGTCGCAACCGCCAGTTCCCAGGCCGGAATCTTGGACAGCCTAGGCGATGCCTACCGCGGCTTGCGCATTATCCACCAGGCCGTGAACAGCTGGCCCGACGGCCGCGCGCTCCTCAGCATGCACCGCACCGGCGAAATGGGAAGCTCGTGGATGCTAACCGCTCCGCGCGGAAGCTGGTCGCCCAACCAACTGCGCCAGCCCTATGAGGTGCGCACCTACAACGGTACCAGCCTGTACGAAGGCGACGGCTGGGCTGCAGCCGGCACCGACGAATACCTGTGGATCACCACCAGCGACCTCCTGCTCGAGGAGGTCCTGCGCCGCAACCAAAGCCCGGGCCGGATTGACAGCGCTACCGAATTCCTGCTCGAAGCGCTTCCCGACGGCGGAATCGTGTACGGGGCCGAAGCCGCTTCGGCCTTTGGGGCCCCCAGCGCCCTTACGTTTCAATGGAACGGGCCGCGGAGCCTGGAGAGTTCCGAGGTTCGCTACCCCGACAGCACCGCCACGCCGCTTCGTTCGAGCGGCCGCGTGCAGCTGCCGCCCGTGGACAGCACGACGGTGGCCGTGGCGGGAAATTCCGTGCGCTTTACCGACGACGAACGCGAACTCGAATCGCTGGGGTCGGGGCAAGGTGCCTGGAAAACCTACATCCGCCGGGTTCCCTTTGTCTTGGCGAGCTGGCAACAGTGGGCCGACAGTAGCCACTACCTGCCCCATTGGACGCACCACGATTCGGTTACCGACCGCTGGACCAGCGCCTACCCACAGTACCAGTACACCAAGTCCTACGGCCAAGTTTGGGTGAGCACGGACGACACGCTCCGCTTTGAGCGCAACGTCGCGTTCCGCTTGGACCCGGTTGATTTTGACGGGGACTTCATCCAGGCCGACTTGCTGCGCGGACGCGGCGGCGACCTCTGGATCCTGCGCGAAGACGACGGCGAACGCGCCCGCTGGACCTTGACGTGGAGAGCTTGGCCTGCGGCCCCCGCCAGCCAGGCGGTGACCGAACCCGTGAAGTAGTCGGCCGGCGCGGGGCCCAACGATGCCTTTGGAAGGTGCCGAAGCGGTGTTTTGCCCGACCTTTGCGCCATGCAATCCTTCGCTGAATCCATTTTGGCCGGAATTCCGGCAGAGCTCCCCGCCCATCCCGGAATTGACCCCTCGGTTTCGCACGCCCCGGTGCGCAAAGACCTGCTGAGCGCCGACGAAAAAAAACTGGCCCTTCGCAACGCGCTCCGCTATTTTGAGCCCCGCCACCACGCGGTTTTGGCGCCCGAATTCGCTGAGGAACTCCGCAGCTACGGACGCATTTACATGTACCGGTTTCGACCGACCTACGCGATGCACGCCCGGCCCATTGCAGCCTACCCCGCCCGCACGCCGCAGGCCGCGGCCATCATGCTGATGATCCAAAACAACCTGGATCCGGCGGTGGCGCAGCACCCGCACGAGCTCATCACCTACGGCGGCAACGGAGCCGTCTTTCAAAACTGGGCGCAGTACCTGCTGACGATGCAGTACCTCGCAACGATGACCGAAGACCAAACGCTGCACATGCATTCGGGGCACCCTCAGGGGCTTTTTCCGTCGTCGCCGCAGGCTCCGCGCGTCGTGGTAACCAACGGAATGGTCATCCCCAACTACTCCAAGCCCGACGACTGGGAGAAGTTTAATGCTCTCGGCGTCAGCCAGTACGGCCAAATGACCGCCGGCAGCTACATGTACATCGGCCCGCAGGGCATCGTGCACGGAACCACCATCACCGTCTTGAACGCGGCCCGCAAGTTCACAAAGGGTCCGCTCGAAGGCAAGCTGTTTGTGACCGCGGGCTTGGGCGGAATGAGCGGCGCCCAACCCAAGGCCGCCTCCATCGCCGGCCTGGTCAGCATCACCAGCGAGATCAACGCCACCGCCGCCGAAAAGCGCCACGCCCAAGGCTGGGTAGACCGCCTTACCTACTCGGCCGACGAGGCCATCGACCTCGCGCTCGCCGCGCAAGCCGTGCAGGGCAACTCCTCCATCGCTTTTGTGGGCAACACCGTCGACCTCTGGGAGCGCCTAGTGGCACGAAACGTTCACGTCGACCTGGGCTCAGACCAAACCTCGCTGCACAACCCATGGGCCGGCGGTTACTACCCGCAGGGCTACAGCTACGAAGAATCCAATCGCCTCATGGCTGAGGATCCTGAGCGATTCCGCACCGAGGTTCAGGCCACGTTGCGCCGCCACGTCGCCGCCATCAACGCGCTGCATGCTCGAGGCATGTACTTTTTTGACTACGGCAACGCGTTTCTGCTTGAGTCAAGCCGCGCCGGAGCCGACGTTATCGCCGAAAACGGCCTCGACTTCTCCTACCCGAGCTACGTTCAGGACATCCTCGGCCCCATGTGCTTCGACTACGGTTTTGGACCGTTCCGCTGGGTGTGCGCCAGCGGCTCCGCCGACGACCTGCGCACCACCGACCGCATCGCCGCCGACGTGCTCCGCGCCCTGGCAGCCGAAGCACCCGACGACATTCGCCTGCAGATGGAAGACAACCTGCGCTGGATCGAGCAGGCCGAGCAAAACCGCCTCGTGGTCGGCTCGCAAGCCCGCATCCTCTACGCCGACAGCGTGGGCCGAATCGCCATCGCGCGGGCCTTCAACCAGGCCATCGGCCGGGGCGAACTGGGGCCCGTGGTCCTCGGTCGCGACCACCACGACGTGAGCGGAACCGACTCGCCCTACCGCGAAACCTCCAACATTTACGACGGATCGCGCTTCACCGCCGACATGGCCGTACACAATGCCATTGGCGACAGCTTCCGCGGGGCGACCTGGGTTTCGCTGCACAACGGGGGCGGCGTGGGTTGGGGCGAGGTCATTAATGGCGGATTTGGCATGCTGCTCGACGGAAGCGCCGAGGCCGACACCAAGCTCGAGCGCATGCTTTTTTATGACGTCAACAACGGCATCGCGCGCCGCGCCTGGGCCCGAAACGCCGAAGCGCTGACCGCCATTCGCCGCGAGCTCGAGCGCAGCGCAGGTCTCCGAGTGACCCTCCCCGCGCTGGCCGACGACGCGCTTATTAACCGCGTCGCTTCGGAACATTTTTAATCCTACCTTCACGGCCATGAAAAAATTAATTGCCCTCTCTGCCGCGGCCCTGCTGGCCGCCGGCGCTCTTTCGTGCCAGTCTGGCGGATCCGCCCCCGTCGCCGAAGGCGGCGCCCGCATCGTCTACGTGCGCCTCGACAGCCTCGTGAACTTGTATGAGTACCACAAAGAAATGTCGGCCAAGTACGAAGAGGCCGCCAAAAAGGCCGAGTCCGAGTTGGTCCGCGGCCAGCAAAACCTTCAGGCCGAGTACGACGTGCTGCAGCGCGCCGCTCCGGGCCTGAGTAAGGTGGAGCTCGAGCGAGCCCAAATGGACTTTCAGCGCATTCAAAACAGCTACCAAATGCTCGAGCAGCAAAAGGGCGGCGAACTTCAGCAAATGGAGCTGGCCATCAACGAAACCGTGAAAGAGCAGGTCGACAAAGCCATTGAAGCCATGAAAGGCGAAGAGCAAATCGACTTAGTGCTGATCTACGAAACCAACGTGCTCTATGGCAGCGAAGCCCTCGACTACACGACCAAGTTGGCCGAGTACCTCAACAAGCTCCCAAAGCCCGAAGCCAAAGACGAAGCGCCCGCCAAGAAGTAAGCCGTTACCCGGCCCTTGCCCGGTCGTTACCCGGCCACGGACGTTACCCGGCCACGGCCGCAAACAAAAAACCCGAGCTCGCGCTCGGGTTTTTTTATGGGCTTGTGAGGTACCGCGAGGGCTTAGATGCCTGCGGCCTCGTTGAGTACGGCGCGCGAAATCACGATGCGCTGAATCTCGCTGGTACCCTCATAAATCTGCGTGATTTTGGCGTCGCGCATCAGACGCTCGACGTGGTACTCCTTCACAAAACCGTATCCGCCGTGAATTTGCACGGCCTCGGTCGTCACTTCCATCGCCACCTCCGACGCATAGAGCTTGGCCATCGCCGATTCCTTGTCAAACGGCAACCCTTGATCCTTGAGCCAAGCAGACTTGAGCACCAGAAGGCGCGCGGCCTCGACCTTGGTCGCCATATCGGCCAGCTTAAAGGCCACCCCTTGGTGTTCGCCAATGGGCTTGCCAAAGGACTTGCGTTCGGTCGCGTACTTGGCGGCGAGCTCTAGGGCTCCGCTTGCAATTCCCAGCGCTTGCGCGGCGATGCCAATGCGTCCGCCGCTCAGGGTCTTCATCGCAAACTTGAACCCAAATCCTTCTTCGCCGATGCGGTTTTCTTTCGGAACCTTCACGTCCGTGAACATCAGCGAGTGGGTATCGCTGCCGCGAATGCCCATTTTGTCTTCTTTCTTGCCCACGATGAATCCCGGCATACCCTTTTCAACGATCAGCGCGTTGATGCCGCGGTGCCCCTTGGCCACGTCGGTCTGCGCAATAACGAGGTAAATGCTGGCGGAATTTCCGTTGGTAATCCAGTTTTTGGTGCCGTTGAGCAGGTAGTGGTCGCCCATGTCGATGGCGGTGGTCTTCTGCGACGTAGCATCTGAGCCCGCTTCGGGCTCGCTCAAGCAAAACGCGCCGATCACTTGACCCGCAGCAAGCGGCTTGAGGTACGTTTCTTTTTGCTCGGGCGTACCAAACGTTTCCAGTCCCCAGCACACCAGCGAGTTGTTGACGCTCATCGAAACCGAGGCCGATGCGTCGATCTTAGAAATCTCTTCCATTGCCAGCACATACGAAACGGTATCCATTCCGCTGCCGTGGTACTCGGGCGACACCATCATTCCCATGAAACCCAGTTCGCCCATTTTGCGCACACCCTCGGCGGGAAACTTCTGGTGGTCGTCGCGCTCGATGACGCCGGGAAGCAGTTCCGTCTGCGCGAAATCGCGCGCGGCCTGCTGAATCATGAGGTGTTCCTCGGTAAGCTGAAAATGCATGATATCAAAGGTTGATAAGGCAAAAATAACACCGGCAAGCCCCACCTTTGTTCGGTGCAACCGCCAATTTGGACCTCAAACGGACCCGTTCGCCTCTTGGGCGTCATGTCGGGAACTTCGCTCGACGGCTTAGACCTCTGCGCGGCGGAATTTGAACGCCTTGGCGACCGGTGGACCTACCGCATTTTGGCCTACGAAACGCGGACCTACCGCGGAACCCTCTGGCCTCAACGTCTGACCGCCGCCTACCGCGACCGTGGGGCCCATCGGGCCCAAACCAGCCGCGACTTTGCCGCATGGTGCCAGGATCAGTGGCTCGAATTCGACCGGCGCCACGCCTTTGGAGCACAGGCGGTGGCCCACCACGGGCACACGGTGGAGCACGACCCAAAGCGCGGAATCACCGTGCAAATCGGCCACGAAGCCTCGGTTTTTGACCAAAGTCCTGTTCCCGTCGTAGGCGACTTTCGCAGCGCGAGCGTGGCCCGCGGCGGCCAAGGCGCGCCGCTCGTTCCCCTTGCAGACCGAGACCTCTTCGGCTCCTTCGCCGTATGCGTCAACTTGGGCGGCTTCTCCAACGCCTCGTGGACCGACGCCCGCGGGCTGCGCCGCGCGGGCGACCTCGGACCCTGCAACGGCCTCCTCAATCCCTTGGCGGCTGAACTCGGGCTCGAATTCGATCCGGGGGGAGCCTACGCCGCGCGAGGCCGGGTGGCCGTGCCGCTCGGAGGCCCCGACGCCGCTGACTCCATCCGCTACCTCCCCTACTACGCCGCGCCCTTCCCGAAGAGCCTGGGTCGCGAATGGATGGAGCGCGAATTTTGGCCCGCCTTCAACGCCCAACGCCCCGATCAACCTGAAGATGCCCTGGCCACAGCCGCCGACCACATCGCGTGGTCCATCGTCCACGGACTCCGCACTGCCGCAGCAACCCCCGGAACCGCCCTGCTCAGCGGCGGCGGCGCCCACAACACCGACCTCGTGGGCCGACTGACCGCCTACGGCCCCGAATGGACCTGGACCGTTGCGCCCCTCGACGTGCTCGAGGCTAAAGAGGCCCTCGCATTTGCCTACCTAGGGCTGCTGCGGCTTCGGGGCGAACCCAACGTGCTCGCGAGCTACGCTGGAGGGCAAGGCGACGGTTGCGACGGCACGATTTTCGGAGCGCCGCATAAAACCTAACCCTAAGGGAAGCATAAATTAACCTGCGGCCCCTACCTTACTACTGCCTATACATTATTCCCCATGTACACGTTAATGATTGCCCTTTTTGTGATCGGTTATGCGGCCATCGCCTTTGAGCATTCGATTAAAATCGACAAGGCCGCCTCGGCCCTCATCACGGGCGTGGTGCTCTGGGCCGTCTACGTTTTGGGCGGAGCCGACCTCCACACCGCCGAACACCACCTGCTGGAGCACGTGGGCGAAATCGCCTCCATCCTCTTTTTCTTGCTTGGAGCCATGACCATCGTCGAGGTGGTCGACGCCCACCAGGGCTTCTCGGTGATTACCGACCGCATTAAAACCGACAAAACCGTGGTCCTTCTCTGGATTTTGGGCTGGCTGACGTTTTTCCTGTCCGCCGTTCTGGACAACTTAACAACCTCCATTGTCATGGTTTCGCTCATCCGCAAACTTGTTAAAGAGCAGCAACTTCGCTGGGTTTTTGGCGGAATCATCATTATCGCCGCCAACGCTGGAGGTGCCTGGTCCCCTATTGGCGACGTTACCACTACGATGCTATGGATTGGCGAATATGTGTCCACCGGCACCCTGATCAGCTTCATCTTATTACCCTCGGTAGCGGTGCTGCTCGCCCCCTTGATCTACCTGACCTTCACGCTTAAAGGAACATTTGAACGCCCAGAATCGCACGTCCAGCACGCGCACAACGCCACGGTGATGCCCAGTGAGAAAATGCGCGCACTGGCGGTCGGGGTCGGCGGACTTCTGTTTGTACCCGTGTTCAAAACCGTGACCCACCTTCCGCCCTTTATGGGCATGATGCTCAGCCTCGGCGTCATGTGGGTGGTTACCGACCTCATGCACCGACGTAAAATGGACAGCGTGCGCAGCGAACTCGGTATCCTCGGGGTGATTCGCAAAATTGACACCCCGTCGGTCCTCTTCTTCCTCGGAATCTTGCTCGCCGTCGCCAGCCTTCAAACGGCCGGACAGCTCAAGGACCTCGCGAACGGCCTCGATTCCGCCTTCGACACCACCACCGAAATGGGCGTGTATCTGGTGGGCGGAATTATTGGCGTCCTTAGCGCCATTATTGACAACGTGCCCCTTGTGGCCGCTGCCATGGGCATGTACGACATGGTTCCGGGAACCTTTTTTGCGCAGGACGACTTTTTCTGGAAGTACCTTGCCTTCACGGCCGGAACGGGCGGCTCCATCCTCATCATCGGCTCTGCGGCCGGGGTGGCAGTAATGGGGCTCGAAAAAATTCCGTTTGGTTGGTACCTCAAGAAAATCTCCTTCCTCGCGCTGCTGGGATACTTGGCGGGCATTGCCGTCTATGCCGTGCAGCGCTGGATTATCTTCGGTTAATAACTTGTGGGCTTCGGCACTGTATTTGTTCCGAAGTCTTCGGAATTTAGTGCCCTATGAACGTGCCTTTTCTTCAAAGTGAACTGCCTGCCGAGGCCGCGACAAGCGCCCTCCCAGCAGAACCGGTGGTAACCGAAAAAACCATGACGATTATTGACCTGATGTTCTCCGGGGGCATCGGTGGCCAAGTCATCATGGGAACCATGCTGGCACTCTCGGTGCTCATGGTCTACCTTTTTGTCGACCGATACCTCGCGATCCAGCGCGCCAACAAGCTCGACGACAAGTTCATGCGCGACATCAAGGACTTCATTGCCGCCGGCAACATGCAGTCCGCCCTAAATACCTGCGAGCGCAGCGACACCCCGGTGGGGCGCATGATCGCCAAAGGAATCAAGCGCATCGGCAAGCCGCTGCAAGACATTTCTGCCTCAATCGAAAACCAAGGCAAGCTCGAAATTCAGCAGCTGGAGCGCAACATGCCCTACCTCGCGACGATTGCGGGCGGAGCGCCCATGATTGGATTCCTCGGAACCGTCATCGGTATGATTCTGTCGTTTCGCGAAATGGCAAACGCCGGCGCGGGTGTTCAGGTCGACATGCTTGCCGAAGGTATCTATGTCGCTCTCACCACGACGGTGGCGGGCCTCATCGTCGGCATCATCGCCTACTTCGCCTACAACTACTTGGTAATGCGGGTTGAGTCCGTCATTTACAAGATGGAGGTGAGCGCCACCGAGTTTCTGGACCTCCTTCACGAACCGCTTTAGCCATGAACTTACGCAGCCGCAGCAAGGTCAGCGCGGAGTTCAGCATGTCGTCGATGACCGACCTCGTGTTCCTCTTGCTCATCTTTTTCATGCTCACGTCGACGCTCGTAACCAGCAGCGCGCTCGACGTCATTTTGCCCAAAAGCAAAGCGCAGAGTGTCAACAAGGCCTCGATTACCGTCACCATTAATAAGGACCTCCAAGTGAGCGTCAATGAAGACATCGTGGCCATGGACCAGGTCGAAACGCAGCTACTCACTCTGGCCAGCCAAGACCCCGAAGTCGTGGTAATCCTGCGCGCCGACGAATCGGTCCCTACGGGCGAAACGGTGCGGATTATGGACATCGCCTACCGCAACCGACTGAAGTTGGTGCTGGCGACCGACCCTAAGTAAATTTTGTACGCCGTTATGGGTCAGCAAAAACACGACAAAAAAGACCGCAACAAGGCGCTTGCGACCACCTTCTCGGTGCACGCCGTGCTATTGCTGTTCTTTGCGTTTTTTGGCCTGACGTACCAAGATCCGCCGCCCGAGTATGGCATCCCCGTGAGTTTTGGCAATTCGCTAGACGGCTCGGGCGACGACGTGGCCGCCCCCGACGGTGCTGAGGCCCCGTCGGCCGCAGAACCCGTTTCAGCCGAATCTGAGGTTACCACCCAAGATTTCGTGGACGCTCCGTCGGTTTCCGATAAGCCCAAAAAGCCGGTCGAAAAACCCGTGGAAAAACCTGCCGATAAGCCCCAAGACCCACGCTTAAAGAATGCGCTGGATAATATTAAAAATAAAAAATCGGGCGGCAGCCCCACCGGAACCGGGGGCGGCCAAGGCAGCACGGCCGGCGGGGGCGACCTAGGTTCCCACAACGGCAATGACCGAACCGGCAACCCCGGCGACTACGATCTGGGCAACCGCTCGGTGCTCGAGCGCCCCAAGCCACGCTACGACTGCGACGGTGAAGGCGTGGTCGTCGTCAAAGTGTATGTCGATCGCAACGGTGTCGTAAAGCTCGCCGACGGCAAAGGCAAAATGGGCTCGACTACCTCCGAGGAATGCCTGATTCGACGCGCCGAAGAGGCGGCCCTCAAAACCCGCTGGCAAAGTGACCCCAAGGCCCTTGAAGTTCAGGTGGGTTGGATTCGCTACAAATTCAACAGAACATAACTTTTTGTGAAATCTTCAATAATATTGGAATTAATCACAATAAGAACCTTTTCTGTTCTTTTTGTAATTTCATTATTCAGTTGTTCCAGCCAAAACTCAATTGATATATCGGAAGAAACTCAGTATGTCAACATCTATTCAAAAAGTCAAGAATATTCAATACCCATAAGTGTAATCAAAGATTTCTTCACAAATGAATTCATCCTTAGAAATCCAGATTTGGATATAAATAGCTCAGATGTTTTCACAGTATATGAGAATTCCAGCCTCAACATTTACAGTAATATCCAATTATCAACAGACTTAATAGAGCGTACTTTTATTGCCTCGGTAAACTGTAATGACTGGGAACTAGTTGAGACGAATTCTAAACTAGACTTTAAGTTAGTTACAAACGTAACAGTATCAAACGGAGGGAATGCCGTATGGGATGACCTGTATTTGTTAAGTTTTAAGAATTATAATTATAAGATATCTAACTTAAATCCACGTGCTTTTAATATAATCAATGATTATGAGACAAGATATAATGGGCAACCTGAGATTTTAAGTATTTCAGACTCAAGCTTAGTTTTAAAATTAGACTTGTGGGAAAATTCTGATGCAGATTGTTGTCCGTCAAAGTACGTTATTGTAAAATTCAATATAAGAGAAGATTCACTTGTCTTTCAAAATATTATTGAAACCAATGCATTCAATAACATCGGCCAATTCGGAAGCTTTCAAAATATTGATGATGAAGTACATCGAGGAGGAATTTCTCAATCAAAGAGCACACCAACATCTTTAGCATTTAATTCGAAGGGATTTCCTGTTCAAGAGCCTGTCGAAAAGCCCGCCGAGCAGGCACCCAAGCCGTCGAACGAGCTCTCCAACCGCCTCAAAGGATTTGGTAAACCGGGAGGCACTAAAGGCGGAACCGGCAGCGGCCAGGGCAGCACGACCGGCGGCGGCGACCAAGGTTCCCCCAACGGAAGCGGAACAGGCAACGGCAGCGGAGGCGCCGGCGGCGGCAATTACCAATTGGGTACCCGGTCCGCCCTAGAACGCCCCAAGCTACGCTACGATTGCGACGGTGAAGGCGTGGTCGTCGTCAAAGTGTATGTCGATCGCAACGGTGTCGTAAAGCGCGCCGACGGCCAAGGCCAAAAGGGCTCGACGACCTCCGAGGAATGCCTGATTCGACGCGCCGAAGAGGCGGCCCTCAAAACCCGTTGGCAAGGTGACCCCTCGGCCCTTGAACTTCAGGTGGGTACTATTCGCTACAATTTTCAGCGGACTTAAGCCATGAACCGTTTTGACGCGGCCTGCGACTGGCTCGTCCAGCGGCTGCCCATGTTTCAACGCCAGGGCGGCACCCCAGCAACCTACCGACTCGACCTCAGCAAGACCGAGGCTTGGCTTGAACGACTCGGAAACCCCCACCGTGCCTACCCCTGCATTCACGTGGCGGGCACCAACGGCAAGGGATCCACGTGCCATATGCTCGCGAGCATTTTTCACGAAGCGGGCATGGTCGTCGGACTGCACACTTCGCCCCACATGCTCGACCTACGCGAGCGCTTTCGCGTCGGAGGCCGGTTGGTCCCCGAGCGCTGGGTGGCCGACTTTGTCGACGCGCACCGCGCTGACATTCTAGAGCTCGACCTGAGCTTTTTTGAAGCCACCGTGGGCATGGCCTTTGCCGCCTTTCGCGACGCGCGGGTGGACCTCGCCGTGGTCGAAGTGGGCATGGGTGGACGCCTCGATTCCACCAACGTCGTAACGCCGCTGGTGTCTGTAATCACCAGCATTGGCCTCGACCACATGGCCTTTTTGGGTCCGGACCGCGCCAGCATCGCCCGCGAAAAAGCAGGCATCTTCAAGCCGAAGGTGATGGCGATCGTTGGTGAATCGGATTCTGAAATCCTATCCGTTTTTGAGGAGGTCGCGGCCTCGCTCGACCGCTGCTACGTGTACCCGATTGGCAAGCACGACGAAGTTTTTCCGACGGACCTGCAGGGCGACTACCAGGTAAAGAATGCGCGAACCGCGATCATGGCCGCTCGGGTTGCTCGGCACCGACTTTTGGACCACCAAATTCGGCGCGGACTTATGCGGGTAGTGGCCAATACTGGGCTTCGCGGCCGCTGGGACGTGCTCGAGGCGGAGAATCCGTTGGTCGTGG
>VGFU01000006.1 GCA_016868755.1 Bacteroidota bacterium | reverse complement strand
TTGGTCACCCAACTGCTCTATCTGCCTACCCGCTGGCTCAGACGAGCCGTCTTCAAGCGCCAGCCTACATGGCATTTCATCCCGCGAGGTTTACCAAGCCATCAAAATTGCTTTTGACGCTGGTGGGCTCTTACCCCACCTTTTCACCCTTGCCCCCGGTACTCGTACGATGCATCCGTTGGCGGTTTCCCTCTCTGTGGCACTAGCTGTCAGCCCCAAGTTCCCCGTGGACTGCCTACCCGTTAGGTAGCGCGGTGCTCTGTGATGTCCGGACTTTCCTCCCTTTGGTGCCGAAGCGCTTCAAGGCGGCAAGGCGGACGATATGCGGGCGCAAAGGTACGCTAAATAAAAAGACCGCCCGATTTACCGGGCGGTCTTGATCGTTGGCGGGAGCTGCTGCCCTACTTCTGGACCGAAATGCGGCGCGTTGCAACGCCGTCTTCGGTGGTCACTTGCACCACATAAATTCCCGAAGCACAAGCGCTTAGGTCCACCGTTTCGCGGCGAATTTCGAGCGCGGAATCCCAATTGCGCGACCAAACCGTTTGGCCGGTGGCGCTAAGCACCTTGACCTGAATGGGCTGTGCTGATCCTAGCTCGAGATCAAACTGGAAGGCTCCATTCGTCGGATTTGGGTACATGACGAGGCTGCGGTCGAGCGGGGTTTCGCCCACGCTAATGCCCGCGACCGTGACCGGCACGACCAGGGTGTCGCTGCCGCAGACTCCCGTTACCACGAGGGTAACGTTGTAGGTTCCGTTGGCTGCGTAGGCATGGCTGGTGAGTGCCCCTGTGCCCGTCGAACCGTCGCCGAAGTTCCAATCGAAGCTCGTCGCACTAGCGGCATTGGTGCTTGCGGTGGCGTCAAAGTCCACCGTAAGGTTGGTTGCCGTGGCGGCCTGCGGCGTACCCGTGAAGCTCGCGGTCGGAGCGGGCTGGTGGTAGAGCGTTACTTCTCCGTCAGGGCGCGGACAACCTCCGCCGCCCAACTGCCAGTTGTAGAAGTAGTAGTAGGAAGTCACGTTAAACGTCGAACCAGTAATGGTTACGCTGCCGTCGGTCGACAGATAGGGATATGAGGCCCCCGCTGAGTTACGTTGGAGTCCGCCCGCGTTGTTGGTCGTCGTACTGCCCATGCGGTAGGTGCCCGGAGGCAGCGATATGTTGACGACCAAGCGGTTGAAGCCAGCGCCCGTCGACGACACGGTAACGGTTTGCACCGTCGCAAGCGTGGTGGCATTCTGAATCACCACGTCGACTAAGCCAGCACCTTGTGCAAACACGTCGACGCTATGGATGGTCGTTGGAGAGTTTACCGTGAAGAGCAGGTAATGGTTCATCGCGGTGTAATTGGCGGAGGCTCCTATAGTATTGTCGAGCGGACCTACTTGACCGGTCGTCGAGGTCTGGCGCAGCACAAACGTGGTGTCGGCGGCACTCATCGGACCCACGAGCAGGCTGTCTGAGGTTCCGAGGGTGTCGCCCGCGGTGGTCAGCCAGATGTAGGACTCGTTAGTCGTACCCGTAGGGAAGTACAGCGTGGCGAATCCGCCCGCACAGACGGTATCGTTCGAAGCCACCGGAATGCGGGGAAGTGCATCGAGCAAGCTACGGCTGACTACTAAGGTGTCGTTGGAAGTCTTTCCGTCGTTCGCAAGATTCACGAAGCCAGTGAAGGCGAAGGTTCCGCCGACGACCGTGTTGACGGTACCCACCGCTACGGTATCGGTAGCCAGCGAGGCCAGCGTGCCAGCGTACGTGGCCGAAAGGCTCGCCGTGGCCGCACCCGAAACGTTAGTGCCTACCACAAAGTTGGTCTGCGCAGCCGTGCCCAAGTTGCGCACAATCACTGAAACGGCGCTGTTGGAATCTCCGCACGAGTTGTTGCCCGGAACCAGCAAGCCCAACAGCTGAAGGTCGTTGGCCAAAGGCGTGAATTCGTCGGCACCCATGTCGGGCGTGGTAGCGGAACGGCTGTCGCCGTCAATATCCACCGCGACGCTCGCAATCGGCGTACCTAGGTTGTTGGGGCCGTTATTGACCACGTGCAGGTCGTCGCTGGCCGCAAAAATTACCGGGTTGTCGGTCGAATTGACGTTGAGCGCCGGATATGCCGTCTTCCAAGCTGATAAACTGGCCTGGGCTAAATTGTAGAAGGCAAAGGTTGCTGCGCTTGAGTTGTAAAGGTTGTAGTCGAGCGTGATCGAATCGGGAAGCGAACTTTGGTAGAACGCGTAGGTTCCGCCTTTAAAAATGTTGTTGCGAATGTTCAAATTTTTCGATGTCAACGTGGCCGTCGTGCTCGAGAGCAGGTAGACCCCGTAGCTGCTACCCGAGAACGTATTGTGGTATAAATTTAAGTGGCGCGAATACGGGAAGTAGGCACCATAGCTAGTTGTAGCCGCGCACATATTGTTGGCTAATAAACTGTTGTTAGCGGGCTTTAGAATATTGTTCAAATAGCCCATTGTAATGCCTGCGTAACTCGTGTAGGTTTCGTTACGTTCCATATTTACATTTCCAACGTAGTACAAATAATGGCCGTAGTTAATGGAATTGCGGAGTCCGCGCACCACGTTATCGTTCACGGTCAAGTTGCCCATGT
Source organism: Bacteroidota bacterium (assembly GCA_016868755.1). GTDB lineage: Bacteria > Bacteroidota > Bacteroidia > Flavobacteriales > Schleiferiaceae > TMED14. Next base: position 77,714 of record VGFU01000006.1, on the reverse strand, counting down.
AGTAGAAGTAGGTGCCGTAGTAGTAGGCCTTCGTGATGGTGTTGCCAGAAAGGTTGATGCCAGTGTTAAAGGAAGTCGTACTGGTACCGTTGAAGCGCACGCCGTAGTAACCGCCTTTAATCACGTTGTCGGTGATGGTGATGTTGTTGGCGTTGTTGCCGTAGCCCGTCACCGAAGTAAGGTTGGCCGACGAGGCAATGGCCGCCACCGAGCTGGTCGTGCCTACGGTATCGGCAATAATTTCGTTTTCGTCAATCACGATGTCGTGGGCGCCGCCCGTTAACACGATGCCCGAGGCGGTGGGGTGCACGATGCGGAGCTTGCGCAGGGTTAAGTAATCGGTTCCGTTCAGGACCACCGCGGCAAACTGGCCGGCGACACCCTGAATGGTAGCTGTTCCGGTTGCGGGCCCTTGGAAGGTCACAGTGTTGGTGGCAGAAGCGCCATTGAGCGTGGTCAAGTTGAGTCCGCCCAAGTGCACATAGGGCGCCAGGGTAAAGGTGACCGGACCGGAAATGCCGCAGGTCGTGATGGCCACCAACGCGCTTTGGAGCGACGTGAAGTTGCTCGCACCGGTTCCGTTGGAATCAATGGTGTAGTTACCGCTCAAGTTCGACGTACACGGAGTCGCAAAGGTGATCGGACCCACCCACTGTCCGAGTGTCGCCGCGCACGTTGACTGCACATAAACCTGGTAGACGTTGCCCGGCTGCAATCCGGTAATCGTGTAGGGATTGGTCGTAGCGTTGGCTTGGTTTGCGCCCGAACCGCCCGAGCCGATTACGAAGCCCAGGGGGCCCCATGCAACTGTTGCTGGCGTGGTGGCCTGACCCGCAACCGTCCACGAAACCACCGCGGTCGTAGTCGTGGGCACAACGTTGACCGAGGCCGCCGGGCAGGGAGCAGCCGTAGCCGTCAGCGCGGTATTGTCGATAAAGAGGTCGTAGTCGTTAGCCCCAATGTGGGTGGCGCTACTGGTCTGGCTCTCGAGGTAGAAAGCAAGCTTAACTAAGCCCGTGTAGGCACTGAGGTTGACCGAGTAGGTTCCGCCAAAGCGGCTCAAACCCGAGCCGCGGTGGTATTTAGCCAAAGCTTGGTTGCGGTTCCAGGTGGTTCCGTTGTCGGTTGAAATGAAGACAAACAAGGTGTCGTCGGTTCCAAGCACGGCCGATGTGGTACCGTTGGCCACCGTCGCACCCATGTCCCACCTGAAGTGGGTGGTGTGGGCCACGTCGCCCAGGTCAATCGACGGGGTGATCGTCCACCCCTGTGTGGCGTTGGAGGTTACCGGAACCTGGTTGCGCACGGCGCCGGTAGCGCCGACGTTGAGGAAGCCGTCGAGCATCCATGCCGAGGTATTGGTTCCGATCGCCGTCGGATTGGCGGCTACCGCGTTGCGTTCGGTCCAGCCCTTGGGCTTGGGAACGGCAGCCAAGGGGTCGTAGCCCGCCGTGAAGGGTTCTGCCCAGCCTAACTGAATGGGCGTGATGAAGCTGTAGGGACCGACCCAAACCGAGGTTTGAGCGCCACAATCTCCCCTGAGGTACACGTCGTACTCAGTATAGCCGGTTAATCCGGTTATCGTGTGGGTAAGCGTTGAAACGGTAACGCCCTGTCCCGTTCCCGGGATAAATCCTTTGGGACCCCACTGCAAATTCGTAGAAGGTGCTGTTCCGCTGTAGGTTACGGTCGCGGAATTAGCCCGCACGTTAGTTACGCTCACGTTGAAGGGTGCCGCGCACCCTGAGGGAGTGTATTCTACCGCTCCGATGTCGGGGGTGGCGCTGCGTGCGGCTCGGTTGAGGTCGAGCGGAACTTTGGCCAACTGGTTTTCGCCCGCGTTGTTGTAGGCAAACGAAATCGGCGTCAAATCACCCGCCAGCACGTTGGTGAAGATGGGGTCGCTTGAGATGCTGTTGGCGTCGCGTGCCGTTGCCGAAGTCCAAGCCGCCAGAGTTGGGTAGGTTACGGTGGTGCTGCGGGCGGCGACAAAGTTGCTCGTTCCGCCCACAGTCGATGTAAATCGAATCGCGTTATAGTTGGAGTTTATTAGGGCCGTAGTCGAAGCAGTGAAGAGGGCATACTTTGATCCTGTTCCCGAGGAGCCGATTTGAATAATGTTGTTCTTAAAATTGAATTGAGCCATATTACCGCTCACATAGGTGCCATAAACCGTAGCTGTTCCCGTTCCGGAGTTAGCATTGATGTCGAGCGTATTGTGCAGCACGTCAATGGTGTCGGTCGTCAACATGTACATCCCATAAAGGGTGCTTCCGAGGTTGTTGATGTTGTAAATGGCGTTGTTGGCCACGAGTACAGGGCTCGCGGCGGTGCCCGAGGTGCTCGAGAGGTAAAGCAGGTAGCCGATGAAGGCCGTGGTACCTAGGGTTCCGCCCAAGTCATGAATGCGGTTGGCCAAAATTTTAAGGCCGGGATTGCGACCGTAGTTGTACAAGCCGTAGCACGTGCTTACCGCAGACCGCGTCAAGCGGTTAATGTCGTTGTACTCGATGCTCAGGTTGTTTTGGCCGAAGGAGTAAATGCCGTAGAGGTAAAAATTGCTGACGACACTGTTGCGAACGGTGTTGTTGGACGGAGTTGTGGACCCTAGTGTCAAACCCGTTCCGTTTAAGCAAAGACCGAAGTAGCCGCCCACAATCTGGCACGAATCGATGAGAAGGTTTGAGGCGGTTCCCGCTTGGGTACCCGTAGCTGCCGTCGGGGACTGCGTGAGGGTGAAGGCCGCGTAGTTGGACGAGGTTGACGATTCGCTGGTCTTTATGATGCAGCGCTTGAAGGTGTTGTTGTTGGCGTTGTTGCTCATACGCACGCCCCAGCCTGCGGCGGCACCCGACGCTTCAATAATCAGGTCCTCAAACCGCAAAAAATCGGCCCCATTGAGGTGCAGCGTGTGGCGCTCGTTGGTGTTGGTCGCCGCAAACGAGAGGCTGTTGTTGTTGCCTTTGACCGTGATCGTATTGGTCGCCGACATTCCGGGAATTTCGTTGATGGTAATCTGCTCACTAAACGGCGCGGAATTGGACAGCACCTGAAACACAACAGGTGCTGAAACCCCGCAAGCCGCTGCCGCGAAGGCCGCAGTGAAGGTTGGGTAGGTTCCGCCGGAACCGATGGTGTAGGTTCCGCCCGCGAGGTTGGGCAAGGTGGTGACTTGAACTGGGGTTGAAAAAGCTGACGTGCTAGACGGTGTGCAGGTCACCTGGCAGCGGTACCATGTGTTTACCGTTTGCGAAACACTGGCAATACTGGTGGTTGCGCCCGTGATGTTGGTCCAAGGGCCCGTTGACGAAGACGCCGACTGCCACTGATAGGCCAACCCTCCTGCTGCGGTAGCTCCTGAAAGTGACAGGCTGAAGTTCTGGAGCGGGCAAACGGCCGTGCCACTGGCCACTGTGGTTCCCGCGGTCGGTGCTCCCGTGCAAGCGGCTTGGGGGATGTACGTAATTGATCCGCAAAAGGCACGCGAAGCGAAGAAACTTGTGAGGGTTCCGCCAAATCCGTTGGGCATGGTGTTAATGCTTACACTGCCGTCGGTAAACGTTGTCGGAGTTCCCGTGACCCACGTCATGTAGCGGCAACCCAAGGTTCCGGTTCCGTTGATGCAGATGCCAATAGGCTGGTTAGCCGGCAAGGCCAGCATGGTGCTGCCGAAGGGAATCGTCGCGGCAGTCGTGTTTCCGGCGCTCGTGGCCGTGGTCGTGTAGCCCAAAACCCATCCATTGGCCGTGGTGATGCTTGGAGTCGTTTGTCCAGTTGAAAGGACTCCACCTAAGCGGTACCAGATTTCGACGGTACCTGAGGTGCCCGCCGCAGCCGAAAACACGTTGGTCATGCCCGTTAAAAAGATGGGCTGGTTGGCATTGATCTCAAACGTAACGACCGACGAACCGTTGTTGGGATTGGTCGCAGGCATGGTAGTAATGGTGCTTTGGGCCATCAATGTGACTGATGACCAAGCAAGTAGTACCGCAGCGCGTAGAGTTTTAACCATGTCCAGGATTTTTGGAAGGTTCAATATACGTTTTACCCGCGAACTACTGCGCCCGAATTTGGATTTTTAATACTCGGGATTGAGGGAACGGCAATTTTTGCCTCGCTGCAAATGACCCCTAATTGCCTACCTTTGCGGCCCTCGGGAAGTAGCGCAGGTGGTAGCGCATCTGGTTTGGGACCAGAGGGTCGCAGGTTCGAATCCTGTCTTCCCGACGTTAAAAGGCGCCTTTTTGGGCGCCTTTTTTGTTGTGATCCCGGCGCGATTCGAACGCGCGACCGTCTCATTAGAAGTGAGATGCTCTATCCAGCTAAGCTACGGGACCTTGTAGTGAAGCGCGCAAAAATACTGCCTTTCGACGGGCTACCCTACTTTTGACCCCACGTGATGCGACGCCCGCTCTTCTTCCTCTTGATCCTCTCGGCTTATTGGGCAACGGCCCAGTCGGATACAGTTCGTGCGCCAAAATCTTGGGAGCAACCCGAAAAAGCGGCACTTGCCAGCGCGCTGGTTCCTGGCGCCGGTCAAATCCTAAACCGGCAGATATGGAAGGCCCCCATCGCCTGGGGCATCATGGCCGGAAGCGGCTACTACCTCTACGTTAACCAGAAGAGCTTTAGCCGCCTAAGCACGGCCATTGACCTGAGGCTCGACAGCGATCCCTTGACCGTCGACGAATTCGACGGGCAGTTCACCACCAATCAACTTTTTTCGCTTCAAAACGACTACCGCCGCCGCCGGGATTACGCGGTGCTTGGCGTTGGCGCCGGTTACCTTTTTCAGGTTCTCGACGCCTATGCCGCCGGCCACCTGGTCGATTTTGACGTATCGCCAAACTTAAATGCCCAAGTCCGCCCTGCGTTCGGACCACAAACTACCTTTGGGGCGCAACTAACGCTCGCATGGCACTGAAGCTCGCACTTATTGGCTACGGAAAAATGGGTCAAGCTATCGAGGCTGAAGCCACGGCGCGCGGACACCTCGTGGTTGCGCGGATTCGCCGCGGTGACGCCTGGGAATTCAACGGCGCCGACGCGGTAATCGAATTTACCCAGCCCGACGCCGCGGCTGCCAACCTTGTCCGCCTCGCCGCCCTGCAAACCCCGGTGGTGTGCGGAACCACGGGCTGGTTTGACGACCTTCCTTCGGTGGCCGAAGCCTTCGTGCGGGGCGCCAACCGAATGGTATACGCATCGAATTTCAGCCTTGGGGTGCAGCTCGCCCTAAAGGCCAACGAAGAACTGGCACGTTTGATGGCGCCCTATTCCGCTGAATACACCGCGAGCATTGAAGAAGTGCACCACACGGCTAAAAAAGATGCGCCGAGCGGGACTGCAATAAGCTTTGCTGAGGGCCTCCTGCCCCACTTCGCACAACTCAACGGTTGGTCGCTTGACGGCCAAACACCTGGAGCCCTTGCCGTCTATGCCCGCCGCGAGGACCCCGTTCCGGGCACCCACACGGTTCGCTACGAGTCAAGCATCGACCGAATTGAATTGGTGCACACGGCCCACAACCGCCGCGGATTCGCTCTGGGCGCGGTTTTGGCTGCTGAGGGCATCACGAAGCTCAACCCGGGCGCGCACCATTTCTCCAAATTGCTGTTTGCATAACATGTCGCGGCGGCTCAAAGAACTTACCGAAAGCACGTGGATGGACGTTCTCGGCGTCGTCACGGTCGTTGCCGCTTCGGTAGCGCTGGGCTTCCACAAAACCGAAGTTGCGGGCCTGCCCATCGGAATCTTGAGCACCGTCGGCGCCGCAGTGAGCATGATGGGCACCCGATGGGCTACCAAACGCAAGAACTGGGGCAACGCCGTGGGGGTGGTAACCAGCGTCAACTCGGCGGTGGTCGACTACTTCTTGGGCAACAAGGCCTCCTTCTTGACCTACCCCGTTTCGCTGCTGGGCAACGGACTCAGCTTTCTGGTGTGGAGCCGCCGCGGCGATCGGATTCCGCGCACCCTCGACCGAGCCTACTTTGCCGTGGCCGCCGGGGCGTTCGCGCTCGCATTTGGCCTTAATTATATGGGGTTTACCGGATTTTTATCGCATCCGATTGCGGACGAAGACGTGTCTAAATTCTGGGTCACGGCCCTCATCACGGGCATCACCTTTAGCGGAACCCTCAACATGCCCCGCATGTACGCCGACACCTGGGTGTTTTGGCTGGTCTACAACTCTCTAAAGCTGTACCAAAACATTTTGTTTGGCAATGTTGCATTTGTAGCCAAGTACATCTTTTATCTCGTCAACGCCGTTTTGGCGTGGCGCGTGTGGCACTTTGTGCTTAAGTCGGAACCTCTAAAGTCGTGACGGCTCGCGGATTGATTTTGTTCCTGATTGCGTCGGGATCGGTAATGGCGCAACCCATTCTCGAAACGGGGGCCGTACTTCAACCTGGCGAAGTCCTCACCGAAGTTGCGGTTGGCGGATGGCCATTGGATTACGGAGCGTCCGGCTACTATGGATTTGCACAGTACCAAGTACAGTTGGGGTGGCCAAGTAAGGCTGAATCTACTCGTTGGGAGCCGCGTGCAGCCCTTGCCACAGGGTACTCGCCCGACCAAGTTCACTTCAGTGCGCTAGTGGGTACCCAATATTTATTAGTAAGGGCTCAACACGATCGCGATTGGAATTGGAGTGCTGCAGCCACCACCTCGTACCTCAGGGGCAACCAATTGATTCCGCAGCATAAGTTTTGGTTCGCCGGCACCCGTGCTATGGCTGGTACTGAATGGAACGTGAACGCTGGTGTCTGCCAAAACCGAAGTGGAGATCCGATCCACTGGCACGCTGCGTTGGGATTGATTTCTGAACTGAGTTCGAAATGGATCCTTCACGCAGACGCCTATGCGCAGCCAGACGGCAACGGCGCGGTTCAAGTTGGCTTTGAACATCATGGCGAAACCTTGAACAGCATATTTATGCTTATGGCGAGCCCTGGTAGTATTCCAGGACCTACACTAGTGGGCTATACCGTTCGCTAGCGACGGCGGAGTTCGGCATCCACTGCCGCAACCTGTTCGCGCAGCTGGGTTTCAGAGCCGCTGTTGTCCAGGATGAAGTCGCGCGGCGTCGTCAACGCGCGTTTTTGGGCGTCGGGCCATTGACGGGCGATGCGTTGGCGGACTTCAGCCTCGGTTAGGCCAGATCGGTCCATGACGCGCTGCACGCGCTGGTCGAGCGGAGCCTCCACCAGCACCACGGCGTCGCAGGTTTGGTAGGTTCCTGATTCGAAAAGGATGGCGGCCTCGCGCACAGCATATGGGGCGTTTTGGGCGGCAAACCATGCGACGAAGTCGTCGTGAACTGCCGGATGTACGAGGGCGTTAATCCGCTGGGTCGCCTCGTCGGTAGCAAAGGCGCGGGCCGCAAGTTCTTTGCGCTGCAGCACCCCATCGAGGTAGATTCCGGGACCGAACTCGGCTTCGATGGCCTCGCGCAGCGGCGCAGATTCGGTCATGAGGCGCTTGGCCGCGTCGTCAGCGTAGTAGACAGGGATTCCGAGTTCTTCAAAGGCTTTGGCGGCGGTGGATTTTCCGCTGCCGATGGATCCGGTGAGGCCGACGTGGAGCATGGTTTCGCAGAGGGGTTATGCTGCGAAGGTAGGGATTGCCTTCGGCGTTCCCGTAGTGGGGTAGCTCAGCGCAACCCAAGCGCACGGTGTCGACGCGATGCGCGTCGACAACTTTTTGGATGCAGCACTCCTCGCTAAACACGAGGTTTGACTCGGTGCGCTGCTTCCAAAAAAAAACCAGCCCGAGAGGGCTGGTTTCAGTGCGCTTGGTCAGCGCTGGCGGTGAGGGCGGGATTCGAACCCGCGGTACAGTTACCCGTACGGCAGTTTAGCAAACTACTGGTTTCAGCCTCTCACCCACCTCACCGGGTTTCAAGTTTAGGGCGGTTAACCCCTGGCTGAAGGGCTGCAAATATAGGAACTGAAGATGATTTCACCTACTCGAGCAGTATCTTCGCAACACAACCTTTTGATGATGAAAAACGTAGTTATTGTGTCCGCCGTGCGGACCCCGATCGGAAGCTTTATGGGTGCCCTCAGCTCGGTTCCTGCCACGGAACTTGGAGCCACCGCCATCCGCGGCGCCCTGACCCAAATTGGCCTTGATCCTAAAGAAGTTGACGAAGTTTTGATGGGCTGCGTGCTGCAGGCTAACGTCGGACAGGCCCCGGCGCGTCAGGCGGCTTTGGGCGCAGGATTGCCCAATACGGTACCGTGTACCACCATCAACAAGGTATGTGCTTCGGGCATGAAGGCGGTCGCTTTGGGCGCCCAGGCCATTGCGCTGGGTGAGGCTGACGTCGTCGTGACGGGCGGAATGGAGAATATGTCTCAGGTTCCGCACTACCTGCCCGGCAGCCGACTCGGAACCAAGTTTGGCAACACCACCTTGGTGGATGGCTTGACCAAAGACGGCCTAATGAACGTGTACGACCAGCAAGTGATGGGCGTGTGCGCCGACCTCTGCGCCAAAGAGCACAACTACAGCCGCGAGCAGCAGGATGCGTTTGCACTGGAATCCTATGACCGAAGTGCGGCCGCGTGGGCGGCGGGCAAGTTTGACCGCGAGGTGGTTCCGGTCGACGTCAAGGACCGCAAAGGCAACGTGGTGCAGGTCGCCCACGACGAAGAGTACACCAACTTGATGCGCGACAAGGTTTCTTCGTTGCGCCCCGCCTTCACCAAAGACGGGACCGTTACCGCTGCCAACGCCTCTACCCTCAACGACGGGGCTGCGGCACTGGTGCTGATGTCTGAAGAAAAAGCGAAGGCGCTGGGCCTAAAGCCCCTCGCCCGCATCGCAGGTGCAGCTGACGCAGCCCACGAACCCGAGTGGTTCACGACGGCTCCGGCCAAAGCAGTTCCCTTGGCCGCCAAGCGGGCCGGAATCACCGTGAGCGACATCGACTTTTTTGAGCTCAACGAAGCGTTCAGCGTCGTCGGCCTGGTCAACATGGACTTACTCGGAATTTCCGCCGCCCAAACCAACGTGAACGGCGGTGCTGTTTCGCTGGGCCACCCGCTCGGAGCCTCCGGCGCGCGCATCCTCGTAACCCTGATCAGCGTGCTGCAGGACCGCCAAGCCCGCTACGGAGCGGCCGGCATCTGCAACGGCGGCGGTGGCGCTTCGGCGATGGTGCTGGAGCGAATAAGCTAGCTACTTGCAACTAGTGACTAGTTCGGATCCACATCCACGATAACCCGCACGCTGCGGCCGTGGGGGTGGTAGATGAGTCCGTCGATTTCTTTGAGGAGGCGCCGCTTGGTAGCCTTGACGCTGCCGTCGGCCGGAAGCTTGATCCACAAGTGCTGGCGGTACATGGCTTGAATGCGGGCCACGGGCGGGGCGTCGGGACCGAGGATTCCGCCCGAAAGCGCTTTGAGCAGTTGCGTAGCTAAAAAATGAGCGACGTCGCGGGCAACGGACTCTTTGCGGTGGCGCACTTCGATGCGGACCATGCGCGCGAACGGCGGATAGTGGTGCTCGGCGCGGTCGCGAATGAGGTAGTCCATCATTCCCGGAACGTCGTGGTCGACCACGCGCTGAAGGACCGGATGGCCGGGCGTGGCGGTTTGAATAAGTAGGCGTCCGCGCAGCTCGCGGCGCCCGGTACGCCCAGCTACCTGAAGAAGCAGCTGAAAGGCGCGTTCGTGGGCCCTGAAGTCGGGGCGGTTGAGCATCAGGTCGGCGTTGGTGACTATGGCCAGCGACAGGCCGGCCAGGTCGAGGCCTTTACCGACCATTTGGGTTCCGACGACGAGGTCGATTTCGCCCGACTCCATCCAGTGCAAAAAATCGGTCATGGCCCGTTTGCTCCGCGTAGAATCGGAATCCACCCGCAGAATGCGGGCCTCGGGAAATAGGGCTTCGACTTCTTCTTCGATCCGTTCGGTTCCGAGTCCGCGCCAATCCCAGGCGGACTGGCGGCACTGCGGACAGGTGTCGGGCAGGTCCTTGTGGAGTCCGCAGTAGTGGCAAACGAGCTGGCGCGCCTTTTTGTGGTAGGTCAACGAAACGTCGCAGTCAGTGCAGGGCGCGATCCACCCACAGTTCATGCAGGTGAGCACCGGAGCGTATCCGCGGCGGTTTTGAAAGACCAGGACCTGCTGGCGGTCGACCAGGGTTTGGGCCACCGCTGCGTAGGATTCGGGGGTAAACGGACCCACCTGCTGGTGCAGGGCCTGGGCCTTGAGGGTGCTGACCGGGACCACTTCAGGGAAGGCGACGCCCGAGTAGCGCTCGGTGAGGTCGACCCGCTGGTACTTGCCTTGGGCGGCGTTGTGCCAGGTTTCGACCGACGGGGTGGCGGAGCCCAGCACGATCGGTATTTTTTTCTGCTGCGCCAGCCACACGGCGACGTCGCGGGCGTGGTAGCGCGGAGCGGGTTCCTGCTGTTTGTAGCTGGTCTCGTGTTCTTCGTCGACCACAATCAAGCCGAGGCGGTGCCACGGGAGCAAGATGCCCGACCTCGTGGCCACGACGATGCGCGGTGCGGAATCAGGATCCAACAAGTGTTCCCAGAGGGCGCGCCGCTCGCCGTCGGCGAGCTGGTGGTGCCAGGGCACCACCCGGTCGGGCCCGAGGGCCCGGCCCGCGCGCTGCACCACCTGCGGAACCAGTCCGATTTCGGGAACCATGAGCAGCACGTGCTTGCCTTCCTCGATGGCGTGGGCCGCGAGGTGCAGGTAGACCTCGGTCTTGCCCGACCCGGTGGCGCCCCAGAGGAGCTTAGGAAGTTGCGTGTGCTCCTTCAACTCGAGCGCAGCGAGTGCCGACTGCTGGGCCGGACTGAGCTCCGGAAGCGACAAGGAATCTCCCAAGTCGAGGCTGCGGTCGAGGGGGCGCAGCTCGCGCTCGAGGATTCCGCGCTCGACCAGGGCCGAAAGGTGGGCCGCCTTGACGTCGGAACCCTCGGCGATGAGCGCGGCGACGGCAACCCAAGGATGGCGGTTGTCTTCGGGCTCGGCCTCAAGGGCGAACTGAAAGTAGCGCAGCAGCGCTTCAGCCTGGAGCTTGGCGCGCGACAGCGAGGCGAAGGCGCGGTTGACCGCGTCAGAATCGTGGCGCGGACCGGCAAAACGCAGCGACCACACGCCGTCGTCGCGCAGAGTGTAGGTAGATTCGTCGTCGGGCTCGACCTGCATGAATCCGGGCATCGAGGCCGCCATGGCTTCGCCGGGGGCACAGAGGTAGTATTCGGCCATCCAGTACCATAGGGCGAGCTGCTGGCGTTGAAAGCTGGGGTGCTCGTCGACGCAGCGCAAAACTTCTTTGGCGGGGTAGTCGGGCGCGTCGGGGCGCACGGCGATCACGACGCCGAGCAGCACCCGGTTCCGCCCGAAGGGAACAAAGACGCGCAACCCCGGTTCAGGCTCGCAATCGAGCGACCAGGCGTAGGTGAAGGCCGTGCGCACCGGCACGGGCACGATGACGTCTACCCAGCGCGAAGCGGCCATTACGAAAGGGCGTCGACGAGCTCGAGCAGGTAGGGACTGATGCGCGCGTGGTGCTTGATGGCTTGTTCGAGCGGAACGTAGACCACCTCGTGGCCCTGAACGCCAACCATTTCGCAGTTGCGTCCGGCTACCAAAGCGTTGACGGCCGCGTGGCCCATGCGGCTGGCGAGAATGCGGTCGAAGGCGTTGGGCTTGCCTCCGCGCTGGGTGTGGCCCAAAATAGTGACTTTGGTGTCCCAGTCGGGGAACTCCGCCTGCACCTGCTTGGCGACCGCATAGGCTCCGCCGCTGTCGTCGCCCTCAGCGACGATGACGATGCCGGAACGGCGCTTTTTTTGGTGGTCGGTGCGCAGGTAGGCGATCAGGCGGTCGATGTCGGTAGTGGTTTCGGGAATCAGCACCCCCTCTGCCCCACTGGCGATGCCCGTGCGCAGCGCAATGAAGCCGGCGTCGCGGCCCATTACTTCGACAAAAAAGAGGCGGTTGTGCGAGACGGCCGTGTCCCGAATCTTATCAACGGCCTCTACCGCGGTGTCGACCGCGGTTTGGTATCCGATGGTGTAGTCGGTTCCGAAGAGGTCGTTGTCGATGGTGCCGGGGCAGCCCATGACGCGAATCCCGTGTTCTTCGCTGAGCAATTTGGCGCCGGTGAACGAACCGTCTCCGCCCACCACCACAAGGCCTTCGATGCCCAGGGCACGCAGGTTGGCCGCCGCCTTAGCACGGCCCTCGGGCGTGCGGAACTCGTCGCTCCGAGCCGTTTGCAGAAAGGTTCCGCCGCGGTGAATGATGTTGCGCACATCAAAACGCGTGAGGGGCAGGTGTTCGTTGGCGAGCACGCCGTCGTAGCCGCGGTAGAAGCCGGTGCACTGCAGGCCCAATCGGTAAGCGGTGCGCACCACAGCCCGCACGCAGGCATTCATGCCGGGGGCGTCGCCCCCTGAGGTTAGTACACCAATGTGCTTCATGGCTGGTCGATTTTGGTGACGTTCAGGTCGAGTTCGGCAGGCCCGGCCGTGACCGGAACGCTCAAGTAGTAGAAGCTTCCGCGCAGGGTATCGCCCGCCGGCAGATAGTCCACCGCCTTGTTGCTGTCGGTGACCGCCCCTGCAGTCAGGATGGCACGCACCGCCAGGCTCGTGCCCGTCGTGTCGCTCGGGCTTCCCCAGACCTCGTAGTTCACGGCGTAGCAGCGCAGGGCGTCAATCTCAAGCGTGTCCACGGTCGCCGTGAACGAAATCGTACCCGCTTCGGGCTCATTTTGGCAGGCCGCGAGGCCAAGAATTCCAAGGGCAAACAAGCTTTTCTTCATACGCGCTAAAGTACATCCCCTACCTTTGACCCCATGGCCCACGACCTCCTTTTTTTTGCCGGCGGACTCCTCGCCGGGGTGGTCAACACCTTGGCGGGCAACGGCTCCGCCATTACCCTCTCGCTGCTGCTCGGCTCGGGCCTGAACGGATCGGTTGCCAACGCCACCAACCGCGTCGGAGTGCTCGCCCAAACCATCACGGCGGTGCTGAGCGTGCGCCGTTCGCGCCGCAAGCGCTTCTTGATGCGCGCCAGCCGCCGCCTCGCCCTACCCACCTTTGCGGGCAGCCTACTCGGAGGCGTCGTCGGCAGCCTCGCCTCGCCAACATTTATGGAGGCCAGCATTGCGGTGGTCATGACCGGCATGCTCTTTACCCTTTTCACCAAACCCTCGCGCTGGCTGGCCGCAGGCGACCGCCGCGAAGGCGGCCTGATGAGCTGGCTAACCTTTTTTGCCATTGGTCTTTATGGCGGATTTGTGCAAATGGGCATCGGCATCATGATGCTCGCCGCACTCGTACTGGTGCAGCGCTGGACCTTGCGTGACGCCAACGTCATCAAACTCATACTCGCACTGGTCCTTTCCTTACCTGCCACCCTGGTTTACCTACTAATGGGCAACATCGTGTGGAGCGCCGCCCTTTGGCTCGCCGTAGGGTCGGGCCTCGGCGCCTGGCTCGGTGCGCGGTACGTCGTGCGGATTCCGGCCGCCCAACCCGCCGTGCGCTGGGTCGTTATGGCCGCCGTGGTCTTTGGCGCGGCACGCGCCCTCTACAATCTATCGAGCTACTAGCGACGAGTAACTAGTAACCAACAACGGGTTACTTTTGCCGCCATGTGGTTTGATTCGCCCTACTACCCGATGCTGTATGCGCACCGTACCGAAGACGAGGCTCGGCAGGCCGTGCAGAATGTGGTCGGGCTGCTCCACCTTAAGCCGGGAGCGCGCATTCTTGACGTGGGCTGCGGGCGCGGACGCCATCTTTGGCCCCTCGCTGAATTGGACTACCGCGTGTCTGGAATCGACCTCGCCGCCCACCGGGTCGCCGAAGCGCGGACCGATTCCGCCCAAAAAGGTCTGAACGTTGAACTCTTGGTCGGCAGCATGCTCGACCCCTTGCCCCAGCCGCCCTACGATGCTGTAGTGAATTGGTTTACCAGCTTTGGCTTTTTTGACGACCTCGCCACCCACCAGCGCGCCATCGCCCACATGGCCCAAGCGCTGACCCCAGGTGGCGTGCTTGTGATGGACTTTTTGAATGCCCTTGAGGTGCGCGCAAACCTCGTTCCTGAAGACCATTTTCAAATTGGGGCGGTCGAATTTCACGTGCGGCGCTGGATCGAAGAGCCCTTTGTGCACAAGTCCATCGCGATTCACGACGGCGCCGTCCGTTCCGCGTTCAGCGAGCGCGTTATGCTGCTCGACCGGAGCGATTTTGAGGCACTTTTTGCGGCTGCAGGCCTTCACTCGGTGCAGTTTTTGGGCGACTACGACGGCAGTCCGTGGACACCCCAAAGCCCTCGCTGCATCGCCCTCGGCCGTACTTTTGCGGCATGAACGACCTTTTGCTGCTGATCGGACTCGCGCTGCCCCTCGGGCTGGGCGCGTGGCTGGGGCGCAAAATCGTTCCGAAGACGTGGCTGGCGACCACCAACGCCTTTTCGGGGGCTTTTCTCTTTGCCGTCACCGTGTTTTTATGGATGCCTGAGCTCGCCGAGGCAAGCGCCCACGTGTTGGTTCCGAGCAGCACCTGGGGGCTGTGGATCGTGGTCGGCTACTTTTTGCAGTTTGCGCTCGACGGGCTGTCCAAGGGCCTCGAACACGGGCACACCCACGGCCACGGCAACCCCTGGCCCGCATTTATTGGACTTTGGATACACTCGTTTGCGGAGGCCGCTCCGCTTTTTGGCCTAAGCGAAGGTGCCCAAACCGCCTTTGTCGTGTCGCTTGGCGTGCACAACCTGCCCATCGCCGCCTTGGTGGCCCACTGGCTGCAGCACGAGGGCACGGATGCGCGACGCGGAGCCTTCGCCATGGCCGCCCTAAGCCTCGCTGCCCCGCTGGGTGCGGCGGCAAGCCTTTTAATTCCCGAACATCCGTACGTCGACGTCGTCGTGGGCAGCCTCGTGGTCGGAATCTTTTTACACGTCTCGAGCACCATCCTTTTTGAGACCCAAAAGGATCATCGGATTCCGCTGCGCACCTGGGCCGTAGTGCTCGTCGGTATCGCCGCAGGCTTTGTTCTTAGCGGATACGCGGGACACGGCCACTGAAGTTGCTAGCGGCTAGTTGCTAGTTGCTAGCTGACCGAACAACGTGCGCGCCCCAAGGGTTACCTTTGGACCATCAATTAAATTTGCACCTCATGTCGCTCCTCGTTGGCAAAAAAGCCCCAGAATTCAGCCTTACTGCCGTGATCAACGGCGGAGAAATCGTCAAAGACTACAGCCTCGCCCAGTTCGAAGGTCAGAAGTACGTGCTGCTATTTTTCTACCCTAAAGACTTTAGCGCCGTGTGCCCAATCGAAATGCACGAATTTCAGGCCAACTTGGCCGAGTTCGAGAAGCGCAACGTTCAGGTCATCGCCTGCTCGACCGACACCGACGCGTCGCACAAAGCTTGGCTAAGCCTCGACAAAGCACAGAGCGGAATCAAAGGCATCACCTACCCCATTCTTGCCGACCTCAACAAGACCGTGAGCCATAACTACCACGTGCTCAACGGCGAATGGGCCTACGACGAAGACGGCCAGCTGCACGCAGAGGGCGACCGCATTGCCCTGCGCGGAACCTTTTTGATCGACCGCCAAGGCATCGTGCGCTACCAGTCGGTGAACTTCTTTACCGTGATGCGCCACGTCGACGACATCCTGCGCGAAATCGATGCATGGCAGTACTTCGAAGAGCGCGGCGAGGTGTGCCCGCTCAACTACGTGCGCAGCTAAAGAGCTACTCGTTGCTTGCTTCTGGTTACCGCGCCAAGCCGCGCAAGCCAGATGCCAGAAGCCAGAAACGTGTGACTAGTTGCTAGTGGCTAGTTACCCACCGGTAGGCTTCAGGAAAGTGCTGGCGCCACGCGATTTCGTCGTGGTTGGCCTTGGCGTCGAGCTTCCATTGGTAGTCGGTACCCAGCTTTAAGCCATTGGCCTTTAGCTGTTCGAGCATTCGGTCGATTCCGGGCTGAAGGGCCGCGTCGAGGCCCACTCCGCCGTTGTAGAAGTAGGCGCGCTTGCCCTGGGGCCAAACGTAGTTTTTGGCCTTCCACGGGGTGAGCCCGTCGACCACCAGTCCGCTGCCGGTCTCAACAAAGATGGCCGGAGAAAACGATACGATTCCGCTCCAAAGCTCCGGGTAGCTGTGCATCAGGCGAAAGCCTAAAATTCCGCCCATCGACGAACCCGCAAAGACGCGGCGGTCGGTAAGGGTGTACTGGGATTGGATCCAGGGCAGCACCGTCTGCGTCAGGTATTCGGCGTAGGCGTCGCCGACCTCGCCCGGGCCGTATTCTTTGCGGCGCTGGTTGTCGGGCTCAAACGAGCACTGCAGCCCTACGGCGAGCGTGGGCGGAATCGCTCCCTCGGCCTCGAGCTGGGTCAGGGCTTCGTCGACCGCCCAGTCGACCCCAAAGCTGGTTTGGGCCGGATCAAAGCAGTTTTGGCCGTCCGACAGCAACAGCAGGTCGTACTTCTGTCCGGGCTTCAGGGGCGCTGAGGTCCACACCCACATGGGGCGCTGCGGGAAGCGTCCTTTGGGGTCTGGTGGCGTCAAAAACTCTTGGAGCACCCCGGTAACCTGGCCGTCGTTGACCCGCTGGGGCGCACTGAAGGCCAGGGCGTGAAACGAGGTGTCCATTCCGCGGTAGCCCGCCACGTCGCGAAACGGAACTCCCGAAGCCAATCGAGCTTCTTTGGCCCAAGACCCCAAGGTGAACTTAAAGGCCATGGCGCTGTCGCGGGTAGTGAACTGGGCCTGCCATTCGTGGCTGGCGGTGCGCTTCATGGCGATTCCGCGGCCGTTCCAGCCGCCGAGCTCGGGGTTGTAGCCCGTGATCCACACGGTGTCTGAGGCGTCCAAGGCCTCGGCGGTAGTCAAGGTGACCCGCGTGGGTTTGGCCGGCGCGGGCGCCGATGGCTTGATTCCGCACGACGCCGCCAGCAGCGCAGCAGTCAGAAGGATTAGGATTCGAGGCGTGGTTCCCATTGGGCACGGTGTTTACGGTGGTACAGTTCGCGCACAATTCCGTCAGAAACGCCGATTTTGGGCACATAAACCCAGGTCGCGTGGGTCCAGCGCAGCACGCGGCGGTAGATGCGCAAGGCCGGAACAATGACGTCAGCCCGGTCGAGGTTGAGGCCGAGCTGCAGCACGCGCTCGTCGGGCGTCATGGCCTCGAGCTGCTTGCTGAAGCGGTCAAGGTACTGCTTGCTTAGGGGTTCTTCGACGGGGCGTCCGCTGATTTTGTGGGCTTTGTTGATGTTTCCGCCCGCCCCCACTAGGGCCACGGGGCCGTCGAGCTGGGCAACCTCCGACTCGAGCCAGGTGCGCAGGTCGTCCCATACTGCCTCGCTGTCGGCGTCGCTGAGAAGGCGCACGGTTCCGAGCGGAAAAGACCGCGAAGCCAGCGCCTGCCCGTCGCGAAAGAAGGTGAGCTCGGTCGAGCCCCCGCCCACGTCGACGAAGCAGAGGTTGGGCTCCTCAGGGTGAATGCGGTCAAAAAGCTTGGCGTGAAACACGAGCTTGGCCTCCTCTTCGCCGTCAATGACCTCGATGTCGATGTCAGCGGCGCGGCGCACGCGGAGAATCCAGCGCGCGGAATTTTTAGCCTCGCGCATCGCCGAGGTGGCGCAGGCCCGGTAGTCGGTCACCCCGTTGACGCGCATGATGGCAACGAACGCCCGCATGGCGTCGACCAAGCGGTAGCCGGTTTCTTTACTTATTTCGCCCTGGGTGAACACGTCGGCGCCCAAGCGCACCGGGAGCCGCGTGATCGACACCTTTTTGTAGTAGGTGTAGGTCGGCGTCGGAATCACGTGGCTAATCAGCAAGCGAATCGAGTTGGACCCAATGTCAATGGCGCCCAGCGTGAGGAACTTCATGCTCATGCCTTGCGCTTTTTGGCTTGCTTTTTCACGTACTCATACAGCTCCATTTGGCTGCGGATGCGCGGACCCGGCGCAACCCGGTGCGCGCTGCGCCCCTCGGCGTCGTACACCCGTGCCTTGACGTTGTCGCGAAACTGAATGTCAAGGTGGTCGAGGATTTCGCGCTGAATGCGCGAATCCAGCACCGGCGCCCCGACTTCGACGCGCAGGTCCAAGTTTCGGGTCATCATGTCAAACGAGGCCAGGTACATTTTGGGGTCGCCGTCGTTGGCGAAGTAGTACACCCGGCTGTGCTCCAAGAACCGGTCGACAATGCTCACGACGTGAATGTTCTCGCTAAGCCCCTTCACGCCCGGGCGCACGCAGCACACGCCGCGCACGATGAGGCGCACCTTGACGCCGGCCTTGCTGGCCTCGTAGAGCTTTTCGCCGATGTCGTAGGAACTGAGTGAGTTGAACTTCATGATGATCTCGGCCTTCTTGCCCTTTTTGGCGTGGGCAATTTCGCGGTCGATGCACTTAATGATTCCGTTTCGGCTGTAGTGCGGACTCACTAGCAGTTCCTTGTACTTGATCACCTTGTAGGGCTCATAAAGGAACTCAAAGACGCGGGCCACGTCAGCACAAATACTGGGGTTTGCGGTGAGCAGAAGGTAGTCGGTGTAGACCTTGGCCGAGCCCTCGTGAAAGTTGCCGGTGCCCACGACCGCAAAGTACTCTTTGTCCCCATCGGCCGTGTTGCGCTCAATGTGTACAACTTTGCTGTGCACCTTGAGTCCCTCGACGCCGGTTTGCACCTCAATGCCCTCTTTGCGCATTTTCTCGAGGTAGTGCAGGTTGTTTTCTTCGTCAAAACGCGCTTGAAGCTCAATGACTACGCGAACTTTTTTGCCGTTTTTGGCTGCGTTTATGAGTGCCGAAACAATGCGCGATTGGCTTGCCAACCGGTAGAGCGTAATGCTGATTTTGGTCACCGAGGGGTCGATCGCGGCTTCGCGCAAAAAGCGCACAAGGCTCAAAAAGTTGTGGTAGGGCAAAAACAGCAGCGCGTCCTTCTGGCGCACCACGTTCATCAGCGACTTCTCCATATCGAGGTCGGGGTGCTGCAGCGGCTCAAGGCGCGGATGTTCCAGGTGCGCTCCGCCAATGTTAGGAAAGCGCATCAGGTCTTTTTTGTTGTGGTAGCGTCCGCCCGCAATCACCGCGTCGCTGTTTTGCATGCCAATGCGCCCCATGAGGTAGGCCAAAAAATCAGCCGGCATATCGCGGTCGTACACCATGCGCACCGGATCGCCCACTTGGCGGTCCTCAAGCCCGCGGCGAACCCGGTCGAGCACCGTGCTGCTCACGTCGTGGTGGTCCAAATCGAGCTCTGCGTCGCGCGAAATTTTAAACGTAAAGGCCTCGATGCGCTGCGACGGAAACAAAAAGTAGGCGTACTGTAAGTTGTGGCGCAGCACATCGTCGAGGAACATGAGGTAGTTCTTGCCGTATTTGGGAAGCTCGATGAAGCGTCCGTGGATTTCGGCCGGAACTTCAACCATGGACAGCACCGGTTCTCCGCCCAGCTTGGGCCACAGCCGAATAGCCAGGTAAATCGAGGCGTCGTTAAGCTCAGGAAAAGGCAGGTGGTCCTGCAAAATCATCGCAAATACGGTCGGGCTGACCTTATCGATGTAATACTTGCGAATGTGGTCTTTTTGGCCCTGGGTGAGGTCCTGTTCGTCGATGATTTTGATGCCCTCGAGCTCGAGCGCCAGCATGAGTTTGGCGTAGGTGGTTTCTACCCGGTCGTTGAGCACATTGACTTCGGACTGAATCGCGTGAAGCAGGTCGTTGGGATCCCAGCCGCCCAGGGTTTCTTTGACTTTTTTGACGTCGTCTGAGTCCGACATGCGCTGGATCGTCGCGTAGCGCACCCGAAAGAACTCGTCGAGGTTGTTCGAGAATATACCCAAAAACCGGAGGCGTTCAATCAAGGGATTGCGCTCATCTTCAGCCTCTTGCAGTACCCGTGCATTGAACTGCAGCCAGCTTAGGTCTCGATTCACAAATCGAGAGCGCAAATCACTCATTTTGCCCATATTATGAAAGTATTACTTGAGGTTTTTCGGAAAATCAAAGTACCGAAGTTCTGCCCCTCCCTGCAAGCCGCTCCACGAAGAAGTTGCAAATTCGAGCACCGCGACTCCAGCGGTCGGCATGTTTTCGGCAAATCCCGGCACGGAGTCTGAAATGAACTCGCTCATTCCGGGGTTGTGCCCAAACAGCATTACGGCTTCGGGGTCGTGGGGAATTCCGCGCAAAAAGCCCGCAATTTGGTCGTGCGAGGCGGCATAGAGTTCGTCGGCCAAGTGCACCTGGTCCAGCGGAATGCCTAACCCACGGGCAAAAATCATGGCGGTGTGAAGGGTGCGCGTAGCGGGCGATGTATAAACAGCTGGGCGGCGATGAAGTACGTCCCGCAGCCATTCCGCCATGAGGTGGGCGTCGCGAATTCCGCGCCCCTTGAGTGGGCGGTCCATGTCGGGAAGCTCAAGGTACTCCCACGAGCTCTTGGCGTGGCGAACGAGGTATACGGTTTTCATGCCTGGTGCGTAAAAATGGCGCGCCAACGTGACCGCCACGTTACGCCCAAATCAATTCTCGTTCCGTTTTACCTGATTCCAAAGGGAATCCCAAACCTCTAAGGTCTGTTTGGCGTTGGCGTCGCCGCGCTCAGCCAGCAGCGATTCCATGGCCTTAAACCGGCGCAAAAATTTGTCGTTGGCTTGGGCCAAGGCCTGCTCGGGGTCCCAGCCGCGGTGGCGGGCGTAGTTCACCAGGGCAAAAAGCAGGTCGCCCAGTTCTTCAAGGGCCGCCGCATCGTTGGGCGCCGTGCGCAGCTCCACGAGTTCTTCTTCGACCTTTTCCCAAACGCCGTCGATCGAGGGCCAGTCAAAACCCACTCCGCGCACCTTGTCTTGCATGCGGTAGGCCTTCACGAGCGCCGGCAGCGCTTTAGGAACCCCGTCGAGCACCGATTTGGCCGATGCGGAACCTTTTTCAGCTAACTTAATGGCTTCCCAGTTGGCTTTGACGGCCTCGGCGTCTTCAGCGTTCACGTCGCCGTAAATGTGCGGATGCCGGCGCACCAGCTTGTCGCACACGCCGTGCAGCACATCCGCCACGTCAAAGTGGCCCTGTTCGCTTGCAATTTTGCTGTAAAACACGAGGTGAAGGAACAAGTCACCGAGCTCCTTTCCCAATTCGGACCAATCCCCCGCGTCGATGGCATCGGCCAGTTCATAGGTCTCCTCGATGGTCAAGATTCGAAGCGTTTGCTCCGTTTGAACCTTGTCCCACGGGCACTGGGCCCGCAGGTCGTCAATGATGCCGAGCAGGCGCTCAAAGGCCTCGAGCGCAGGACCGCGGTCGGGCTTATTCGCCATCGGCAGCTTTGGGCGCCGCCTTTTTCTTGGCGGGCTTGGCCTTGGGCTCGTCGTTTGCTACCGCCGGGGCGTCAGCAAAGAACTGGTAGCGAACAAGGGCGTTGTACCACTGAAAAAACTTGCGCATGTCGCTGACGTACACGCGGCTGTCGTCGTAGTCGGGCACGAGCTTGGCAAAGGCTGCGGTTACCACGGCGCTGTCGGCGTTGTGGGCGACCGCCTCTTGGCCGTTCAGTGCGGCACCTACGGCGGCAAACACCTCGCGAAGCGGACGCTCTCCTTCTACCGTGTACAGGGCCATCTCGTCAAGCACGTGCACCTGCTGGCGCGCCGAGGCGCTTACTCGTGCGCCCCCGCCCAGCGGTTCGGCGACGAGCCCCGTGCGGGTTGACGCTACGAGTTGAAAGAGTCCGGGACGGCCGGCAATGGCCAGTACATGCTTGAGGTCGTTCATGGTTTTTTTGCTTGAATTTGCTGCATTAAAAGAGTGTCGGCGCCGCTGCGCGTGATCGTTAAAAGCGTGTCAACGCGCGGAGCCCATGGGTGCCGCGGGTAGTACTGCAGGAACATTTCGTATGCCTGTCCCGCACGCATGCGGTCGTTGAGGTTTACGTCAAACGTGGTAGCTACGGCAAAAAGCGCCCGCGGACCGTAGCTCTGAGGCAGCGAGTCGACCACCCGCATGTAGTAGCGAATCGCAAACAAGGCCCGACTCGGAATCTGCGACTCCAAATCTCCCGCCGCCAGCTGGTAGCGCGCCCAAAGCGAGTCGCTTTCTGCCTGATTGGCGGCCTCCTCAAGGCGCTGGGCCAAGGCATAGGAACCCGTGGAGTCTTCAGCCCAGTTTTGCTTGGCAGTGAGTTCCTGAATGGCTTTTTCGCCGTCTACCTTGGCCGTACACGCGGCCAGAAGACCCGCGGCACCGAAGGCTAGAGCGTACTTTTTCATACTACGTTAAACTTCATGCGGTAGTTTGCCGTGACTTTGCCCGCCGCGATGTCCTTGAGGCGGCCCTGAATCAGTCGCTTTTTGAGCGGACTCAGGCGGTCGGTAAACAGAATGCCCTCAATGTGGTCGTACTCGTGCTGGATGATGCGCGCCGGAACGCCCGTGTGGGTTTCTTCATGCCATTGACCGTCGAGGTCCTGGTACTTGATGCGAAGGGTTTCGCGGCGGACCACCGCCTCGTGCAGGTCAGGGATGCTCAAGCAGCCTTCTTCGAAGCCCCACTCTTCGCCCGATTCTTCGAGAATTTCAGCGTTGATGAAGATCTTTTTAAACGACTTGAGGACCTCTGCGTCTTCGGCGTTGTCGGGGTCGTCGGCAAAGGGTGATCCGTCGACCACAAAGACCCGGGTGCTGAATCCAATTTGGGGGGCGGCAAGGCCGACGCCTTTTGAGGCATACATTGTTTCAAACATCGACGCGGCAAACGCCGTGAGTTCCGCGCTCGGACATTCCACGTTTTTGGCGCGGCGCTTGAGCATGGGTGATCCGTAGGCCACAATTGGGTACACCATACCGCAAAGATACCCCCTACCTTTGTGGTCTGCGCAGTACCGCGCGCCAAAAAGCATGTGGATAGGCCTTGACCCTGGACTTCGCCGAACCGGCCTCGCAGAGAGCGACGCGCTGGGTGTCATGGCGTTCCCGGTGGCCGCCTTGTCGACCACCGAGCTCGCGGGCGAGCTCACCCGTCGCTACGGCGACGGGTCTGGAATCCGCGGCATCGCGCTGGGAAGTCCGCAGCGCCTCCACGGCGCCCCCTCGCAGGGCGCTGAGGCCCGAGACCTCGTGGCCAAAACCTTGTCGGCCCTTTGGCCCTCGGTACCGGTTCACCTCGTCGACGAGCGCCTGACCTCCAAACTCGCTGCCCAGGGTGCCGCCCTGCTCGGTCGCTCCAAGGTGGTTAAAAAAGACAAAGGACAACTCGACGCGGCCGCGGCAAGCCTGATATTAGAAAACTACTTACACCAAAAAAATGACACCCAACTGGACCGAAATCCGCGCTACCGTTGAGCGCGTGTGGGAACACCGCGACGAATTGCAAAGCCCTGAGGCCCATTACGCGGTAGGCCAAGTAATTGCAGCGTTGGACCACGGCGAACACCGCGTCGCAGAGCCCGTTGACGGTGGCTGGCAGGTCAACGAGTGGATTAAAAAAGCGGTGGTGCTCTATTTTCCGCAGCGCAAAATGGAAACCCTCGAAGCCGGACCGCTCGAGTTTCACGACAAAATGCCTCTGAAGCGCAACTATGCGGCCTTGGGCGTGCGCGTGGTTCCGCATGCGGTGGCGCGGCACGGCGCGTACCTGGCTCCGGGCGTCATCATGATGCCTTCCTACGTCAACATTGGGGCCTATGTGGGTCCGCGCACCATGGTCGACACGTGGGCGACCGTCGGTAGCTGCGCCCAAATCGGCGCCGACGTGCACCTTTCGGGCGGAGTTGGAATCGGCGGCGTTTTGGAACCCCTGCAGGCGGCCCCCGTTATTGTCGAAGACGGCGCGTTCATCGGCTCGCGCTGCATCGTGGTCGAAGGCGTGCGCATCGGCCGCGAAGCCGTGCTGGGCGCCAACGTGGTCCTGACTGCATCGACCAAAATCATCGACGTGACGGGCGCCGAACCGGTCGAGTACCGCGGGTATGTGCCCGAGCGCTGCGTTGTTATTCCTGGGAGCATCCCCAAGGATTTTGCCGCCGGCACCTACCACGTGCCCTGCGCGCTCATCATCGGCCGCCGCAAGAAGAGCACCGACCAAAAAACCTCGTTAAACGACGCCCTGCGGGAGTTTCAAGTGGCCGTTTAAATGGCAGAACCCTACTCGAAGTGGATTGACCACGCGCTGTTCCGCGCGGTGGGCGCAGCGGCCGACGAGCTCGGACTGCCCTGCTACGTTGTGGGCGGCTGGGTCCGCGACCACTTTTTAGTACGCGGAACTCCGAAAGACGTCGATTTCGTCGTGGTGGGCAATGCGCTAGCGGTAGCCGAGTCCGCCGCCCGGGCCCTCAAGGCTGGTAAGGTCGCGGTCTACGCCAATTTTGGCACCGCCCAATTCACCTGGAAGAGTTGGCAAATCGAATTTGTTCAAGCCCGCACTGAGAGCTACCGAAGCGAGTCGCGCAAACCCAGCGTTCAGCCCGGAACCCTCGAAGACGACCAGCGCCGCCGCGACTTCAGCATCAACGCCATGGCCATTGGGGTGCACCGCGCCGCCTGGGGCGAGCTGCTCGACCCGTTTGGTGGACGCTCCGACCTAGCGTCCAAGGTCCTTCGCACTCCCCTGGAGCCGACCGAAACGTTTAGTGACGACCCGCTCCGCATTTTGCGCGGATTGCGCTTCGCCAGCCAACTCGGTTTTGACGTAGACCCTGCCTGCCTCGAAGGAATGGCGGCCACCGCCGATCGCTTGAGCATTTTGTCGCCCGAACGCATACAAACCGAGCTGCTCAAGATTTTGGCAAGCCCCAAGCCGTCAGTGGGCCTCGGCCTGATGTTTCGCTGCGGCGCCATGGACGTGCTGCTGCCCGAAGTGGCTGCCCTAGCCGGCGTCGACGAGGTCGAAGGCCACCTTCACAAAGACAATTTTTGGCACACGCTCGAGGTGGTCGACAACACCGCTGAGCAGTCTGAAAACGTTTGGCTGCGCCTCGCAGCGCTGCTGCACGACATCGGAAAACCGCCAACCAAAAAGTTCATCAAGGGCACCGGCTGGACTTTTCACGGGCACGAGTTTTTGGGCGGAAAAATGGCCAAAAAGCTCTTTCGCCGCCTGGCGCTGCCGCTCGACGCCCGCATGGAGTACGTGGTGAAGCTCATCCAAATGAGTTCGCGGCCCATCGCCGTGGTCAGCGACACGGCCACCGACAGCGCCGTGCGCCGCCTTCTTTTTGATGCGGGCGAAGACATCGACGACTTGATGATCCTGTGCTCCAGCGACATCACCACCAAAAATCCGCGCAAAAAAGCCCGGTACCAAGCTAACTACGAGCACCTTAAAGCCAAGATGGCCGAAGTGGAAGCCCGCGACCAGCTGCGCAACTGGCAGCCTCCGATCGACGGAAGCCAACTCATGGCGTGGTTTGATTTGCCCCCGGGTCCGCTCGTGGGACAGCTCAAAACTGCGGTGCGCGAGGCCATTTTAGATGGCGTAATCCCCAATACCTTTGACGACGCCCGCGCCTTTGTCACGGCCTGGGCTGCTGAACACGGAATTTCTGCCAAATCATGAGCACCACAGTTGTACGCGTCATTTTGAATACCGAAGACGACATCTTTCGCGATGTCGCGCTACCAACCTCCAGCAACCTTGAAACGGCGCACCGCGCCCTGGCGGCCGCTTTTGAGCTGAACGAAGGCCAAATGGCTTCATTTTACCGTACCGACGCGGAATGGAACCAAGGCGACGAGATTCCCTTGTTGTCGATGGACCCCGCCGCCGGACCGAGCATGGCCGACCTTAGCATCGGCGAGGTGCTTGGCGCCCCCGGTCAGCGCCTGCTGTTTGTGTACGACTTTCTCGAAATGTGGAGCTTTTTGGTCGAATTTGTGCGCCACGAAGACCGCAGCCTCGACGGTCACGAGGTGGTATTGAGCTACGGCGTCCGCCCTGAAACCGCCCCCGAACTGCAGTACGGTGAGGGCGCGACGGGTTCTGGCCTCGACGACGACGATTTTGGCGACGACGACGAATTTGGATTTGACGAAGAGGATTTAGCCGACGGCTACTCTTCTTCTGAAGATTGGTGAAACTCCAGCGCCTCGATGGCGCGAATCGGGAGCTCCTCGGCATTTTTAAAGACGACCGCGTGCTCGGTGCAAGCCCAAAGGGTGGTGTGCAGGGCAAACCTCCCCTGTTCTGCGGTGAAGTACAGAGTCACCTTGCGTTCTTCTACGTTGCCCTGAAACGTGGCCAAGTGCAGCACCTTCCACCGCTCTTGGCGGAGTTCAGGGTCGGCAACTTGGTCGCTTGCGCTGTAGGTTAACGCGGTCAAGTCTCCGCGCTCAATGAGGCGAAAGGCAGATCGCTGATCGGGCTGCGCGGGAAAAGCCATGATTAAATATACGGAATTTTGGCAACCTAACTTTGCGGCATGAACCACGGCGCCCTTTGGATGATTCACGGTCCGACCGCCTCGGGCAAAACCCGGCTCGCCATCGACCTGGCGCTCCACCTGGGAACCGAAGTGGTAAGCTGCGACGCACGCCAGGTGTACCGCGAGATGCGCATCGGGGTCGCCCGGCCGAGCCCCGAAGAATTGGCTGAGGTTCCGCACCACGGAATCGCCAGCCACAGCATTCACGAGCCCCTTACCGCTGCCTCCTACGCTACTTGGTCAGAACCGGTGGTGCGCGACGTGCTCGAGCGCTGCGGATCTGCCGTAGTGGTGGGTGGATCAGGCCTTTATGCGCACGCGCTGCTCTACGGGCTCGACCCCATGCCCGCGGCCCAGCCCGAACTGCGTTCTGAGCTCGAAGCGGTGTGGTTGCGGTACCCTCAAGAGCTGGTTGAGCGCCTGCGCCAGCTCGACCCAGAGTATGCGGCTACGGCGGACCTGCAAAATTCGAGGCGGGTGATCCGCGCCCTCGAAGTGATGCAGGCAACGGGGGTTCCCTATTCGCAGCAGCGCCAGGGAACAACCCAGCGTGCGTGGCCGGTTCCGGTTCGAGAGCTGGCCCTCGACGCGCCGTCAGACTGGCTCGACGAACGCATTCAGCGCCGCTGTGAAGCCATGATGGCCGAAGGGCTCAAGTCCGAGGCCATTGGGTTAAGGGCGTTTGCCGATCTAAGTCCGCTGCGCACGGTGGGCTACCAAGAATTTTATGCGCCCGACGCTCCGGTAGACCGAGACGACGCGATGACCAATTTGCTCGCGCTGCGAACCCGGCAGTACGCCAAGCGCCAGCGAACTTGGCTGGCCAAAGTGTCGCAACGGGTTCCCGCGACCGACGCCTGGAATTACCTTCGCAGCTATGTCGGTGCGTAAGCTCCTCCTGCCCCTTTCGGCCCTTTATGCGCTGGGCGCATGGCTGCATGCCTCGGCCTACCGCTGGCGCATTCGCACGGCCTATCAGCCCAGCATTGCGACGCTGGCCGTAGGCAACCTCCACGTGGGCGGCACCGGCAAAACGCCGCTCAGCCTATGGCTCATGGAGCAGCTTCACCTGCGCGTCGCTCCCGTCTACTACCTCAGCCGGGGGTACGGACGACGAACCAAGGAGGTGCGCGAAGTGCAGCTTGAAGACGCCCCCGAAAACGTGGGCGACGAGGCCCTCATGGTGCGGCAGCACTTCGGCCACAGCGATCAGGTGCATGTGATTGTGGCGCACCAGCGCGCCGAAGCCCTCAAAAACTTAGGACGCGAAGGCGTGGTCGTGCTCGACGACGCCTTTCAGCACCGCGGCGTGCACGCGGCCCTCAACCTACTGGTCTGTCCGTTTGGCCAGTGGTACACGGCCGACCACGTGCTGCCTGCCGGGCGGCTGCGCGAGCATCCGGCGGCAGCGGCCCGCGCCCAGGCCGTGGTGGTTACCCGCTGCCCGGGGCCGGTTGATCCGTTGACCCGCCTCGACATTCGCAGCATTCTCGCCCTTCGGCCCGACCAAGAACTGTTTTGTTCCTGGGAGCGCTACGGGGCCCCCGAAGCCCATTTTGGAGCCCCCGAGTGGGATTCCCAATCCACGGGTGGTGCCATTGCTCTTTGCGGAATTGGGCAGCCCGAAGTTTTCATCGCCGGGGTGCGTCGGTTGGTGCCGATGGCTGAGGCCGTTGTGCTAGCCGACCACGAACCGTTTCGCAAAGGCATTATTCAATCGGTGCGCCAGCGCTGCGCGGACCTCGGCGTAACCCGCATTGTGACGACCAAAAAAGACCGGGCCCGCATGGGTTCTAAGCCCAAAGCCTGGAAGGGACTCGACGTTTATGTGCTTCCGCACGAAATTGTGCTCGACGACGACGGTCCGCGCCTGCTAAAGTGGCTCGAACAGGAATGGAAGGCCCACGGGTTCCGCGTACCTTTGCGCCCATGACGCACAACGGCTACGAGGCGGTTATCGGCCTAGAGGTTCACGTTCAGTTAAGCACGCGCAGCAAAGCCTATGCGGGCGAAGGCTACGGGTATGGCGAGGCACCCAACACGCAGGTAAGTCCGGTATCGCTTGGGCTGCCCGGGGCGCTGCCGCGCGCGAACTGGGGCGTCGTTCGGGCCGCCACCCGACTCGGACTCGCTTTGGGCTGCCGCATTCGCGAATACAACGAGTACGCCCGCAAGAACTACTTCTACCCTGACCTGACCAAAGGTTACCAAATCACGCAGCACGAAACGCCTATTTGCAACGGCGGAAGCGTGCGGATCGAAACCAGTGCCGGCACCAAGGATATTGGCCTCACCCGCATTCACATGGAAGAAGACACGGGCAAGTCCATTCACGATTTGGACCCGTTCCACACGCTTTTGGACTTCAACCGAGCTGGGGTTCCGCTGCTTGAAATCGTTTCGGAGCCCGACTTGCGCAACGGCGAAGAGGCCTACGCCTACTTGACCGAAATCCGCCAACTAGTTCGCTACCTCGGCATTTCAGACGGCAACATGGAAGAAGGTTCGCTGCGCTGCGACGTCAATATTTCGGTGCGCCCCGTCGGCCGCGAAGCCTTCGGCACCAAAGTGGAGGTTAAGAACTTGAACTCGTTCCGACACGTGCAAAAGGCGATTGATTTTGAGTTTCAGCGCCAAGTGGCCGCCGTCGAAGCGGGCAAGGTCATTTATCAAGAAACGCGCACGTTTGACGCCGGGAAGGGAAGCACCTCGGTGCTCCGAATCAAAGAAGACGCTAACGACTACCGCTACTTTACCGAGCCCGATCTTGCTCCGGTGCGCCTCACCCCCGAATGGATTGAGGGGCTTCGCGGCACGCTGCCCGAGCTTCCCCGCGCCCGCAAGGCCCGCTACCAAAATGCGCTCGGACTGTCGGAGTACGACGTTCAGCTACTCACCGACGACCAAGCGACTGCCGCGTTTTTTGACGCACTCTGCGCCGCGGGGGCTCCGCCCAAAACCGCCGCCAACTGGATCACTGGCCCCGTAGCGGGATGGCTGAACGAGCGCGCCAGCAGCATTGAACGCTTGCCCGTAACCGCCGAGCACCTGGCAGAGTTGATTGCGTTGATCGAAAACCGTACGGTGAGCCACAGCGCCGCTCAGCAGATTTTTGTGCGCCTTGCCGAGCAGCCCAACGCGCTACCGTTGGCCCTGGCCGAAGAGCTGGGTTTAGTTCAGCAAAGCGACGCAGACGCCCTTTTGGCCATAGTCGACGCCGTGCTGCACGACTGGCCCGAAAAAGTTGCCGAATACCAGTCAGGAAAGAAGGGCCTGATTGGGTTGTTTATGGGAGAAGTTATGAAGCGCAGCCGCGGTTCAGCCGACCCCAAAGTTGCGACGGACCTCCTTCGCCGTCGACTCGATTAATTCTCCTGATGTCATGAACAAATCTCTGCTGGGCGCCTCTGCGCTTTTCTTGGCTGCCTGCTCGGGCGGCGACCTCGTGCCCGTTTCACTCGAAGTTCCGAACTGCGACACGGCAGTGGTGTTCCGCATCGACGCGGAGCAGCTCGTGCCCTGGGACACCCTTGCGTTGAGCGACGGTATGCTCGAAACGGAGCTTCCGCTCGACAGCTCAGGATCTACGTTTTATGCGTTGAGCTTTAAGCACGGTGCCAGCCTGCGCCTCGGAATCGAGCGCGGCGACGACATCGAAGGCAGCGTAAAGGTTGTTGGTTCTGGAATCACCGACTACAGCGTTACCGGTTCGCAGCTTTCGGAACGCCTGTTAGCGCACTACCTGCCGCTCCGCCATACGGCGCTGCTGATGGACACGCTCGAGCAAGAAGCCAAGGCCCACCAAGGAATGCAAGACGCCGCCGAGCAAAACGCCCAGCTGTTTATGCGCTACGAGGCTCGCGTGGCCAAGCACCGCGAAGAGTTGATCAAGTTGGTCAACGAGCAGCCTGCTTCACTTGCCAACATTTTTGCGTTGTACCAGTCGGCCGGCAATTTTTACCTGTTTGACCCGCAGCGCGATTCGGCACTGTTCCGCAGCACCGCCGACGCGATGAGCGAGGCGCATCCGGAGCACCCGATTCTCAAGGTGTTTATCCAAAGCGCGATCCGCTAAGGACCGCAACCTTTTCCGTAGGTAGGAACCGCCCCCTGGGGCGGTTTTTTTTTTGCCAGTACCTATCGACGGGCAACGAGCTGCTTGTTGCTGGCTGCTTGTTGCTGGCTGCTGGTTGCTGGCTGCTGGTTGCTGGTTTCGCAAACCTTTAAGCAAAAAAAAACCGCCCCAGAAGGGCGGCCTTAGATATCGAGCGGTACGCTAAACCTTATCGCTTGATCAGGACCTCGCTTACGGCCGTTCCGCCCTGCGAACGGGTCAAGATGTACTGGCCCTTGGGCAAGCCCTCGAGCTGCATCGGCACTGCCTTGGCTCCTACCGTGTTCTTGAAGTCGATCCGACGAACGAGGCGTCCGTCCATGCTGCGCAGCGTCAACGTCGCGTCACCTTCGCCAACTGGAATGCGCACCACGTCGGTGGCAGGATTCGGGTAAATTCCGAGCGACTCCTTGGTCTTCACGACCTCGTCGTTTGAGTTGCCCAACGGGCGGTTTACGCTGGTCGTGGTGGTTTGGAACCATCCGCGTCCGTGGGTCGCGATAAAGATGTCACCCTCGGTTGGAGACGAAATCGGATTATTCGGGTCGTACAAGAAATCGGTACGGTACTGCTCAATTTCGAACACGGGAACGCGTGCCATGCCGTTATTCTCTTCGCTGTAGGTTGGCATAGTCGAAGATAGGTTGTCGGTCATGAACACACCCCACTCGCTGCCCACAAGAAGGCGGTTTGCGTTGCCCTTGTCAAACGAAACCGAGTAGCACGGCATTGTAGGAAGGTCGCCCTGCTTGCTCTGGAACGATGGCGTGCCCGAAAGGGCATTAGTAGACAGGTATACGTAGGCAGAGTTGCCGTAGTTACCGAGGCTCACCGCGACACGGTTAGCGTCGTTTGGATCCACATCTATGCCCGTCACCACGCGGCCTGTCCAGTTGCCAATTTGGGTTACCGTCAACGCGTAGTTTGCCGAATCGATGAAGGCTTGGTTCGCACGGCGCACCGCTTGCAAGTTGGAAATGCGGTACAAGCGTCCGTTCGACGTAGACACAAACAGGTGGTTGCCGTCGTTTGAAATCTTCATGTAGTGCGGCGTAATACCGTTACCGAAGTGGGCAATCTGCCACCAATCAGGGGTCTTGCTGAAATCATGAACATCGCGGGTCATGAAGATGCCACCAATTTTGGGGAAGCTAGCGGTCACGTGCGAGGTCAAGCCCACGAAGAACATTGACTGAATCGGGTCTTGAACCTTCAGCACCTGACCCGAGTCCAGCCGGCTCGTCGTCGTAGCACGCACTGGAAGCGAACCAATGGCCGACTTAAGGGCCACTTTGGAGCCCACGGGCAGGTACACGTTGCACGTCAAAATCACCTCGGCGATTGGTGGTGTGCTGAACGTGATGTCAAAGTACCCCGAGTCGGCGTTAAACACGCCGGTAGCATCGCCCGAAACAACGCCGTTGGCGTTAGCCACCGCAGTGAGCGGACCGGCCACAATACGCAACTTGTTTGAAATGAACTTCGCTGCCGCTTGGGGGTGGGTAATCTTGCCGCGGAACGTGCGCTTCACGCCGTCGCCAAAGCCCATCGAGCGAATCCCCGGTAACAACTGAAAGCGAACGGTGTCATGAGACTGGGCATCGTTGGTGGTTTCCCAAAGCTCAAACGGCATCATCCAGCTAGATAGCTGAAGTCCCTGCTGATTGGCTAAGTTCATGTATCCATTATTAAATGTGGCCCAGCCCTCACCTTCGTCGTCGGAGCGGTAGAAGTTGCCATTTTGGGTCTCGGCAAACATCACTTTGGGGTTAAGCCACGAAATATCGCTGTGTCCGCCGTCGCCGCCAAATACTTTTTTGACGCCATGCGGACTGACGCTCGTGTAGTCTAAGTAGCTGGTACCGTTGTCTTGGCAACCGCCCAAAAGCTTGCGGTCCTTGCCGACACCAAACCCAAAGTACTGGTAGGTATTGTAGCCCAAATTGCGCTCAAACCATGTTGCACCGTGGTTGTTTGACTTGAACACGCCACCATCGTTTGATGTAAAAATTACATCTGGATTTTTTGGGTCAACAAGAAGCTCGTGGCTGTCGGCATGGAGGTAGAACGGATTTTGAGCGAAGTCGTTGAGGGTAGAGGCTTGAACCCAACCTTCAGATGTTGACCACGACCAAACGGTGATTCCGCCCAACCAAATCTTGTCTTTGTCTTTGGCACTCACCGTGAGGAGGAGGTCCCAAATGCCCTGGCAGTAGCGGCCAGCACCCACGCCGTTACACAAGGGGTCAAAGTTGTTGCTGCGTTGGCCGATGCGCGACCACGTCGCTCCACCGTCGGTGGTACGGTACACTCCGGCGAGCTGGCTGCCGCTGGTCTGAACGCAGTACACGTAGTTCTCGTCTTGGGGGCTCACGGTGTAGCGAATGCGGCCTCCCGAACGACGCGGAAGCGCCGTGGGTGATTGCACCGCTTGCGAAACCTCAGTGAACGTAGAGCCGTCCACGGACTTCATCGTGCGGCCAGCTTGGTTAACGTAAAGCGTTCCCGTCTTTGAAATAGCGAAGTCGGTGATGCCGCCGCTGAGCAGCTGCGTCCAGGTGGTTCCGCCGTCGGTCGTCTTCATTAACCCGTTGTTGGTGGCCGCGTAGAGCGTACCTGCATCGGTCGGGTGCGCCTCGAGATCGGCAACGGCTGTCCATGCGGCGCTACCGGAGTTGTTCACCGGAAGCGTGCTGGGAAGCTGCACAAAGTTGATTCCGTCGGTCGACTTGTAGACTCCGCGGCCCGCAAAATTCGGCGTGGTGTTTTGGCCCGTACCGCCATACCCCATCCAAATTTCACCGGTTCCGTAGTAGATATCTCCGTTGGCCGCCTGGCAAATGCTGGCCACCGATTGGTTTGCTCCCGGATCACTCACGACCGTCCAGCTGGCACCGCCGTTGGTCGAGCGATAAAGTCCGCCGCCTACCGAACCCGCGTACACGATGTTGGAGTTGGCACGGCTCACCAGAAGCGAACGAGTACGGCCACCGTGGTTGTCCGGTCCGCGCGTTTCCCAGTTGAGGGTATTGGTCTTTTGCGCCGTTTGGAGCAACTGGGTCCATGCTGCTTGCACGGCAGCCGGATCGATTTCGCCCGTTACCTGGTTAACCCGAAGCATGTTCATGTAGTCGTTGTATCCAGCAAAGGAGGCCTGAGCTCCTTCGCCGCGGAACTGGTACTGACGGTCAGTTCCGGTGTTGAGCGTTAAAAAGGCAGCGGCTCCAGCGAGCAACGCTCCCGATCCACCAAGGATCGCAAAAAGACGGGTACGGTTCATTTTCATACGTTTCGTAACAATTGGCTAAAAATAAGGTAAAGAAGGCTTAGTGCACATGCCTTTCTGCATGGTACGACGATCGAACGAGCGGACTGCTCTCAACGTGGCGAAATCCAAGGGTGCGGGCATAGGCACCAAGGCGCTCAAACTCCTCGGGTTCCACGAAGCGCTGCACCGGCAAGTGGCGCGGAGAGGGCTGCAAGTACTGACCGAGCGTAACGACATCTACGCCTACGGAACGCACATCATCCAAGGCTTGGTAGAGTTCGTCTTCGGTCTCACCCAACCCCAGCATGATGCCCGTTTTGGTGCGGTTCACGCCGCTCGCCTTGAGGTAGCGCAAAACTTCGAGCGAACGGTCGTACTGGGCTTGAATGCGCACCTGCCGCGTAAGGCGACGGACGGTCTCCATGTTGTGGCTGACCACTTCAGGCGCGGCCTCGACGATGCGGTCAATTTGGTCGGTGATTCCACGGAAGTCGGGAATCAACGTCTCCATCGTTGTTCCGGGCGACAGGCGACGCACCG
Organism: Bacteroidota bacterium; assembly: GCA_016868755.1. Lineage (GTDB taxonomy): Bacteria > Bacteroidota > Bacteroidia > Flavobacteriales > Schleiferiaceae > TMED14. Next base: position 43,363 of record VGFU01000006.1, on the reverse strand, counting down.
CGCGCACCGTCTCGCCCCAAATGATCGAACCGCCGTCGGGAAGGTCGTCGCGGTCTACGCTCGTCAGCACCGCGTGCTTGATTTTCATGCGCTGAATGGAGCGCGCCACGCGGTCGGGCTCGTCCCAGTCAACCGGCAGCGGGCGGCCAGTGGCCACGTTGCAAAACCCGCAGGACCGCGTGCAAATGTTGCCCAAGATCATGAACGTTGCGGTGCCTTCGCCCCAGCATTCGCCCATATTGGGACAGCGTCCCGACTCGCAAATCGTGTGGAGCTTGTACTGATCGACCACATTGCGCACTGCGCGGTAGTTCTCCCCAGTTGGGAGCTTGACCCGCAGCCAGTTGGGCTTGCGAACCGGTGTCGAATTTGTATTGGTGGGTTCCATGGTTGATTGTTAACGCAGCAAGGTGGCGTTCAGTTCAGGGAATTGAGCCATTCAGCGGTAATTCCAAAATGGCTAGTGTGGTGCACACTTCCGTCGGCATTTTGCCACAGCACTTGCGGACTCTCGTGCTCGACACTCCATTCGGCGGCTAGCTGGCGGCTGAGTTCGCGTTCGGTGAGCACATTAATCAAGCCAACTTGGCCTGCGGACTGGGATTCCATCCACTTTTGCACGCGGTGGTGCGCCGCCTGCGAAATGCTGCAGCGCGGACTGTGCTTGAGCACGAGGACTCCGCCTCGAAACCGTTCAAGGTGGCGAAGGTCGTCGAGGCTGGCGACCGAAACGAACCTCATACCCGAGCCGTGGCGTCGGCCGTCGGCGCAGCGCCGATGAACGATGGGCACGTGTCGGCCGATTTGCACGAAGAGGTTGCCGTGAGGGCGGCTCCTAAAATGAGGGCCGCGATGAAGGTTTTTAGCGCACGCATAGCCACAAAAATACGAAGTTTGCAGTGTGCACGACATCCCCCTTTTTCCCGCAGCATGGCACTCGGCGCTAACCCCGTGGGGCGGGCCCCTCGCCGTGGACGCGGTGCTTCCGGTTTTGCGCGCGTCCTACCAATCGGGGACCACGTTTCCCCCCGCGAGCTATGTATGGCGGGCCCTGGAGTCATGCCCTCCCGACGAGGTGAAGGTGGTGATTTTGGGCCAAGACCCCTACCACGGGCCCGGCCAGGCCGACGGATTGGCCTTTTCGGTGCCAGAGGGTCAGCCCCTTCCTCCCTCGCTGCGCAACATTTTTAAGGAGCTAACGGCGGATTTAGGCGCCACGCCGCCCGCGCAGGGTGACTTAACGGCATGGGCTAAGCAGGGCGTACTCTTGTTGAATACCAGCCTGACGGTGCGCGCCGGGGCCCCAGGGAGCCATGCCGACGGTCGCTGGGACCCGCTTATTTCGGCAATTTTGACCTACCTAAACGCCCAGAATAGGCCCATCGCGTTTTGGCTTTGGGGCGCACATGCCCAGCAGCGCGGACGCCAGTTGTCTAATACAAACCACCTCGTGATTCGGTCGGCCCACCCTTCTCCCCTAGGCGCCTACCGCGGCTTTTGGGGGAGCAAACCGTTTTCTACGACGGCGGAATGGTTCAAAACTCACGGGGTCGCGAGTCCGAAATGGACGACCGACCAATCTACCTTTGAGGGGTGATTACGATCGGTCTTTTAGTCCTTACGGTGGTGCTCTTGGCGGGGCTGATTTTGCTTCAGGTGCGCCGCGGTGCAAGCGTCGGTTCTGATTCGGGTGAACTTGCTCGAATTCAAGGACTTTATGAAGCCGCCAATCAGCGGGTGCGCGAGTTGGAGTCCGCCCTCGTGGCCGCCCAAAACGCCCAGCGCGAAACCGATATGGCGCTCGCCCGAGCCCAGGAACGCTTAGCCGCTTCCGATTCCGCGCGAAGTGAGGTTGAGGCCCAACGCGAGCAGCTCAAAAATGAATTCAAGGTTGTGGCCCAAGAGGCCCTAGGACAGCAGTCGCGCATGCTTCAGGAACAGCTCAAGCAAGGCAACAAGGCTGAGCTCGACGTTTTGCTGGCTCCGTTCCGCGCCAAGCTCGAGCAGTTTGGCGAACGTGTAGAGAAAACGCACCATCAGGGCGTGCAGGAACGCAGCGAACTCAAAGCCGAAGTGCGCAACCTGATGGAGCAATCCGAAAAACTCCGCAACGAGGCCAACGCGCTGACCAAGGCGCTGCGCAGCGACAGCAAGGCCCAAGGTAATTGGGGCGAAATGGTGCTCGAGAAGCTGCTCGAACGCAGCGGTCTCACCCGCGACCTCGAATACAGCGTGCAGGCGTCGACCACCGATTCAGACGGCCGAAGGCTGCAGCCCGACGTAGTGCTCAACCTGCCCGAAGGCAAGCACCTCGTGATTGATTCTAAGGTGAGCTTGGTGGCCTACGAGCGCTTCGTGAACGCCGAAACGCCTGAGGACCAGGCGATCGCGATGAAGGAGCACATTGCGTCGCTCCGCGCCCACATTCGCGGACTGTCTGAGAAGAACTACCAAAACCTGTACGACGTATCGCTGGACTTTGTGCTGCTCTTTGTGCCCATCGAGGGCGCGTTCAGCACGGCCCTTCAGGCCCAGCCCGAGCTGTACCAAGAGGCGTTTGACCGCAACATTGCGCTGGTCAGCACCACCACGCTGTGGACTACGTTGCGCACAGTGGGCACGCTGTGGCGCCAGGAACGCCAGAACCGAAACGTGGGCGAGATCATTCGCCAAGCCTCAGACTTGTACGACAAGTTTGTGGGATTTTCAGAAGAAATGATCAAGGTGGGCAACCAAATGAAGACGACCACCAACACGTACGAAAACGCGATGAAGCAGCTCAGCCAAGGCAAGGGCAACTTGGTGCGGCGCGCCGAACAGCTTCGCCAACTGGGCCTGAAAAATAGCAAATCCACCAACCCTTCGCTCGTTGACCGCGCCCTTCAAGGCGAGTCCGAAGAAGACGAAAACGACGAATCCGCATGAGCGAGCAACTGAACGACCAACTTATTTATGGCATTCGCCCCATCGAAGAGGCCCTCGAGTCTGAGGTGGTGCTCGACCGCGTCTTCATTTCGCAGGAATCGCGCAACCCCGCACTGATGGCGATCGCCGCCAAGGCCCGCAAAAAGGGGATTTTTGTCAAGTTCGTTCCAGCTGAGCGCATGCAGCGCTTCACCCGCGCCAACCACCAAGGCGTGGTGAGTTGGGCCTCGAGCGTGGCCTACGCCGACCTTTCTGAGGTTATGGCCGGGCTTGCTGAGCGCGGAGTTGCCCCCCTCGTTGTGATTCTCGACCGCGTCACCGACGTGCGGAATGTCGGGGCCATCGCCCGCTCCTGCGAGAGTTTTGGCGCCCACACAATTGTGCTTTCTGAAGGCAGCGCCCCCATGAACGCCGACGCGGTGAAGTCCTCGGCCGGCGCCCTTTTGCGCATGCCCATTTGCCGTGTGCGATCCCTGCCCATCGCACTGACCTCGCTCGAAATGAGCGGCTGCCAAATCGTAGGCATTTCTGAAAAAGGTACCGGAACCCTCGCCGATTGCGATCTGCGCGGACCTGCCGCCCTCATAATGGGTTCTGAAGAAGACGGAATCTCCCCTGCCCTCTGGAAGGCCTGCAACGCCACCGCGAAAATTCCAACCAGCGGCGAAACCGCCTCACTCAACGTGTCGGTGGCCGCCGGTATTGCGCTGTATGAGGCGTCGATGCAGCGGAGGGGCTAGCAGCTAGTTGCTAGCTGCCAGTTGGCTAATCAGCTTCTGCGCGATTTCAATTTTAGCCTCGGCGTCGGCGAGTTTTTTGCGCTCGGCGTCGACGACCGAAGCGGGCGCTCCACTCACGAATTTTTCGTTGGACAGCTTGGCCTCCACGCTTCGCTTAAAGCCGCTGTAGTACTCGATTTCCTTTTGGGCCTTGGTGATTTCGGCTTTGACGTCGATGTCGTCAGCGGCTACGAGCACGCGCAGCTCGGCGGTGCCGGCGCGCAGCGGGAGTCCGCCCTGGGCATCACCCCACTGGGTGTTGGTGAGTTTGGCAATGGCGGACCACGCTGAAGGCTTGGTGGCCGCGTCGGCGGTGAGGGGCGACTTGAAGGCGATGTTTTTCTCGGCCCTAAAGGTGCGCAGGGCGACCACGTGCTCCTCCATGATGGCGAAGGTGGAGGGGTCGTGGGCGGTTCCGCCCGAAGTTGGATACGCGGCAAAGTCGAGGAAGTCGGACTCCAAGCGCTCCGACAGCAGGTGCCAAACCTCTTCGGTGAGGAAGGGCATGAAGGGATGCAGGGCCGTCATGAGCGTTTCGAAGTACCCGACGGTCGCTTGGTAGATGCGGGGCGAGATCGGTTGGCCGTAGGCGGGCTTCACGAGCTCGAGGTACCAGGCGCAGAAGCTGTTCCAGGTGAGCTTGTAGAGGCGCATTAAAGCCTCCGATAGGGCGTAGCGGTCAAAGTCGCGCTGCAGCTCGGCCAGCTCGGCGTCGAGCAGGCTGCGGAACCAGGCTACGGCCCATTCTGCGGCTTCGTCGGCGGGGGCGTCGTCGGACACGTTCCAGCCTTTGACCAGGCGGAGGGCGTTCCAAACCTTGTTGGTGAAGTTGCGGCCCTGCTCGCACAGCGATTCGTCAAACGGGAGGTCGTTGCCCGCCGGAGAGGTAAAGAGCATGCCCATGCGCACGCCGTCGGCCCCGTAGGTTTCCATGAGGCCGATGGGGTCGGGCGAATTTCCCAGGGACTTGGACATTTTGCGCCCGAGTTTGTCGCGCACGATGCCGGTGAGGTAGACGCGTTCGAACGGACGTTTGCCGGCGTACTCGTAGCCGGCCATAGCCATGCGGGCCACCCAAAAGAAGAGGATTTCGGGGGCCGTGACCAGGTCCTGGGTTGGGTAGTAGTACTGAATTTCTGGGTTTTCGGGGTTACGGATGCCGTCGAAGACGCTCAGCGGCCAGAGCCAGCTAGAAAACCAGGTATCAAGGCAGTCGGGGTCTTGCTGAAGGTCGGCGGCGGTCAAATCCGCGCGCCCTGCGGCCGCGCGGGCCTTCTCGAGCGCCTCTTCGGCGCTCAAGGCAACCACATAATCGTGCTCCCCGGGACCGTAGAAGTAGGCCGGAATGCGGTGTCCCCACCAGAGCTGGCGCGAAATGCACCAGTCCTTCACGTTCTCCATCCAGTGGCGGTAGGTGTTCTTGAACTTCTCGGGGATGAGCTGAATCTCGTCGGTCATCACCGCATCGAGCGCGGGCTTGGCCAGCTCGGGCATGCGCACCCACCACTGCAGCGAAAGGCGGGGTTCTACCACCGCGCCGGTGCGCTCGCTGGTTCCCACTGTAGAGGCGTATTCTTCGGTTTTGGCCAAGAATCCGCTGGCTTTAAGGTCTTCGGCGACCTTCTTGCGGGCGGCAAAGCGCTCCATACCCGCGTATTCGAGGCCGTGGGCGCTGAGGGTTCCGTCTTCGTTGAGCACGTCGAGCACCTCGAGGCCGTGCTTTTGGCCGATCGCGTAGTCGTTCCAGTCGTGGGCCGGCGTCACTTTGAGGCAGCCGGTTCCAAATTCCGTGGTGACGTAGTCGTCGAGGATGATGGGCACCTCGCGTCCGCCCACCGGAACCCGAACGTGCTTTCCGTGCAGCTCGGTGTAGCGCGCATCCTTGGGGTTAATGGCCACGGCCACGTCGCCCATGATGGTTTCAGGGCGAGAGGTGGCGACGGTTAAAAACGTTCCGGGCTGTTCGACCACCTCGTACTTCACGTAGTACAGGGTCGCATTGATGTCCTTGTGGATGACCTCTTCGTCGGAAAGCGAGGTTTTCGCCTCGGGGTCCCAGTGAACCATGCGGAGTCCGCGGTAGATGTAGCCCTTGGCGTGAAGGTCTGCAAAGACGTGGTAGACGCTGTCGCTGCGCACTTCGTCCATAGTGAAGGCGTTGCGGTCCCAATCGCAGCTGGCGCCAAGCTCTTTGAGCTGCTCGAGAATGATTCCGCCGTGCTTGTGCGTCCACTCCCAAGCGTGCTCCAAAAAGGCGTCGCGGCTGAGGTCCGACTTTTTAATGCCTTCGGCGCGGAGCTTTTGCACCACCTTGGCCTCGGTGGCGATCGACGCATGGTCCGTTCCCGGAACCCAGCAGGCATTGAATCCGCGCATGCGGGCCCGGCGGACCAGCACGTCCTGAATGGTGTTGTTGAGCATGTGGCCCATGTGCAGCACCCCCGTAACGTTCGGCGGTGGAATCACAATCGTGTAGGCCGGACGGTGGTCAGGTGTCGAAGCAAAAGCCCTGTGCTTAAGCCATGTTTGGTACCAGCGTTGTTCAACCTGGCGCGGAGCGTACTGCGAAGGAATTTCCATAGGGACCTCAAAGGTAACCTTGTGGCATTTTTTTTGCGTTCGTTCGGCTGCATCGGTTACATTTGCCCCTGCTTGATTCGTCAACACCAAAAAATTAAATCCAAAATGAAGCACTTTTTCACCGCCGCCGCCGTCGTTCTGGCCAGCACGTTTGCCTTCGGTCAAGACGCCAACGCCCCTCAAATCACGTTCAGTCAAGAAACGATTGACTACGGTACGATTAAGAAGGCCGCCAACGGAGAGCGCGAGTTCGTTTTCAAAAACACCGGTAAAGAGCCGTTGATCATCACCAACTGCGTCGGATCGTGCGGGTGCACGGTGCCCGTTTGGCCCAAAACTCCAATTTCTCCGGGCGAAAAAGCCTCGATCAAGGTTAAGTACGACACGCAGCGCGTGGGCGGCTTTCAAAAGACGGTAACGGTGACCAGCAATGCGGCCACCCCCACCAAGGTTTTGACGATCAAAGGCAACGTCGAAGACGCGCCGGCTCAGCCCACTACCCCGGTCAACACGACGGGCGGTTCCAAGGTGAGCAAGTAAGCCCACGTTCCGCTAAAGTTTTCAACCCGCAGCCCGCCGCTGCGGGTTTTTTTTGTGACCTTTGCCTCCATTATGCCGAAGATTTCTTCTCGCGGGCAGCAAATGCCTGAATCGCCGATTCGTAAGCTGGCTCCCCTCGCCGACGCCGCAGTACAGCGCGGAACCAAAATTTTCTACCTCAACATCGGGCAACCCGACATTGAGAGTCCGTCAGCCGCCCTCGACGCCGTCAAGCGCAGCGATCTTCGCGTCTTGGAGTACAGCCCTTCGCCGGGCTTCGCCAGCTACCGAAACGGTTTAGCGGGTTACTACCAGAACCTTGGACTCGACGTGAAGGCCAGCGACGTGATCGTGACCACTGGTGGTTCTGAAGCCCTTTCGTTCGCGATGGGCAGCATGCTTGATCCAGGCGACGAGGTCATCATTCCCGAACCCTACTACGCCAACTACTTTGGTTTTGCCCAAGCCCTCGGGGCCAGGGTGGTGTCGGTGCCCAGCAGCATCGAGTCGGGCTTTGCCCTACCTGCTATTTCGGCCCTAGAGGCCGTGATCACGCCGCGGACCAAGGCCGTTTTGGTGTGCAATCCTGGGAATCCGACTGGGTATGTCTACCGCCGCGACGAGCTTGAAGCGCTGCGCGACATGGCCCTCAAGCACGATTTGTTCGTAATTGCCGACGAAGTATACCGCGAGTTTGTGTACGACGGAGCCGAAGCGATTTCTGTGCTTTCGCTTGCCGGACTCGAACAGCACGCTGTGCTTATTGACAGCGTTTCGAAGCGCTACAGCATGTGCGGCGCCCGCATCGGCTGCATGGTTAGCAAGAACGCCGAGCTCATGGCCACAGCCCTAAAGTTTGCGCAAGCGCGGCTTTCTCCGCCGACCTACGAGCAGATTGCAGCCGAAGCGGCCTTGTCTACGCCCGCGAGCTACTTTGAGTCGGTGAATGCCGAGTACCGCGCACGCCGCGACACGCTGGTTTCGCGCCTCAACGCAATTCCGGGGGTGTTTTGCCCTACCCCACGCGGTGCTTTTTATGCAGTAGCCCAACTTCCGGTCGACGACGCCGAAACTTTTTGCCGGTGGATGCTCGAAGATTTCGCCCACCAAGGCGAAACCGTGATGATGGCGCCCGCAGCCGGTTTTTATGCAGAGCGGTCGCTGGGCAAGTGCCAAGTGCGCCTCGCTTATGTGCTGAAGCAAAGCGACCTCGAGCGCGCCATGGACGTAATCGAGCATGGTTTAGCTGCCTACCCGGGCCGAACTGCCTAGTCCGTGCGCCTCGAACGAAATGCATCGCTGAAGCCCTACAACACGTTTGGGCTCGACGTCACGGCCGAACGGCTGTACCACCTGGAGTCTGAAATGGACGTGGTGGAATACCTCGACGATCCACAAGGTTATGCCAAGCACACCCTGTTGCTCGGCGGCGGATCCAATATGCTGCTCGCCGGCAACCTCAAGGGATCGGTGGCGCGCGTGGCATGGTCCGGCCGGCGCGTCGTCGAAGAAGGCGACGGCTATGTGGTAGTTGAGGCCGCAGCGGGCGAAAACTGGCACGAATTCGTACAGTGGACGGTCGACCAAGGCTGGGGCGGTCTGCAAAACATGTCGCTGATTCCGGGTCTCGTTGGCACGGCGCCCGTGCAAAATGTGGGCGCCTATGGGGTAGAAACCAAGGACACGTTGCACTCGCTGCGCTGGATGCGATGGAACGACGGCGAAGTCGAAGAATTTACCAACGCCGAATGCGCCTTTGGGTACCGCGAGAGCGTCTTCAAAGGCGCGCTCAAAGACCAAGGCGTGATCCTGTCGGTTCAGTTCCGGCTGACGACCCGAGACCACGCACTGCTCACACACTACGGTTCGGTGGCCGAAGAATTGGCGGCCGCAGGCCAAGAGCCTTCGCTTCGGAGCATTGCCGACGCGGTAATCGCCATCCGCCAGAGTAAGCTGCCGAATCCGGCAGAATTGGGCAATTCCGGTTCGTTTTTCAAAAATCCCACGGTCGAAGGGTCGGTTGCCGCCGCCTTAGCCTCTGAGCACCCCAGCCTGCCGCAGTACCCGCAAGCCGACGGTCGGGTGAAGCTCGCCGCAGGTTGGCTGATCGAGCACGCCGGCTGGAAGGGAACGCGCGTCGGCAACGCCGGAATGCACGCCAAGCAAGCATTAGTTCTAGTGAACTACGGCGGCGCCACCGCGGCAGAATTGGTTGGCGTCGCTACGCAGGTTCAGGCTGACGTGTTCACCCGGTTTGGCGTTTCGCTGGAGATGGAAGTCAACCTGATTGGGCGCTAAACCGAGCGCTCGGTAACCGAAGTCACGGGTCGGTTTTTGTACCTTTGCACCCAGCATGGCACTTCTTAAACTCTTCCTCCTGGTTGCCTGCCTCCTGGGCCTTGGAGTCCTCGGAATGGCGGTAAAAATTTGGGGCAAGAAAAATGGCGAATTCGCCGGCACCTGCGCCTCAAATAGTCCTTTTCTCAACAAAGAAGGCGAGCCTTGCTCCTACTGCGGCAAAATGCCCGACGAGCAGTGTGCCAATCAGTAGGCGCTGCGAGAATCAAACACCTTAAATGCTCCCTGGGAGTCGCTGTAGATGAGTATGGCGTCCCACTCGGGGTGCTGCGCTAGCCAATCTTTGGTCGCTTCGAGGCCAAGAACCATGGCCATTGTGGCAAACGCGTCTGCCTCAGCGCAGGTAGGCCCCATAAGTGTCGCGCTGAGTAAATCGGTGCGCGCTGGCCATCCAGTTCGGGGGTTCAGGCTGTGCCCGTACTTTTCGCCGGTGACCGGATCAATTTGAAACTTGCGGTAGTTGCCCGAGGTAGCGAGCGCACGGTCCTCGAGTTCTAGGGTAACCTGGAGGTTTCGATCGCCCGAGGTCAAGGGTTTTTCGATGCCCACGGTAAACGCATCGCCGTTGGGTTTGCGCCCAAAAGCGCGGACTTCTCCGCCCACCTCAACAAAGGCTGCGGTGGCCCCATGCGCGCGAAGGGAATCCAAAAGCAGATCCACCGAATGGCCTTGGGCAAAGGCATTGACGTTGATCGGGCGGGGCAAGCGGACTGCGCCCTGCGTTCCGCGAACCGGTGCTTCCCAGCGCACCAACGCACGTATGGAATCCACGATCGCTGAGTCGCGGACAGGCCCCGCCGCAGTCGGGAGCACGTTGGTGCCCACCGAGAATCCCCAGGCCCGAAGCACGGGTTCCAGCGCGGGCTCGACGACGGAGTCGGTCGCAGTCCGCACGGCTTCGGCAACAAGCAAAAGGTCGCTAATGATCGCGGACGGCTGGACTTCGCCCCCAGCATTCAGCACCGAAAGTTCGGAATGAGGATCCCAAGCCGAAGCCGCCCGGTTGTAGGTGGCGAGCCAACGGGCGATGTCGTCTTGGGTGGCGTCTAGCGAATCGCCGTAGGCACGAACGACAAACATGGTACCCTGGGCTTCGCCCTCGGCAAACAGCTCGATGGTGTCAGGCGCGCACGCCGCGCTGGCCGCGGCGGCACACGCCAAAAAAAGGCGCCCTGAGGCGCCCTTAAGGAAGGTATTAACCTCCAAAATCATCGAATGCAACGTTTTCGGGGGGAACGCCGAAGTCGTCGACCATCTTCAAAACGGCCGCGTTCATCATGGGCGGTCCGCAGAAGTAAAACTCAATGTCTTCGGGCGTGTCGTGCTTTGACAGGTAGTTGTCGATGAGTGCCTGGTGCACAAAACCAACAAATCCGTCGCCGTCGCTTTCCATACTCGTCTTGGCCGTCCAGTTGTCTTCGGGAAGAGGCTCACTCAAAACCAAGTGGAACTTGAAGTTGGGGAACTCTTTTTCAATCTGACGGAAGTCGTCGATGTAAAATAGCTCGCGGCGCGAACGGCCTCCGTACCAGTACGACACCTTGCGGCCCGTTTTGAGCGTGTGGAATAGGTGGAACAGGTGCGAACGCATCGGGGCCATTCCGGCTCCGCCGCCGATGTAAATCATCTCAGCGTCGGTTTCTTTGATGTGGAATTCGCCGTAGGGGCCCGAAACCGTAACCTTATCGCCCGGCTTGAGGTTAAAGATGTACGAGGAACACACACCGGGATTCACGTCCATCCAACCGCCCTTGGCGCGGTCCCACGGCGGCGTAGCAATGCGGATGTTGAGCATCACAATGTTGCCTTCAGCGGGGTGGTTGGCCATAGAGTAGGCACGGAAGAGGGGCTCAGGATTCTTCATCTTGAGGTCCCACAGCTTGAACTTGTCCCATTCACCCTGGAACTCATCAGCCTTTTTGCCAAGGCGCGGGTGCGCGGTGATGTCCATGTTCTTGTATTCGACCTCAATCGCAGGAACGTCAATCTGGATGTAGCCACCCGCCAAGAAGTCGAGGTTTTCGCCCTCGGGGAGCTTCACGACGAACTCCTTGATGAACGAGGCCACGTTGTAGTTTGAAACGACTTCGCACTCCCACTTCTTGATGCCAAAAATCTCGTCGGGCACGCGGATTTTCATGTCGTTCTTAATCTTCACCTGGCAACCCAAGCGCCAGTTGTCGGCAATCTGCTTGCGGTTAAAGAAGCCCGTTTCGGTCGGAAGGATTTCGCCGCCGCCCTCGAGGACTTGGCACTTGCACATGCCGCAGGTTCCGCCCCCGCCGCAGGCAGAAGGAAGGAAGATTTTTTGGGCGCCCAGCGTGCCCAAAAGGGTGCTGCCCGATTCTACTTCAACGACGTCGCCGTTGATCTCGAGCTTCACTGGACCAGACGGGCTCAAGCGAGCTTTGGCCTGCAAAAGGATGGTAACCAAGGCCAAGATGACCAGGGTAAATACCACCACACTGATGATGGTAACCGTTGATGCTGCTAGTAACATTGGACTGCGTGCGAATTAAAGTTTGATACCCATGAAGCTCATAAACGCAATGCCCATAAGCCCGGTAATGATGAACGTGATTCCCAGTCCACGAAGCGGAGCCGGAACGTGCGAATACTTAAGGCGCTCACGGATGGCCGCGATCGCAACGATGGCCAGCAGCCAACCGATACCAGAGCCAAGCCCGTAGACGGTCGCTTGGCCCACGCTGGTGTAGGCGCGCTCCTGCATGAAAAGCGAGGCACCAAGGATCGAGCAGTTTACTGCGATGAGCGGCAAGAAAATCCCAAGCGCCGAGTAAAGCGCCGGAGCAAACTTTTCAACCACCATTTCGATGAGCTGAACCATTGCCGCGATGATTGCGATAAACATGATGAAGCTCAAAAAGCTGAGGTCAAGGCCGGCAAAACTTGGGTCTAGCCACTCGAGGGCCCCTGCCTTGAGCACGTAGTTCTCAAGGAGGTAGTTCACCGGGAGGGTGATCACGAGCACAAAGGTCACGGCAATGCCCAACCCTATGGCTGTTTTGACGGTCTTCGAAACCGCGAGGTACGAACACATGCCCAAGAAGTAGGCGAAGATCATGTTCTCAATGAACACGCTCTTAAAAAAGAGGGAAATCAACTCTTGCATGGCAGTTATTCTTTTTCAATCAAGGATTTGGTGCGCGAGCGCTGAGCCCAAATAACGAGGGCCAGCATGATTAGCGCCATTGGAGGCAGCAGCATCATACCGTTGTTTTTGTATCCCAACTCATAAACGCCCAGGGGCTCAAGAATGGGTACGTCAAACAGGGTTCCGCTACCTAAAAGCTCGCGAAAAAAGGCAACTACGATCAGGATAGCACCGTATCCTGCGCCGTTGCCAATTCCGTCGAGAAAGGACTTCCATGGCGGATTACCGAGCGAAAACGCTTCGATGCGCCCCATGATGATGCAGTTCGTAATGATCAAACCAACAAATACTGAAAGCTGCTTGCTGACGTCGTAGACGTAGGCCTTCAAAATTTGGTCCACGATGATTACCAAAGCGGCAACGACGACCAGCTGAACGATGATGCGGATTCGGTTGGGAATGTAGTTGCGAATCAGCGAGGTGATGAGGTTAGAAAAAGCCGTAACCACTATTACGCTCAAGCCCATAACTAACGCCGGCTTCATTTTAACGGTGATCGCGAGGGCCGAACAAATACCGAGAACCTGAACGGTAATCGGGTTGCTTTCGTTGAACGGATCAGTGAGGAGCTTGCGGTTCTTTTTGGAGAACAGGCGCTCTTTTTCTTGGGGTTTTACTTCAGTGCTCACAGTGCTGCTACGGTTAACGTATCGGTAGTTGCCTCGGGTGCCGGAGTGTTCCGGGCGGCCAAGAAGGCTTGGTAGGGTTTTAGGCAATTCTCTAGCATCGCCTGAACGCCCACTGAGGTAATGGTTCCTCCCGAAATGCCGTCGACCTGTTGGTTGCCACTGGCATCACCCTTGCGCACTTCAATTCCGGTGTAGGTATCGCTAAAGACCACCTTGTTTGGAAACTGGTCGGTAAACATGGGGGTTGCGATTTCGGCGCCCAGGCCCGGGGTTTCGGATTTGTGGTCAAACTTGGCTCCGTACACCGTTTTGCCGTCAGACTGGAGGCTGATATAGCCCCAAATCGGGCCCCAAAGGCCTTTACCGCGCACCGGGATGATGTAGTAGGTTTGTCCGTTGTGCTCCGCTACATAAAGGGGCACCTCACGATCAGCTTCGGGCAGCGCAATGGCTGCAGCGAGGTCAATTGAACCTGGCTGCTTACCTGAAACCACTTGACCATTTTTGAGGACGAGCTGTTCCTTGATCACTTCGTCGTACATGGCCGCTGCGTCTTCGGCCTGTAGTCCAATCGATGAAAGAATGTTTGCCTTTTTCTCGAGCTCAATGTTTGCATCTTGGGCGGGCTTGAGGCCCGTGGCGGCAATAGCGAGCGCCGCTGCCACTACCACGACCAATCCGATGGCAAAGGCGTAGGTGTATGAATTACTGTTTACGTTCATGGTACTTAGGCTTGAACTGTTTGGGCGCGCTTGAGGCGCTTTTGGATGTTGGCGTTGACTACGTAATGGTCAATGAGCGGAGCCATCACGTTCATCAGAAGAATCGCGAGCATCACGCCTTCAGGGTAGGCCGGATTAAAGACGCGAATCATAATGGAAAAGACGCCCACCAAAAAACCATAGATCCACTTGCCACGTTCGGTGTGGGCAGCCGAAACGGGGTCTGTCGCCATGAACACGGCACCGAACGCAAATCCGCCAAAGACAAGGTGGTAGTAAAACGGAACCGCCAAGTACGACTGCTGTTCTGGGCTAATCATGAGGTCGGCCACGCCGTTGAACACTAGGCCCATGGCAAGCGCTCCGAGTACGGCAGAAAACATAATCTTCCACGACCCAACTCCGGTAGAAATCAAGTAGACCGCGCCGATAAGAATGGCAACCGTGCTCGTTTCGCCGATGGAACCGGGAATGATTCCCAGGAACGCGTCCCACGCACTGTAGTCGGTTGACCCGGTGGTGGCGTACTGGCCGAGGGCTGTAGCTGATGAAACGCCGTCTACGTTGCTGAGACCTGCCCAGACCTTGTCGCCCGACATGTAGGTCGGGTAGGCAAAGAACGCAAAGGCGCGCGCGGTGAGTGCGGGGTTGAGAATGTTCATGCCGGTTCCGCCAAAAACCTCTTTACCGATGAGTACGGCAAAAGCGGTTGAAATGGCGACCATCCACAAGGGGATGTCGACGGGCATGATGAGCGGAATCAAAAGTCCGGACACCAAAAAGCCCTCGTTGACCGCATGCTTGTTGCGGTAGGCGAAGTAGATTTCGATGGCGAGGCCCGCTATGTAGGTCACGGCGATCATGGGAACCACCTTGAGGGCGCCGTACATGGCGTTCTCGAGGGTCCAAAAGTTGGCCCAACCCGACTCGATTTGGCCAATGGCTAAGTGGTGTTGGTAGCCCGCGTTGAACAAGCCAAAAATCAAGGCCGGAACCAGGGCAAAAATTACCGTGACCATGGTGCGCTTCATGTCGATGGCGTCGCGAACGTGGGCGCCGCTGTGGGCGTTGTGGTTCGGAACAAAGAACATCGTCTCAAGCGCGTTGTGCAGCGGGTACAAGCCCTTGAGCTTGCCCGTCGTCACCGCAGGACGGGTGGCGTCAAAAAGATTTTGAACGAATTTCATCAGTTTCTTGGGATTAATTCATTTCGGTGTAAAGGAGGTCGAGCGCCTCTTCAGCGAGCTTCTGCAGCTCCTGCTTCGAGGGGCAGATGACTTCGCAAAGGGCAAAATCTTCGGGGACGACTTCGTAGGCACCCAATTGCTCCATTTTTTCGAGGTCCATGGACCACATGGACTTGAGCAGCGGCATGGGCAAAATGTCGAACGGAAAAACTTTTTCGTACAAGCCAGTCACGACAAACGCTCGGTCTTCGCCGTGCTGCTTGGTGTTGAGGTCATACTTCTTAGAAGGGGTCAGCCAGCTGAACAGCGTGCGGCTGATCGACCACTTGCCAAAGCTGGGAATCACCCAACCAAAAAAGTCGGTGCCTTGTCCCTCAGGGAGTACCGTGATTTGGCTCGCGTAGTAGCCCAGGTAGCCCGTCGTGCCGACGCTGGCACCCGTAAGTACGCTTCCAGAAACCACGCGGTAGGCGCCCGGCTTCATTTCGGCACTCAAGAAGGTCTCGAGGTGCGCTCCCGCCACCGCAGTCAAGGCGCGGGGCTTGGCGATGCCCGTTCCGCACAGCGAAACGACGCGCTCGAGCTTGAGGTTGCCGGTGCGCGCCAGGTGGCCGATCACGACGACGTCCTGATAGTTGAGCGTCCAAACGACCTCTCCCTTGTTAAGCGGACTAATGCGGTTGATGTGCACGCTCGTGGTTCCGGCAGGGTGCGGACCTTTGAATTGGTGAATTTCGACGCCGCTGGCCTTGGTGAGCGCGGGGGCGGTTTCGTTTGCCGAAATGGACAGTACGGTGCGCGGACTCAGTAGGCCAACCACCTGAAGGCCCTTGGCGAAGTCTTCTTCGCGGCCGGCCAGGGCGACTGACGGGGCCACGGCCAGGGGCTCGGTAGCCATTCCGTTGACAAATACTGCTTTCGGCTGGGCTTCTGGGTGCGTAATGCGTCCGTAGGGGCGGGACTCAATCAAGGACCACGCTCCGGCGCTCAGCAACCACTGAATCGCATCTTCGCGGTTCGCAGGGGTGCCTGCGGGCATGCTGCGGTAGCTCGTTTGCGAGTCCGCCAAAAGAACCACAGCCAAAATTTTGCGCTTCTCGCCGCGCTCGATGCGGGCAACTTCGCCGCTCACTGGGGAAGCAATGGCAATCTGCGGGTTGACTTTGTCGGTGAAGAGAATGTCGCCGGCTAGCACGCGATCGCCTTCTTTTACTGCGAGTTTCGGGGCGAGGCCGCGGAAGTCGCTCGGGCGAACCGCATAAACCGAGGCGCTGAGGTGGCCATCGACGATGGCTTCGGGTGCACCAAGGATCGGGAGGTCGAGACCGTTCCGAACAGAATGTACGTTGGGCATAACTGCAAAAATTTCGGCGCAAAGGTACATTAGTCGCTGTGCAAACAGGTGAATATTTAACATGTTTTTAGCACCTTTAAACCATGCAAATAACCAGTTGGGCTTGGGCCCTGATTGCCTTCGCCGTGGCGCCGAGCCAGCTACTTTGCCAAGCCCCTGAAATAAAGAAAGATAGCTTAATTCAAACGGTGCTTTTGCACCCCGTGGATCGCGTCGACGCGCCGGCGGTGGTAGGCCTCGGGCAACCCCGTGCCCTACAGCTCCGCTTTGACGACTTCAGCCAGTCGGTGCTCCCCTTGCGCTACGTATGGGTGCACTGCGACCGAAACTGGCAGCCCTCCCCCATTATTACCTCTGAATTTTTAAGCGGATTTTGGGAAGGCCAAATCGCCGAAGGCCGCCTCGCGTTCAATACCTACCAAGGCTACAGCCACTACGAAATGCAGCTCCCCGAAGAGAGCAGCATGCCTGTGCTGTCGGGCAACTACTACCTGCGGATTTTTGCCGATGAGCAGCTACTGCTGCAGCTCCCCGTGGTGTTTGCCGAGGGTCCGAGCGCGCTTCAGGTGGCAGTGCGCCGCCCGGTCGCGGCGAAGTGGACGGACCGCTACCACGAAGTCGATGCGTGGTTCCCGTGGGACGCCAGCCGCACCCAAAATCCATTCAGCGACGTGCGCCTGGCCGTGCTTCAGAACCGCGACTGGAACAGCTACCGCCTGCTCGCCCCCCGGTTTGCGCAGGGCGACCGGTTGGATTTTGACTACAACGGCGGTGAAAACGCGTTTTTGGCCGGAAACGTGTTTCGGTTTGTCGACACCAAGGCGCTGCCCTCGCCCTCGCTTCGCGTCACCAGATACGAGCTTGGTGATCGCTGGGTAGGCTTCGTTCGCCAGGACCTCGCGGCCGGTTTGGGCGCCTACGTGCGCCAGGAAGATGCGCGCGGAACCTTTGTTCCGCGGTCCGCTCGCGGCGATGCCCACACCCAAGCCGACTACGTTTGGCTAGATTTAGAACTTAAAGACAGCGAAGGATGGGGTGGCCGGCGCATTGCGCTTGAGGGCGACTTCAATCAGTACCGCCCGGGGCCGGAACACGTACTTCTCTTCGACGAAGGCCGCGGTGCCTACGTGGGCCGTGTGCTCGTGAAGCAAGGGTACTTGGAATATCGGTTCCGCGACCTCAATGCCGGCGCCGAGGGGCTGGACTGGACCGAAGGAAGCCACAGCCGTTCCGCCAACCAGTATACGGCCATCGTTTATGCGCGGCTTTGGGGCGAACGCTACGATCGGGCGATTGCGTTTCGCAGCGTCGACGTGACCGACGGGGCCCAGCTGCGCATGGAGCTTGGCCAATAGCGCTACCTTTGCCCCCATGCAGCACCTGGGTACCGATTTAGCTCGCGCCGCGTCGGTGCTGCGTTCCGGCGGACTCGTCGGCATGCCCACCGAGACGGTATATGGGCTGGCGGCGAATGCGCTCGACGAGGTTGCCGTGGCCCGCATTTTTGACGCCAAAAACCGCCCGCATTTTGATCCGCTTATTGTGCATTTGGCCGACTGGAACGACGTCGACCGCGTGGCCGCCGACGTGCCAGCCGAAGCACGTGCCCTGTGGAGCGCACTGGGGCCGTCGGCGCTGACGTACGTTCTGCCCAAGCGCCCTGAAGTGCCCGACTTAGTCACCTCGGGGCTTGACACGGTAGCCGTTCGCATTCCGCAGCTCGAACTAGCCCGTCAACTCATTGCCTCGGCGGGGGTTCCGGTGGCCGCGCCCAGTGCGAACCCGTTTGGGTTTGTGTCGCCCACCACGGCCCAGCATGTGGCCGACCAGCTCGCCGATCGCGTGGACTACATTCTCGACGGCGGACCCTGTGCGGTGGGCGTCGAATCGACCATTGTTTCGTGGACCAACGGGCGCGCTGGGGTGCTGCGTTTGGGCGGAATTCCCGTAGAGGTCCTCTCCGACGTTCTGGGCTACGTGCCCGAAGTGCAGCCGTCGTCGAGCCAACCCACGGCTCCGGGCATGCTCGAGTCGCACTACGCTCCGGGCAAGCCGATGCAGCTGCTGCCCCACGGAGTGGATTGGTCAACGGTAAACCGCATGGAGGGCGTTCGCTGCGTTCCGTGGACGCCGGGGGCGCACGGCCTAGACGCCCTCACGACTTCGGGAAGCTGCCAGCAGGGCGCACAGCGGCTTTTTGCGGCGTTGCGCGATTTTGCAGCCAGCAGCGACCGAGAACTGTGGATGGAATTGGCTCCCGAAGAGGGTTTGGGTCGGGCGATTAACGACCGGCTGCGCCGCGCCGCCCACCGCGCCGAAGGCTAAAGTTTTGTCCGAGGTACACGCGGCGCACAACCTCGTCGTCCGCCAGCTCTTCGGCGGTTCCGCTCTTGATGATTTTACCCTCAAACATTAGGTAGGTGCGGTCGGTGATGGCCAGCGTTTCGTGCACGTTATGGTCGGTGATGAGCACGCCGATGCCGCGCTCGTCGGCCAAGCGCGCCACGATGGCCTGAATGTCTTCGACCGCGATGGGGTCTACGCCCGCAAACGGCTCGTCGAGCAAGATGAACTTGGGGTCGGAGGCCAGGCAGCGTGCGATTTCGGTGCGCCGGCGTTCGCCGCCCGAAAGTAGGTCGCCACGGTTTTTGCGTACGTTACCGAGGCTGAACTCTTCGAGGAGCTCGTTGGTACGGCGGGTGACCTCGGCCCGAGCGAGTCCGCGCCATTCCAAAACCGCCGCAAGGTTGTCTTCGACGCTCAGTTTGCGGAACACAGAGGCCTCCTGCGCGAGGTAGCCAATGCCGAGTTGCGCACGGCGGTACATGGGCAAGTCGGTCACGTCGTGGCCGTCGAGGAGTACGCGTCCTTCGTCAGGGCGGACCAAGCCGACGACGCTGTAGAACGACGTGGTTTTGCCGGCGCCGTTGGGACCGAGCAGACCCACAATTTCACCTTGGTTTACGGTGAAGCTAGCCCCGTCGACCACCTTGCGGCCGCGGTAGGTTTTCACGAGGTGTTCGGCGTGAAGGGTTTTCATTCGTTGGAATCAACGCGGTTTTTTCGTTGAACGTGTGCCAAACGGCTGAGTCCAATGCTAAGTTCATACAGCAGGGCCACCGGGAGCGACACCACAATTTGGCTGAACACGTCGGGCGGCGTGATGACGGCAGACACGGCCAGAATTCCGATCCACGCGTGGCGGCGGTAGGTGCGCATGCCCTCGGGCGAAGTGATTCCAAGGCGCGACAGCAGGTAGACCGCAACCGGAAGCTCGAACAGGAGTCCGCTCGCGACCACCACACTGGTGACCGTCGACAGGTAGGACGCCATTTCAAACAGGTTCTGGATTTCACCGCTCACCGTGTAGGTGGCCAGAAACTGCAAGCTCAGGGGCACAATTACGTAGTAGCCGAATAGGGCTCCGAGAAAAAAGAGCAGGGAAGCCGAGCCAATGAACAGCACGGAGAGGCTGCGCTCGCGCGCCGTGAGGCCCGGACTGATAAAGCGCCACAGTTCAAAAAGCACCAACGGGAACGCGCCGATTAGCCCGACAACCAGCGAAAGCCACATGTGAAGGCTGAATTGCCCGGCCATCTGGGTATTGAGCAGTTCGAGTTCAAAGCCACCGATGCAGAGCGAAGGCAGTTCCAGGTAGGTGCCAGCCTGGCAAAAGAGCTGGTAGGTAATAAACTGCGGTTCTTTGGGGGCGAGCAAGACCTGGGCAAAAATCCAGTCCATGAAGACGAAGGCCACCACCGCGCCCGTCAAAATGTAGCCCGAGGCCCGCATGAGGTGGGTGCGCAGCGCCGCAAGGTGCGCCAAAAACGGCATGCTTGAGCCTTCAGACATGCCGCAAAGGTAGGATTGGTCGTACCTTCAAGTTTTGGTGCAAATTTGCGCCGCTTTTTTCACCGCCTATGGCCACGTTTGATGCGGCAAAGAGCCGTGCCTTATTGAAGTCCTTTTTTGGTTTTGACGACTTTAGGGGCCGCCAAAGCGAGGTAGTTGCCTCGGTAATGGGTGGCCACGACACGTTTGTCATGATGCCGACGGGCGGCGGCAAATCACTGTGCTACCAGCTGCCGGCGCTCGACCTTCCGGGGGTGGCGGTTGTGGTCTCGCCGTTGATTGCGCTTATGAAAAATCAGGTAGATGCCCTGCGGAGTTTTGCTGACTCAGACGGCGTGGCCCACGTTTGGAATTCGTCGCTCACCAAACGCGAGATGGTGGTGGTGCGCCAGGACCTGTCGGCGGGCCGCACCAAGCTGCTGTACATGGCACCCGAGTCGCTGAACAAGCAAGAGAACATTGACTTTTTGCGCGATCTAAACGTTTCGTTTTATGCCATCGACGAGGCCCACTGCATTTCAGAATGGGGCCACGACTTTAGGCCGGAATACCGCATGCTTCGCCAAGCGATGAATGCCATCGGCCGACGCCCCATTTTGGCGCTGACGGCAACGGCGACGCCCAAGGTGATGTCGGACATCCTCAAGACGCTCGAGATTCCCGAAGCCACCGTGATTACCACCAGCTTCAACCGCCCCAACCTAGCTTATGAGGTCGAGGTGAAAACCGTCAATGTAGAGCGTGACGTCGTGCGACTGCTGCGGGACTACGCGGGCCGTTCCGCCATCGTGTACTGCCTGAGCCGTCAAAAAGTCGAGGAGCTTGCCCAAGTGCTACAGCTCAACGGAATCTCCGCCCTCCCCTACCACGCTGGGCTCGACGCCGGGTCGCGAAGCCGCCACCAAGACGCGTTTTTGAACGAAGAGGTCGACGTCATTGTAGCTACGGTCGCCTTCGGAATGGGAATAGACAAGCCCGACGTGCGCCTCGTGGTGCACCACGACATGCCGCGCAGCCTCGAGGGCTACTACCAAGAGACCGGCCGGGCAGGGCGCGACGGCGGCGAAGGGCGTTGCGTGACCTATTATGCCGAGAAGGACTTGGAAAAAATGGACAAGTTTTTGTCGCGCAAGCCCGTGGCCGAGCAAGAAATCGGACGCCAGCTGCTTCTGGACGCGCGCGCCTATGCCCTTACGTCGAGCTGCCGCCGTAAGTTCTTGCTCCACTACTTCGGCGAGTCCTACGAAGAGCCCAATTGCGGGAGCTGCGACAACTGCCAGAGTCCGCACATGGGGCACGACGCTACGGAACACGCCCGCTTGATCCTCAAAACGGTTGAGCTGGGCCGCGGTCAGTTTCGCGCGCTCCAGGTTGTGAATACGCTGATTGCCAACGAAACAGCGATTCTCAAAACATTGGGCGCACGCGGTTTGGCGACCTGGGGCAAGGGAAGCGGCCAGGCCGCCGGCTACTGGGACGACTTGATTCGCCAGATGATGCTCGCGGGGTTACTCGAAAAAGACCTTGAACGCTATGGAATTTTGTCGGTAACCGCTGCGGGGCGCGCCCTTCAAACGGAGTCCGGTTCGTTTGCCGCGGTTCCCTACCGCGCCTTTGACGAAGACGAAGTTGTGTTGGGCGGAACCGGAACGCCGCGCCGCGCCGCCGCCCTCGACCCCGAACTGTACGCCGTACTCAAGGAACTTAACCGCAAAATGGCACGGACGCGCAGCATTCCGCCCTATGCCCTTTTTTCGGAGGCCTCACTCAACGAGATGGCAACGTCGTATCCGCTGAGCGTCGAGGAGCTAAAAACGATTCCCGGGGTGGGCGAAGCCAAGGCTAAACGATTCGGCGCCGAGCTCGTAGCCGCCGTTCGAGATCACGTCGACGCGCACGGCATTGAGCGGCCCGGCGATTTTGCGATTCGCAGCGCCGGCCAAAAAGGAAACCTCAAACTGTATGTTATTCAGTCGGTGGACCGCAAACTCGGACTCGAGGAAATTGCCCGCAGCAAGCAAATTTCGGTCGACGACCTGCTCTCCGAGATGGAGAATATTGTGCGCAGCGGAACGCGCCTCGGCCTTGATTACCTGATCGAGGAGTACCTCGACGAAGACTCGCTCGACGAAATCACCGACTACTTTGCCGACGAAAGCGAAGACGGTTCGCTCGACCACGCCGTGAAGCACTTTGACCAGGAGTACGGAGCGCTGGAGCTCCGCCTTGCCCGGCTGCGGTTTTTGTGCAGCGTGGTGTAGCGCGACGTTCGCGCAGCTAATTCAGGACGATCACCCGCGCTTCCGTGGGCCATTCCTCGTAGCCGTCAAGCCCAATTACCACCCTAGAGTACGCTGCAAGTTTTTGGTAGGTCGACTCGCGCACGAGTCCGGAATGTGAAAATTCAGCAGGTTGAGTAGGTTCGGCCATAGGCAGCATAGGGGTTTTGCTACCTAACGCCCAACCCGTTAGTTTGGTATTTCGACGCGGAGCATTCGCCGCAAATTGGCCACGGCGTAGCGCATTCGGCCGAGGGCGGTATTGATTCCAACCCCCGTCTCTTCGGCGATTTCTTTGAAGCTGAGACCAGAATGCAGCCGCAGCTCAAGAACGAGCTTTTGGTCTGCGGGGAGGCGCTGCACCGCTTCGTGGGCGTCGAGCATCCACTGCTGCGCCACCGCCCGTTCTTCAACGTTGAGTGCCTCGTCGGCCACCCCATCTCCTACCGACTCCAGGTGGTCGAAGCGAGCAAGCGGACTGCGCTGCTGCCGCCGAAAGTAATCCATGGTGGCGTTGCGGGCCACGCGGTGAATCCAAGCCGCGAACTTGCCTGACTCCGCGTAGTCTCCAGACTTAACCGAATGAATAAACTTGATCCAAACCTCCTGAAAGAGGTCGTCGGCGACGTCTTGGTCTTTGACTTTACCGAGGATGGCCGCAAAGACGGCGTCACCGTGGCGGCGCATTAACGCCTCAAAGGCGCGTTCGTCGCCGGATGCATAGCGCTCGATGAGCTCGGCATCCTGAACTTGGGAGTACAGCATAGCTAGTTGGCATTAAGACAATTGGCGTAGCTGTGCTTCGATAGGCGGCGGACTAGTTAACGGTTGCAAACCCTGCCAGAGCGGCAGAATTCGATCCAAAAATAAGTTTTTTCTCGCAATGCAAAGCGGTAAATTTGCAACTTGCTCATGGAAGACTTAGTAGTACGCGTTGAAGGTGCCCGGGTGCACAACCTGAAGAACATTCACGTGTCTTTTCCGCACGGGCATTTGGTGGTCGTGACCGGGGTAAGCGGATCGGGCAAATCGTCGCTCGCATTTGACACCCTTTATGCCGAAGGCCAGCGGCGCTACGTCGAGTCCCTTTCGGCCTACGCCCGCCAGTTCTTGGGCAAGCTCGAAAAGCCCGAGGTCGACGACATCAAAGGCCTAGCGCCGGCCATCGCAATTGAGCAAAAAGTAAGCACGCGCAACCCGCGTTCGACGGTGGCTACGGCAACCGAACTCCACGACTACCTCAAGTTGCTGTTTGCGCGCATTGGCAAAACCTATGCTCCGAGCGGAGCTGAAGTGAAGCGCCACCGCATTGCTGACGTGCTCGAGGCTCTTGATTCCCTTCCCGAAGGCGAACACGCACTGGTCACCGCCCCGCTGGACCTTTCAGGCCGAACGCCCAAGGCGTACTGGGACCTGCTGAGCAGCCAGGGCTACGCCCGCGTGTGGAATCCGCGTCAAGGCATCGTGCGGCTGGACGAACAGCCCGACGCCGACGGGGTAGAGCTCGTAGTCGACCGCATTCCGACCGGGGCTCGCGATGAAGAGTGGGAAGCCCGCGCCGCCGATTCCGTACAGACGGCCTTTTTTGAGGGCAACGGCACCTGCCACCTGCGCATCGACGGCCAATGCCTTGGATTTTCAAACCGCTTCGAGGCCGAGGGCGAGCGGTTCGAAGAACCAACCCCAGGGCTGTTCTCGTTCAACACACCCCAAGGCGCCTGCCCCACCTGCGAGGGCTTTGGGTCGGTGCTGGGCATCGACCCCGAGTTGGTCATTCCGAACCCTGGATTGAGCGTCTTTGAAGACGCCGTTGCGCCGTGGCGGGGCGAAAAACTGGGCGAATGGAAGGAGCAGTTGCTGCGCGGCGCCGAGCGCGCGGGCTTTCCGATTCACCGGGCCGTTCAGCAACTCAGCCCGGAGCACCAAGCGATGCTTTGGAAGGGCTGCGCGCACTTTTCGGGTATCGACGCCTTCTTCAAAATGGTCGAAGAAAGCACCTACAAAATTCAGTACCGCGTGCTGCAGGCCCGGTACCGGGGCAAAACGACCTGCCCCGACTGCGGCGGATCACGGCTCCGCCGCGAGGCTTTGGCGGTGCGCGTGGGCGATAAAAACCTGGCCGAGCTCCTCGATTTAACAGTGCGCGACGCCAAGCTATGGTTTGATGCCCTCGTACTCAGCGCCTACGACGCGCAGGTAGCTGATCGACTTCTCCAGGAACTGCGGCACCGGCTTGACGTGTTGGAACGCGTCGGGCTGCACTACCTAACGCTTAACCGGCCCGCCAACACGCTGAGCGGCGGTGAATCGCAACGCATACACTTGGCCACGAGCCTCAGCGCAGCCTTGGTGGGCTCGATGTACATTTTGGACGAACCGTCGGTCGGACTGCATCCGCGCGACGCCGACCAACTGCTCGGGGTACTTAAGGCCCTGCGAGACGCCGGCAACACGGTGATTGTAGTTGAACACGATGACGTGTTCATGCGGGCCGCCGACACAGTCATCGATATTGGGCCCGGCGCAGGTCGTCTTGGTGGCCACGTGGTGTACAGCGGTCCGGGAGCTGAATTGCCCAACGCCCCTACCCTCACCGGCGACTACCTCTCTGGACGCAAATCGGTACAGCGCGCCGGGCTCGGTGCCAACGCTAAGTTCTGGATTGAACTCCAAGGTGCCCGCGCCCAAAACTTAAAAGACGTCACAGTGCGCATTCCGCTCGAGCGCCTGACGGCGGTCTGCGGCGTGAGCGGATCGGGCAAAACCACACTGGTCCGCGGAATTTTGGTGCCCGCGCTGCAGAAGATGCTCGGCGAGTACGGCGGCCGCGCCGGAGCCCACGACGGATTGACCGGAGACTGGCGGCGCCTCACCGCGGTGGAGGTTGTCGACCAAAACCCGATGGGCAAGTCGTCGCGGTCAAATCCAGTGACCTACTTAAAGGCCTACGACGACATCCGCAACCTGTACGCCGCGCAAAAGTCCGCGCAGCTAAGGGGTTACGCCGCCAAGCACTTCTCGTTTAACACCGATGGCGGACGCTGCAGCGTGTGCCAAGGTGACGGGTACGTCACCGTCGAGATGCAGTTCATGGCCGACGTTCACTTGACTTGCGAGCAGTGCCACGGCAAGCGCTTTATGGCCGAAGTGCTCGAAGTTGAATTTCAGGGCAAGTCAATTAGCGACATCCTCGAACTGACGGTCGATGAGGCCATGGAGTTCTTTAGCGCCCACCAGCAGAAGAAAATTACCGACAAATTGCGGCCGCTAGCCGACGTGGGGCTCGGCTACATTAAGCTGGGGCAGTCGTCAAGCACGCTTTCGGGCGGAGAGGCCCAGCGCGTCAAACTTGCTTCGTTTTTGACGCGCGGACAGCAGGCCGATCCCGTGTTATTTGTGTTCGACGAGCCGACCACCGGATTGCACATGGACGACGTGCAAAAACTCCTGGTCTCCTTTGATGCCCTGATAAATTTGGGCCACACGGTGCTGGTAGTGGAGCACCACCGCGACGTGCTTGCCTCGGCAGACTGGCTCATTGAATTGGGTCCAGATGGTGGACCCGACGGTGGGCACCTTTTGTTTGCCGGGGATCCGCGAGAAATGGGCAAAATCAGCAGTCCGACATCAATCGCATTAAGCTGATTTTTAGTCTTTTATATGGATTTTATGAAAAATTTACGCAATCTTAACCTTCCGTCGGATTCGGTTATTATTTTTCGTTAAGGCGGTTATCTTTGTAACGAATCTACGAGACTGATTCTTCAGTGGAATAGGTTTATTGGTTTGGTGTGAGGCCCGGTCTTCGGATCGGGCTTCCTTTTTTTACCAACCCCCTTGTGGTCCAAGAATTCCCGACTCAGGATCGCTGGCGCAGTCCCTCATACAAGACCACCGCCGCCGCCACACTCACGTTTAAGGAATCTACCCGCCCGCGCATCGGAATTTTTACCCGCAGCGCGTGGGCCCAAGAGGCTTCAAGTCCACGATCTTCCGGTCCCAAAACCATTGCCGACGCCTGCTTCCAATCGATGTGGTGGTGGGGTGTGGCGCCCTCAAGGTGCAGGGCAAACGGGGTTACGCCTTGCTGGCGCAACCATTCTTGCACGGACTCTCGGGGCGCAGACGCCGTAGGCAGGTGAAATACGGCACCGGTAGAATTCCGAACCGATTGCGGGCTGTAGGGGTCGCAGTCGAGGCTGCTAAAAATGACGGCATCTACGCCTACCGCGTCGGCCGTTCGCAGTATGGCCCCGACGTTTCCTGGTTTTTCGAGGCCGTCGACGACCAAAATCCACGGGTTGCTGGGCAGCCGAAGGTCTTCAAGGCGCTGGGTGGGCTGGTCCAACAGGCCAACAGCTACGGCACCGTTTTCGCGCAACACCAGCTTATCGTACACGGAAGCGGCGCAGCGAAAGTGCTGTCCGCGGCCCTGCGCCCAAGCCGGAACCTGCGCGGTTCCCGGCTCCCAAAAGGTCTGGCGGAGGTTCCAACCCGCGGCGACCGCGCGTTCCAGTTCGCGAACCCCTTCGACCAGGACCACAGAATCCTTGCGGCGCAGCGCAGACTTTTCTCGGTACCGAATCAGTTGACGGACCTTGGGATTTTGGGTGGAGTCGAGTTGAAGCATTAGCCGCCGATTCGTTTGGTTTTAAGTCCTTTGGTCTTCGCCCAATCTTCGACCTTGGCGCGCACGTCGCCCTGCAGCACGATGGACGCACCCACGACGCTTCCGCCCACACTGCAGCGTTTTTTGAGTTCGCTCGCCCACGTGGCGGGCTCTGCGTGCTCGACGGTGTCGGTGAACACCACGGTCGTTGGTTTTCCATTGCGGCGCTCAAAGCGCAGCTCGAGCGTGCCTTTGGGCCGAAGGGCTAGGGTATCGGAGCTCGGCTCCGTCGAAGGTTCGCCCGAAGGCGTTGGCAGTTCAAGGCCCTTGGATTGCAGCGCCGACGCGAGGGCCGCCGCAAACGGGTTGTCGGGCGTCCCGCCGGTCGAAAAATCACCGCGCTTGCTCATGAACGAGTTTTTGGTATAGGTTAATGTACTGGCTTCCGACGGCCGCCATGGCAAATTCCTCAGCTTTTGCGCGGGCCCGTTGGCCCATGGCTTCGCGCTTGCCCGGGGTGGTCAGGAGTTCGAGCACGTCGCGCGCCATAGCCTCGGTGTCGCCAACCGCCTCGAGGTAGCCTGAGTCGCCGTGGTCCACCACCTCAGGAAGTCCGCCGGCCCGGGTGGCCACCACTGGAACGAAGGAGGCCATGGCCTCGAGGGCCGCCAAGCCAAAGGACTCCGATTCAGAGGGAAGCAAAAAGACATCAGACATCGACAAAATGCGCTCAACTTCAGTGGACTTACCCATCCAGCGCACGTCGTCGTGGAGTCCTCGCTGCTGAACATCTTCTTCGGCCCGCGGACGCTCGGGGCCATCGCCCACCAGCACGAGGCGCACCGGAATTTGGCTCCGTACTCGCGCAAAAATATCGATCACGTCAGGAATGCGCTTGACCCGCCTGAAGTTGGACACATGAACCAAAATGGGAACACCGTCAGGGGCCACTTTGCTTCGGTCGGCGGCGGCGCAGCGCCCGTAGCGGTCGAGGTCGACAAAGTTGGGAATCACCGTGATCGGGCGGCGAATGTCAAAAATCCGCTCGGTATCGCGGCGAAGCGACTCCGAAACCGAGGTGACGGCACTGGAATGCTCAATCGAAAAGCACACGGCCGGTTTGTAGGAAGGGTGCTTGCCCACCAACGTAATATCGGTACCGTGCAAGGTGGTAACTACCGGAATATGAACACCTTGATCCTCCAAAATTTTACGCGCCATGTAGGCGGCGTAGGCATGCGGAATGGCGTAGTGCACGTGAAGCAAGTCAAGTTTTTCGCGCTGAACCACCTGCACCATCATGCTCGAAAGGGCCAGTTCGTAGGGCTGGTACTGAAAAAGCGGATAATCTTGAACCTGAATCTCGTGAAAGTAGAGGTCGGGCTGCAGTTCGTCGAGCCGAGCCGGCATGGCATAGCTGATCACGTGCACGCTGTGGCCCTGCTGGGCGAGAAACGCGGCCAATTCAGTGGCCAGCACTCCCGAACCGCCAAACGTCGGGTGGCAGACGATTCCGATGCGCATCAGTCGAGCTTTTGGGTTTTGACCTTGCCCTCTTCGTCGTAGTAGGTGGCGCTGATTTGGGTGCCAAATTCGTAGCGGAGTTCGGCCGCGATTCCACCCTGTTCGAAGTAAAACGTAGCTTTGCCGTGCTTTTGGTTGTTGCGCCAATCGATGCGGGACTGAATTTGTCCGTCGGTGTAGTATAGCCGTTCCTCGCCGTGCATGCGGTTAGCTTGCCATGTTTTCACCCACATTAGGCGACCGGCCTGGTCAAACATTTTTTGTTCGCCAGTCTTCTCGCCGTCATAAAAATGCGTGATGAAGTTGATTTGGCCCGAGGCGTGGTACTCAAAAGACGGTCCGTGCGCAAATCCTTGACGGAACGACGTAATGATGCGAGGCTTGCCGTTTCCGAAGTAGTGCACCGAAAGGCTGTCGCCGGGGCTAAATTCATGGGCAATTTGCGCTTGAGCCCAGAGCGGAGCGACTGCTGCCGCCAACAGGCTAAAGCAAAGCGCTGTACACCACCTGCTGAAGGTCGGTGCGAATGCCCATTTGGGCGAGTTTGTTGACACTGGCATCAGGATAAACGCGGTTCGAAAGAAATACGAGCACAATGCCCGTTTGCGGATCGGCCCAGGCAAAGGTACCGGTGAATCCGGTGTGGCCGAAGCTCTCGCGGCTCGCGCAAAGGCAGGCTGGTCCGCCGCCCGAGAGCTGGCGCTTGTCAAAACCCAGTCCGCGCCGGTTGCCCTGATCGCAGGCCAAGCAGGCCGTGAACCTTTGGAGCGCCTCGCTGCTCGCAAAACGCAGCCCGTTAGCGCGCCCTCCATCGAGAAAAAGCTGCATCATTTGGGCGACCCCTTCGGCGGTCCCAAAAACGCCCGCGTGGCCGGCGACCCCTCCGAGCAGCGCGGCTCCTTGATCGTGCACCGTTCCGCGCAGCTGCTGCTTGCGAAACCGCCGGTCGTTTTCGGTCGGAGCGATTCGGTCGGAGGGCGCCGGGTTAAAGCAAAGTTCCGCGCCCAGCAGTCCGTACCAGTCGTCTTCAAGCTGGCGCTCGATGCTGCGCCCATCGCGGCGCTCCAAAAAGCGCTGAAAAAGGTAGTATCCGAGGTCGGAGTACTCATAGACCTTAGGGCCGAGCGGCGCCCTAGAAATTCGGGCGATGAGGGTGTCGTGCATCCAGTGGGCGGCCCAGATTCCGGGAGCCACCGGTAGGCGGTACACGGTGTCGCGCACGGTGCGCAGGTAGCGGTGATCGTACCCGCCGTCTTGTCGGAGCATCGAAGTATAAAACGGCAGCCAGGCGGGCAGTCCCGACTGGTGGGCGAGCACATCCTGCACCTTGGCGCGACCGATGGCGGACCCATTAAGCTCCGGCAGCAGTTGGTCCATCGTACGCGTCAAAAAGCCCGGACCTTCTTCGTCGTAGACTTTGAGCAGGAGCGGCACGCTCGCCATGATTTTGGTCACCGAAGCCAAGTCATAAATCGTTTCGGGCTTCACTTTTTGGCTGCCGTCTAGCGTTCCGTAGCCCTTGTTAACGACCAGCGAACCGTGGCGGGCCACCACCACCTGGCATCCCGGGTAGGCGTTAGCGTCTAGGCCGCGCTGCACCACGTCGGCGATGCGTCGCTCGAGATCGGGCGCAAATCCGGCGTCAGCCGCGCTGAGGGGTTGCAGCTGACGGGGCGCAGGAATTCCGCTGACCGGCAGGGTTCCAGGGGCCACGTGCTGGCCTTTGGCCACACGCACCGCAACTTCCCGAGTCTCCGGCGTGTTTTCGTAGCCCACCCAAAGGCCTTCTAGGTCTTCGACGGGCTGCCCGCGCAGGCCATAGGGGTTGCCCAGGTGCACCACCGCGACGCGGCGTCCTGCTGTGCGGTGCTTAGCTAGGGCGGACTTCATTTCTTCGGTCCAGGCTCCCTTTTTCCAGGCGGTGGAGGTCGACGGACCAAAAATCAGGACCACGCGTTGGTCTGCGGCGGTTGCAGCTCGGAGCCCTTCGGGCGAGGTTCCTTCACCCACAAACTCCACCGCGTCGCAGGCGGGTGCTGCCTTTACCGCGGTAAACGCCTGGGCGTAGATTTCGCGGCGCAAGGCATCCCATTCGGCCCTTTGGGCTTCGTAGTCGGCGGGCGGTAGGGGCGCGGCACAGTTCCAACGCATTTTGGCGTCGATGATGCGCAGGTAGCGGCGGTGGACCTCGGCCGAATCAATGCGTCCGCTGCGCACCGCGGCTTTTAGGGCGTTGATAGCGGCCCGTGGGTTCCCAACAAAAAGCAGCACGTCGTGGCCCGCCTCAAACGCGCGAACCTCAAGTTCACCCGGGGCGAGGTCCTGCGCCACCCCCTTCATGTTGAGGGCGTCCGTAAAGCTGAGCCCCTCGTACTTCAGGCTGTCGCGCATCCAGTGGGTGACCACGGCCTTGCTGAGCGAGGCCGGGGTTCCGCTCGGATCAAGCGCCGGAACGTTCACGTGCGCCACCATGACCGAGCCAACACCCGCATCAAAGGTTGCGGCAAACGGAGCCAGGTCCAGGCGACGGAGCTCTCGAATCGGACGACCCACCGTGGGCAGCGTGTGGTGGCTGTCGGACTCCGTGTCGCCGTGGCCGGGGAAGTGCTTGACGCAGGCCATGATTCCGGCCTGCTCCATTCCGCGAATTTGGGCCTTCGCGAGCAGCGCGACGCGGTGCGGATCGCTCCCCAGGGCGCGCTGTCCGATGATGGGGTTGCGCGGGTTGGTGTTGACGTCGACGACCGGCGAAAAGTTGACGTGAATGCCCAGCATGCGCGATTCGGTAGCCAACGCACGGCCGTAACGGCGAGCGAGCCCGGTGTCGCCCGTGGCCCCCAAGGTCAGCGGCCACGGCAGGCGCGGCACACTGTCAAGCCGCATCTCCGCACCCCATTCGGCGTCTTGGGCCATCATCAACGGAATCTTCTTCAGTGCAATCGTTTGCAGGCGCTGAATGGCCGCCCGCTGGCGCTCGGGGCCGCCCTGCATCCAAATGATTCCGCCCACCTCACCGCGGCGAACCAGGTCCTCGAGGCGGTCGAGTTCCGCCGAGCCTTTGTTGCTGTAGCCCGCCACCATGATGAGCTGACCCAGTTGCTGTTCGAGGGATTGCGCACGCAGTACGCTGTGTATCAAAGGGCTGCATAAAAATGCGGCACCGAGGATCCATTTGGCTTTCATAGCCCCAAAGTAGGCCAAAAATCGCGGTACCTTTGGGGGGTATGGCGCTTTTTTCCCTGTTTAAAAACCAGAGCAAACCCCGCGGTTTTCAGCTGCAGCACCGCTACTACGACGAACGCAAGGAACGCCTTGCTCAACTCGGCCAAGACGCAGGTAGCGATCCTGCGTCGCGTAAAGAGCGGCTGCACGAGGCGTGGTCGGCGAAGCGGACCACCCGATCAGCTGGCAGCAGCCAATTTTTGC
Organism: Bacteroidota bacterium; assembly: GCA_016868755.1. Lineage (GTDB taxonomy): Bacteria > Bacteroidota > Bacteroidia > Flavobacteriales > Schleiferiaceae > TMED14. The sequence continues at coordinate 11,424 of VGFU01000006.1, read as the reverse complement.
GCATGGCCGGCATTTTTGGCGCATTGTTGGTTTTGGCTTCGCTGCTCCTGAGATGAGCCTGGCCCCCATTCTCGCGCTCCCCGAGTCGGTGGCCAACCTCGTCGCCGCCGGCGAAGTCGTGCAGCGGCCTTCGTCGGTCGTCAAGGAATTGGTAGAAAACGCCCTCGACGCTGGGGCCACCGAAATCGAAGTTGCGTTGCTCGACGCCGGACGCACCCGCATTCAGGTGCGCGACAACGGCCACGGTATTGCGCCCGAAGACCTGCCCATGGCGTTGGTCCGCCATGCGACGTCAAAGCTCCGCGAGCCCGACGACCTTTTTGCCCTGACGACCATGGGTTTTCGCGGCGAAGCCCTCGCCTCGATGGCGGCCGTGGGCCACGTCAAGCTTCGGTCGCGAACCGCCGAACACGAAGTGGGCATTGAGCTGCGCTGCTCCGGCGGACAGCACGAAGGCAGCATGCCCAGCCCCGGCCCCGTGGGAACGAGCGTCAGCCTGGACAACCTGTTTTTTAACGTTCCGGCGCGGCGCCAGTTTTTGAAGTCGGACCCCGTAGAGTTCAAGCACGTCCTTGAAACGTTTGACGCGCTGGCCCTCGCCCACCCCGAGGTCCGCATGGTGCTCCGCCACCAAAATGCCGACGAACGCGTATTTGAGCCCGGCAACCTCCGGCAGCGGACCACCGCCGTACTCGGCCGGCGAAGCAACGAAAAACTCGTGCCCGTCGACGAAACGACCGACCTGGTGCACGTGCACGGTTTTGTGCTACGGCCCGAGGCCGCCCGCAAGACCCGCGGCGACCAGTTTTTGTTTGTCAACCGCCGAACGGTGCGCAGTCCTTACATCCATCGTGCGGTGCTCGAGGCTTTTGAAGGCCTGATTTCGGGCGACCAGCATCCAGCCTACGTGCTGTACCTGAACCTCGATCCCGAGCGCATTGATGTCAACGTGCATCCTGCCAAAACCGAGGTGAAGTTTGACGACGAGCGCGGGGTGTATGCGGTGGTGCGGAGCGCCGTGCGGCGCGCCCTCGGCATCCACCAAATTGCGCCCACCCTAGACTTTGAGGTTCCCGTCGGCGAACACATCGACTGGAGCACCCGCAGCAGGCCCGAAGCCCCAGGCATTTACGTAAATCCGAACTACAATCCGTTTTTGGCGGAGTCGGCCCCCCGCGGCAACGGCAACGGCAACGGTAGCAGCGCCGCTGCAGCCGCCCGCAGCTTGGAATTTTTGGCTCCGCCCGCGGTCGAGGGCCACGGAGTGCAGCACGAGCTCGAACTGCCCAGTTCCGGTTGGAACGAAGAAGTTCTCGACTCCGGTATGCGCCGACCCAACCCGGCGGCCGCGGCCCTAAGCATTGCTGGAACGTTTGCGCTCGTGCCCATGCCCGACAAGCTCGTTGTGGTCCACTTGGATCGGGCGCAGCGCCGCATTGACCTCGAACGCTGGCTCGATGCCCACCCCCACTCGGGGCAGAACTGGCTCTTTCCGCTGGAATGGACCCCCAACCCCGGGCTGATCGACGCCTGGCAAGACCGCCTTGCCGCCTGGGGATTTGCGTGGCAAACCGATGCTGAGGGCTGGACCTGGACCGCCGGCCCCGGGCACTGCGCCCCGGAATCGACCATCGATTGGCTTCAAGGGCTGGCGCACGTCGACCCGGATGACCCAAGCGAACTCCGCACCTGGGTTAGCCAATGGCTCAGCGCGCACCCGCGGCGGCGGGGCGAAACCCAAGACATCATCGACCGACTTTTTGCCTGCAGCGACCCCTGGACCGACGACCTGGGCCGCCCCACGGCCCGACTTTTGAACGCCGACGAACTGGCCCGATTCTTTTAAGCATGCACTACCGACCTTCTGGATTCAGCTTTCTTCCGCCCGTGGTGAAGAACTTGTTGATCATCAACGGACTCGCCTTTTTTGCTAGCATCGTTTTTGGCCGCATGGGCTTTGACGTCGTGAGGCAGTTTGGGCTCTACTTGCCCGTAAGCGAACTGTTTAAACCGTTCCAGCTGGTTACCCATCTTTTCTTGCATGATACCAGCAACTTGGGTCACATATTGGGCAACATGTTTGCCCTCTGGATGTTTGGAACTCCGCTCGAAAACCGCTGGGGAAGCCAGCGCTTTTTGACCTACTACTTTGCGACCGGATTTGGCGCCGCCGCGCTGCACCTAGGCGTGAACTACTGGGAATACCTTCAGGCGTCGAACCTGCACCAGTTCAGCGGCAGCGTCGAGGCCCTGTACCAGATGCAGTCACTCGCGCTAACACCGACGGTTGGGGCCTCAGGCGCTGTGTTTGGACTGCTGCTGGGATTTGGAATGATGTACCCCAACCAGCAGATTTACCTCTACTTCTTGCTGCCCATCAAGGCCAAGTACTTTGTGGCCATCTACGGACTCTTTGAACTGTTCAACGGCGTCGCTTCGTCGGGGTCGAGCATCGCGCACTTTGCCCACGTCGGCGGAATGCTGTTTGGCTACCTGTTGATTCGCAAATGGCAGTCGAGCCGCACCCGTTTCTAAACCAGCCCACGCCGTGAGCCCGTTGGACCAGTTTCGCATGTGGACCCAGCACAGCCCCATCAACCGGCTGATCGCGGGGCTTGTGCTCGTTTTTGGTATCCAAACCGTGCTCGAAGTCGTCGGTTGGCTGGTCGGATGGCCTGCCGAGGCCGGAATCTTGCGCTACCTATCGCTCGACACGGAGGGCCTGAGTCCGTTGTACCAGCCCTGGACGCTGCTGACCTACGGTGCGCTGCACCACGGACTCCTTCACTTGGTGTTCAACGCGCTGACCCTGTACTTCACCGCCTCCCTCCTCGAAACACTGTGGCCGGCAACGCGCATCCTCAAGCTTTTTGTCGTTGGCGTGGTCGTGGGCGGACTCGGCGCCTGGCTGGCCGGCATCTGGCGGCCCGCCTGGGTAGTCGGCGCATCAGCTGGGGTTTATGCGGTGTTTACCGCGGCAGCGGTGCGCATTCCCGACTTTAAGGTTCGGCTGTTTATGGTCCTGGAGCTCAAGCTTTGGGTCGTGCTCGCGGTGCTGCTGGGCATGGATCTGGTCGGACTATTTTCGCCCGACACGACGGCGAGGGCTGCACACCTTGCGGGGGCCGCTGCCGGGTGGTTTATGGCCTACCGGCCCCACCTGCTCGACCTGCGCCTAGGTAGGCGCTCGGCACGGCGTTCGGCGAGTCCGCTTGAAGTAGTCCGCCCAAAGGAGCCCAGCCTAGACCAACTTTTAGACAAGATTTCGGCCAAAGGCTACGATGCCTTGACCGCTAACGAACGAAAAATCCTTGCGCGCCACAGCCAAAAAAAGTAAGTGGGGCCGCCGATTGTGGTGGATTCCGCAGCTGCTCGCCCTGCCCATAACGGGGCTGGCTTGGTTGGGCATGGCTACGGACGTTGCGTTGCTGGCTCCGCTTAGCCTGCTGCTGCCCTATCTAGTACTGTACCATGTGGGCTGGGGCATGATGGCCACCGCCCACCTTCACCCCTCGGCCCTTTTGGGCGGAACCTTGCTCGCCCTCCTCTGGACTCCGATGGGCAGCTGGATGCAGGTGCGGCGACCGGCTGCTCCGACCCGCGACCCGCAGGTTTCGATGGCGTCGTGGAACGTGCACCACTGGCGCAACCGCACGTGGACCGACGATTCGGCAACCGTGCACGAAATGGCACAGTTTGCGGTGGATCTTGACGTCGACGTACTGGCGCTGCAGGACGTGCGCCGCGGCACCGCTGCCGAATCGTTCCTTAGGGCTGAGTTCACGCACCGCGTAGAGGCCTACGATTTAGCGCTGTACAGCCGCTACCCCATCGTGCAGTGGGACCAAGTGGATTACCCCGGGGATTCGGGTCGCATTGGGTTTCTTTGGGCCGACCTGCTCCTGCCCGCGGGCGACACCGTGCGGGTCGTGAACGTGCACTTGGTGAGCACCGACGTAGACCTGCGTGAGGCCCAGTCAGAACAGGCCAAAGCTGGATGGTGGCAAAGCGCCAAGCTCTTGCTCCGCCGCATGGTTCGGCGGGCGGAGCCCCGTTCCGTTCAAGTCGAAGCGCTTGCCGAATGGTGGTCCGCCAGCCCTCGGCCGGTCGTGGTGCTCGGCGATTTCAACGACAGCCCCACCTCAGCGAGCCACCGAAGGCTCCGAGAGCTGGGCCGCGACAGCTTCGTGCAGTCGGGCGCCGGCTGGGGCAGTACCTACCGGGGACTGCGCGTCGTTCCGCTGCGAATTGACTGGGTTTGGACCAGCGGACCCTGGGTTGCCCTCGAACACCAGGTGGTCAAGCAAAAGTGGAGCGACCACAACCCGGTGCGGGTGGCCATTTCAGGCAACTAGTTGCTAGCTGCTAGTTACTGCTTTTGCGCACCCTGCGCAAATCCAATTCATTCATGGGGTGCGGCGGCGGACCCCCCCACTCCTTGGGCCAAGCCCTGAGGCTGACGTCGTAAAAGAGCGGAATAAGGACGGCCTGACGGTGAAGCTCGGCGTCGAGCTGGGCGGCCTGCTGGGTGCGTTTGGAGGGATCAGATTCCGCGCGAAAAGTGTTGTAACCGGTTAACCCGCTGAATCCGCTAACGTTGGGGCCGCCCGATTCGCCGTAGAGCATGAGGTAGTTGCTCGGGTCGGGGTAGTCGGCAATCCAGCTCGCCCGGTAGAGTCCGAGGCGTCCCTGGGCTTTGTCTTCGCGAAAGGTGGCCGACGGCAGCACCTGCACTTCGACGGGTAACCCAAGTTGGGTCCAAGAACTTTGCAAAAATTCAGCGACGTCGCGGTACGAGGCGGTGGTGCTCAAGACGAGGGGTTGGATTCCGGGCTTGGGGCGCCCGTCGGGGGTTAGAATGCCGGCCTGCTGAAGCAGAATGCGGGCAGAATCAGGTCGGTAGCTCCAGGGCGTTGCCCAATCCGCCGCGGGTCGATAGCCGGGCATGCCGGCGGGTAAAATTCCGCCATGAGCGGGAACGCCCATGCCGTTTTTGAGGTAGCCAATGATTCCGTCGCGGTCCACCGCCCAGTTGAGGGCCCGCCGCACCCTTACGTCGGCGAGGTAGCTCGGATTGCAGGGACCGTAGCGCACCACCAGAAATTCCGTGTTGAGAAAGGGGGCGGTGCGTTGCGTGAATTGGTCGCGCCACTGGGCCTTCAGGCTGCCGTCGGCCTCGAGCCATTGGTCTTTGTACGTGGGGTCGATGCCCGTCAAAAAGTCGAGTTCTCCCTGCACAAATGCCATGAACGCGGACTGCCGGTCAGGCGTAAACGTAATGCTCACCGCTTCGAGGTAGGGCAATTGCTGCCCTTGGGCATCGCGCTCCGCGTAGTTGGGATGGCGCCGCAAGACCAGCTTTTGGCCGCGCTGCCACGCTTTGAACTGAAATGGGCCGGAACCCACGGGGTGCTCGCTGAGGTCCGCGCCGTAGCGGGCGATGGCTTGGCGCGGAACCACCGCCGTGTAGGGCACGCTCAGCTTGCTCCACAGCGCCGGATCGGGCGCCGTCAAGGTGAGCACGAGCGAATCGGTCGACGCAGCCCAGACCGAATCGACGGTTTCGAGCAGCCACGCTCCGGGCGAAGCCGTTGCCGGGCTTTTGAGGCGCTGCAGGCTGCTGGCGACGTCGTGGGCGTCGAGGTAGTGCGTTTGGCCTTCAAAGCAGGGGTCGTCGTGGGCGGCAAAGTCGCGGCGAATGCGGATTCCCGCGCTTCGTCCGTCGGCGGCGCTGCCCCAGGCCTCGGCGAGGAGTCCGCGCAGCTGGCCCGAAGAGTCGGTCTCAAACAACGTGGTGTAGAGCTGGCGAATGACCCAGTTGTGGGCTTGATCGCGGGCAAAGGCGGGGTCGAGCGACGAAATTCCGCTGGCCTCGTTGTAGCGAAAGAGCAGTCCCTCGTCCTCCTTAGGCTCGGTTCGGCACTGCAGGGCAACCAGGGCCAACGCGCCGACCGCGAGATGGCGCACTAGGCGCGCAGAATTCCGAGCAAAACGAAGCATTTCGAGCCAAAGATAGCCGCGAAAATTCGCTATTTTCGCAGGATGCATCCCGCCGGACTTCGCGCTTCGTTTCACACCCTTGGGTGCAAGCTCAATTTTGCCGAAACCAGCACGCTGGCCCGCGATTTATATGCCGCCGGCTTCGTGCGCACCGACTTTGAGGAGGCCGCTGACGTAGCCGTGATCAACACCTGCTCGGTGACCCAAGAAGCGGACAAGGAGACCCGCGGACTCGTGCGCCAAGCTCTGCGCGCCAACCCCGAGTGCTTTATCGTGATTACGGGATGCTACGCCCAGCTGCGCCCCAGCGAAATCGCAGCCATGGAGGGGGTAGATTTGGTGCTTGGTGCTAAAGAAAAACCTTTTCTCAGGCAGTTTTTGAGCGACCTGCGCAAGCGGCCCGAGGCCGAGGTCCACGCCTGCGAAATCCACGACGTCGACCAGTACCACGCCGCCTACAGCATGGGCGACCGCACCCGCGCCTTCTTAAAGGTACAGGACGGATGCGACTACGTCTGCACCTACTGCACGATACCGATGGCCCGCGGCGTGAGCCGCTCCGCCCCACTTGACCAGGTGGTGGCGCAGGCCCGCGAACTGGCCGCACAAGGCGTGCTCGAGGTGGTGCTGACCGGGGTCAACGTCGGTGACTACGGCAAAGGCGAACACGGCAACAAGCGCCACGACCACACCTTCAGCGAGCTCGTGCAGGCGCTTGACCAGGTGGACGGGCTGGACCGGCTTCGGATTTCGAGCATCGAACCCAACCTGCTTCGCGACGAAATCATCGACTTCACGGCGCAGAGCGCGCGCTGGGTTCCGCACTTCCATATTCCGCTGCAGAGCGGCAACAACGAGGTGCTGGGCTGGATGAAGCGCCGCTACCGCCGCGAGCTGTACGCCGAGCGGGTGGCCCGCATCATCGACCGCATGCCCGACGCGGCCATCGGGGTTGACGTGATCGTAGGCTTTCCGGGCGAAACCGAAGACCACTTTCTCGATACCTACCGCTTTTTGGAGGCGCTCCCCATCGCCTACCTCCACGTGTTCACCTACTCGGAGCGGCCCGGAACCGAGGCCGTTCACCTCGAAGGCGTCGTGCGGCAAACCGAACGCAAGGCGCGCAACCGACGTCTGCGCCTCTTGAGCGCCATCAAGCAGCGCGAATTTTGCGAGCGGCACCTGGGCAGCGTGCGCCGCGTGGTCTGGGAGCATTCTGAGCGCGACGGCCGCATGCTGGGCTACACCGACAACTACATTCGGGTCGAGGCCGACTACGATGCGGCGCTTGCCGGAACCCGCGCCTGGGTCGAACTCACCGAACTCACGCCGCGCGACACGGTGGCCACCCGGCCGGCTGCGGATCCCGCCCAAACCTCGGCCGTATGAATACGCTGGCGTACACCGAAGCCGTTCGCGCCGTCGGCGACTGGATCCGCAGCGAACGCCGCGAATTCGCCGCCAACCGCGTCGAAACCAAATCGCTGAATTCCCTGGTGAGCTACGTCGACCAGCAGGCCGAGCAGATGCTTATCGAGCGCCTCACGGCACTGCTGCCGGGCAGCGGGGTGCTTGGCGAAGAGGGCGGCGAGTCCTGGATCGACGGCGGGTTCAACTGGATCATCGATCCGCTGGACGGCACCACCAACTTCATCCACGACCTGCCGCCTTATGCCGTGTCGGTGGCGCTGATGCAGGGCCGCGACCTGGTGTGGGCCGCCGTGTATGAGCTGGGGCAGGCGCGCATGTTCACCGCCGAGCGCGGCCTCGGAGCCTTTTGCGACGGACGAGCCCTCGACCTGCGCCACGGAGCGCCGCTGCGCGACGGTTTGGTCGCCACGGGCTTCCCCTACCACGAATTTTCGCAAATGCCGCAGTACCTCGACGCCCTGCAGGCCTGCTTTCGCGCTTCTCGGGGCGTGCGCCGCTTCGGTTCCGCAGCCACCGACCTGGCTTGGGTTGCCGACGGACGCTTTCAAGGCTTTTTTGAGCACGGACTCGCAGCATGGGACGTCGCCGCCGGAATCCTCTTGGTGCGCGAATCCGGTGGGATTTCCACGGACTTTTTCGGCACGGAATTGGACGACTACGACCTCGTGCGCTGCGGCAGCATAGCCGCCGGAAACCCCCAATCCTACCGCGACCTCATTCAACTCACCTCAGACGCTTTTACCCGACCATGACGCTGCTCGAAACCCCGATTCCTGGCCTCATCCTCATGCAACCCCGCGTGTTCGGTGACGAGCGCGGCTACTTTTTTGAGTCGCTGCGCCGCGACGTGCTCCCGGCCGGCGTGCCCGAATTCGTGCAGCACAACGAGAGCATGAGCAAGCGCGGAGTCCTTCGCGGCCTCCACTTTCAGGTTCCGCCTCGTGCTCAGGGCAAATTGGTTTCGGTGGTGCGCGGATCCGTCTACGACGTCGCCGTCGACCTTCGCGTCGGTTCGCCGACCTACGGACAGCACGTTGGGTTGGTACTCGACACCGTGACCAAGCACCGACTTTACATTCCGCCGGGGTTTGCCCACGGATTCTTGACGCTCGAGGACGATACCGTATTTCAGTACCTCTGCACCGACTGCTACGCGCCCGAGGCCGAGGGCTGCATCAGCTACGCCGACGCCGACTTGGGCATTGATTGGAGCGGAATTTGGAATTCGCCTGAACCCTTTACCGTAAGCGCGAAAGACCAGGTTGGTCAAGCGTTTCAAACGTTTCAAAGCCCCTTCTCGTGGTGAATAAAATTCATCGCAGCTGGCTTCTGGCTCTGGTCATCTTTGCGGGAGGCGTGCTACTTGGCAGCCGAAGTGACGCCGTACTCGATGCATTGAGCCGAGTGGCCTCCACCAACGAAACCGTAGTGGTTCCGCTCCCCCAAAAGCTCGAGGTTTTTGGCGAACTGGTGCCCCTGGGCGATGCCGATATTGCCGAAGCCTTGAGCCGCGAGCTTCACGCCAACACCTACTGGCATTCCAACACCCTGCTCATGCTGCAGCGGCGTCCGCGCTGGGAGGCCCGGGTGCGCGGATGGCTACGCGAAGAGGGGGTTCCTGAAGATTTCGTCTACCTCTTGGCAGCCGAGAGCGGATTTCAGCCTACGGCCTACTCGTCGTCGGGCGCTGCGGGTTTGTGGCAGTTTATGCCGGCCACGGCGCGGGAACACGGACTCCGAGTCGATGCCCAAATTGACGAACGCTACCATGCTGAGAAGGCCACGCGAACCGCGGCCGCCTACCTTAAAAATGCCTACGCCCAAACGGGATCATGGTTTTTGGCTGCCGCCGCCTACAACATGGGGCTCAACGGGGTACTCCGCCAAACGGAACGCCAAGGCGAACGCAGCTACTTTCGCATGACCTGGAACGAAGAGACCGGCCGCTACGCGTTTCGCATCACCGCCCTTAAGCTCATTCTGGAGCACCCAGAACACTACGGCTACCACGTGCGCTCTGAAGAACTTTGGCGCGAAGAACCCGGCCGCCGCATCGTTATCGACAGCAGCGTGGCCCATTGGGGGCGATGGGCGCAGCGCGAAGGCCTCAGCTACCGCGAGCTCAAGCGCCGCAACCCCTGGCTGCGGGAGGCCCTGCTCGACAATCCCGACTCCACCGCGTTCGAACTCGAACTCCCCGAACGGCGTTAACCTTAGTTGATGAACCTGCGCATTCTGGGTGCCCGTGCCCACAACCTAAAAAACATCGACGTAGAGCTGCCGCGCCGCAAGCTCGTGGTCGTCACCGGGCTCAGCGGAAGCGGCAAGTCGTCGCTAGCGTTTGATACGCTATTTGCCGAGGGCCAGCGCCGCTACATGGAAACGTTTAGTAGCTACGCCCGTCAATTCTTGGGAACCATGGAACGCCCCGACGTCGACCGCATCGAAGGACTTTCGCCCGTGGTCGCCATCGAGCAAAAAACGACCAACCGAAATCCGCGCTCGACCGTAGGCACGGTGACCGAGGTTTACGATTTTTTGCGGCTCCTTTATGCCCGCACCGCCACCGCGTATTCTCTGGCGACCGGCGAAGAAATGGTGAGCTACACCGACGACGCCATTCTCGAGCGCGTGCTTCGCGACTTTAACGGGGCGCGCGTGGCCATCTTGGCCCCGGTGGTTCGGGCGCGCAAAGGCCACTACCGCGAGCTGTTTGAGGGACTCGCCAAGCAAGGCTACCTCAAGGCCCGCGTCGACGGCGTGTGGGTTGACATTGACCGCGGACTCAAACTGGACCGCTACAAAACCCACGACATCGACGTGGTGGTCGACCGCCTAAGCCCGGGAACCGACGACGAAGACCGCCTCAAGCGAAGCATCGCCATAGCCATGCGCCTGGGGCACGGCAGCATCACCGTGGTGGAATGGGAACGCCAATCCCAGAAGCACTTTAGCCGCAACTTGATGTGTCCGACCACCGGGTTGTCCTACCCCGAGCCCGAGCCCAACACCTTCAGCTTCAACTCGCCCAAGGGCGCGTGTCCGCACTGCGACGGCCTCGGAACGGTGCGCGAGTTGGCCCTAGAAAAGGTAGTGGCAAACGCCCGATTGAGTTTGCGCGACGGCGCCCTCGCTCCGCTCGGGTCCTACAAGGCCTCCTGGATTTTTCAGCAGCTGGAGCACATTGGCTGGCGCTACGGGTACACGCTCGACACCCCATGGAAGGATCTGCCCGAAGAAGGTCGCCACGCGATCATCCACGGCTGCAGTGAGGACTTCACGCACACCCAAAAAGCCGCAGGAATTTCGCGCAAAATCAGTATCAAGTACGAAGGACTGAAACCGTTCATTGAAGCTCAAGGGCGCGACGGCAGCAAGAGCCTGCAGCGCTGGGCCGACGACTACCTCGAAGACGGAATGTGCGGCCAATGCTCGGGCGGACGCCTGAAGCCCGAGTCGCTGATGTTCCGCATTTCGGGCAGGTCAATCGCTGAGGTAGCGGCCCTGCCGCTGCACGAGCTGTCGCAGTGGCTCGAGGGGGTGCACCAAAGCCTGCCCCCCGCCCAGCAGCGCATCGGAGGAGAAATCCTTAAAGAACTCGCCACGCGGGTTGGTTTTTTAAACGACGTCGGGCTAAGCTACCTGTCCCTCAGCCGTTCGGCGCGCACCTTGAGTGGCGGTGAAGCCCAAAGAATTCGCCTGGCGACCCAAATCGGTTCGCAGCTGGTCAACGTGCTCTACATTCTCGACGAGCCGTCCATCGGACTTCATCCGCGCGACAACGACCGCCTCATTCGCAGCCTTGAGCGGCTGCGAGACCTCGGCAACAGCGTGGTGGTCGTGGAGCACGACGAAGAGCTGATGCGCCACGCCGACCACATCGTCGATATGGGTCCACGCGCTGGAGTGCACGGCGGACGCGTGGTCGCCGAGGGCAACTACGCCGAACTTCTCGCGTCAGACAGCCTGACGGCCAAGTACTTGCGCGGAGAG